>JASGEU010000089.1:0-19892 GCA_047606065.1 Mobilitalea sp.
CGAGATGGTGCGGTCGCAAATATAAAGCGATAGGTTATCAGATTGGCTTTATTATCACGGCACTTTGGTGGGGACTGCTAACTGTTCCAATGATTAAAAATGTAAAGCAGAGACACTACATTGAACCGGAACCACGTCCGGTCGCAAACAGTTTCAAGCGACTTGGTGTTACTTTTAAAAATATCAGACAGCACAAAATTGTATTTGTCTTCCTGTGTGCCTACTTTTTTTACATCGATGGAGTAGATACCATAATAAAGATGGTAGTTCCGTATGCCACCTCAGTTTTAGGCGGTGATGCACTGGATACCTTTACCTTGTTAGGGATTCTATTAATTATACAGATAATCGCTTTCCCATGTGCAATTCTCTATGGAACTCTTGCAAAAAAATACTCTGCAAGATTAATGATTATTGTTGGTATCTTTACTTATATCATTTCCTGTATCGCAGCCTATTTTATATCCTCTGTATGGCACATATTTATTCTTGGTGCGTTAATTGGTTCTGCGCAAGGAGGTATTCAAGCACTTAGCCGATCCTATTATGCAAAGATTGTTCCCAAGGACAATTCTAATGAATTTTTCGGTTTTTATAACATTTTTGGTAAGTTCTCTGCGATTATCGGACCGGTAATTATGTCACTGACTACCACCATTACGGGTAATGCCAGACTTAGTATATTTGGAATTATTCCTTTATTCTTAATTGGGTTTATTGTATTTTTAACGTTGCCCAGAGAGCAGAAGGTAGGCGTTGAGGTTTCTGAATATTAGATAAGAGACTATAGAAGTAGTGTTTGCGAAAGAATATTCTGCAATAAATACTTTCTTAAGCACTATTGTAGAAGGCAGGAGGGAGACAAAATGTCAAGAAGAGCAAAGCATGTTGTGGTTATCTCCTATGATGCCTTTTCCGAAGATAACTGGGAGAAGGCGAGTAAGCTGCCGCATCTGTCGGGGCTGATAAAAACCGGAGCATATACCAGCAAATTAAAAAGTATCTATCCGACTCTCACCTATGTGGTGCATTCCACAATGGTCACAGGGGTTTATCCCGATAAACATGGAATCTATCATAATAATCCTCTTCAGCCTTTTATTAAAGAAAAGGATCAAAGGTGGTTCTGGTTTCGTAAAGATATTAAAGTGCCAACAATTTATGATGCAGTAAAGGAGCAGGGGCTTAAAGCAGCCGGATTTCTTTGGCCTGTGACGGGCAAGGCATCCATTCGATATAATATTCCGGAGATAAGAGCGATAAAAAATGAAAATCAAGCGATTAAGATATTAAAAAACGGAAGTCCTATTTTAAGTATTCATATGGAGAAAAAATATGGGCATATCAGGAAAGGAATAGAACAACCTTATCTGGACAACTTTACTACGAAGTGCGCTGCAGATACGATCAGGAGCAAGAAACCTAATCTATTGTTAATGCACCTGATTGACCTCGATGATGCCAAACATGAGAACGGAATTGATAGTGCGGAAGTAGAGAAAGTATTACTTCGAATGGATGAAAGACTCGGAGAGATTATTGCAGCCACAAAGTCAGCTGGCACCTTCGAGGATACGGTTTTTATCGTGATAGGTGATCATGGACAGATTAATATAAGACATAAAGTAAAATTGAATCAGTTATTCAAAGCAGAAGGTCTCATCTACGAAGCAGAAGGCCAAATGAAATGGAGAGCCTATGTACAGAATGCCGGTGGTTCCGCATATCTGCATATCAAAGCGAATGATGTTGAAGCAGAACGAATTGTACTTAACATTCTTAAGCAGGCAATCGCAGATGATAGTTATGGTATAGAAAAATTATATACCAGAGAGGAACTGGATAACCTTAGAATAGAACCTTCTATTCCTTATATGTTAGAAGCAAAGAAAGGATATTGCTTTGATGATAGCTTGGAGGGACCAATTGTTTCAGATTTAGAAACGCAAGGTATAAAATATGCAACCCATGGCTTTTCACCCGACAAACCGGATTACAAATGTAATTTGGTAATATCGGGTGCAGTTATAAAAAATGAATATGACCTGGGTGATGTTCAGATGGTGGATATAGCACCCATAATCGCAGAAATATTGGGCATTGAATTTCCTTCCTGCGACGGTATACCACGAAAAGATATTTTTTCTTAAAAAGAACGAAAGTGTCAATAAATTAGAATTTGTAGGAGCGGATTGAAAATGATTGAAATCAGACGGATTACTGAAGCTGCTAAGAATGATATAAATATTCCTAATGAACCATTTACTTTGTGGGGAAAAATGGTGCCATCTTACGATGGTAACAAATGGGCTTACATAACCGAGGAATTTGAGGAAAGTAAAATCAGTGAGATGATATTTCCCGATGAAAACTACGATTTTGATGCACTAAAAAAAGAGTGTTTTTTTGTTGGAGCCTATAATGCGAGCAGAAAGTGTATAGGACTTGCGATTTATAGGCATGATTTCTTTAAATACTTGTATCTTGATGATTTAAAAGTATGTAAGGAGTATCGAGGTCACGGAATAGGGAAGCAATTACTGGATGAGGGTAAGAAAATTGCTGCCCAGAATGGTTATCGAGGAATTTATACAATCGGTCAAGATAACAATCTTTCTGCATGTTTATTCTACATAAAATCTGGATTTGTAATAGGTGGATTTAACACGCACGAATATGGCGGAACCAGTCAAGCCGATAAGAGCAATATTTATTTTTACTTAGATGTCTAAATTTTGAATTACTTAAATATAACGACAAACTTCCAACTTAATACGTAGATTTACTAAAGGCACGGAAATCCCCGTGCCTTTAATCTATATAAACTTTCTATTTTTGCATAATCCAAAATTCAAAAATTACTCTATAGTCTGAAGTATCAGCAAAAGCTGACACTTTTTTATCTCTTCAAGAACTCCTTAACTGCATCAAGATCCTTTTGAGTACCTGCCCCGCTTATTTTGCGAATCACTGGAATCTTATAAAGTTTATTAATCTTATCTGCGGCTTTGCAATAAAATGGACCAAATCTTTTGCTGCCATTCACAACTACACCTTTTACATATTCCGTATGCTTATCTAAAAATAAGCTTGTTGTGTCTGGTATATTGCCCAGACCTACATTTCGAGTAACCAGAATGCAAGGCTCAGCTATAGCCAAATCCACACTTTGAGTCGGATATCCCAAGCCTTCCGCAAATTGTTTCCCTAAACCAGTTAAACTGTCATATACGATTATCATAAATAATTATCCCCTTATGTATTTAAATATAAGTTAGTGTATTCTAACATATGCTATTATTATAACGAAATCACAGATTAATACAAGTAAAATATGACTATGCATTAGAGAAAGCCTCAATCAGCGAGTAAATTTTATAGTTTTAAATATAAAAATAATTATTTCTCTTGAATATTATATCACTCTGATATAATATGTGGTATATCAGAGTGATATAAGGAGATAAGACATATGGCTAAAATACTTTTTGTGAATGCGAATCTTAACGGACATATTAATCCAACACTGCCCTTGGTGAAAGAGTTAGTCGAAAGAGGGAATCAGGTAGATTATTTTTGCTCAAAACAATTTAAGGAAAAGATTAATTTAACAGGAGCAGAGTTTCTGAACTATTCAAAAGAACTGGAGGAATTTCTATTATTCTATCGACCTACAGATAAGCATCCTTTTTATATGCTTATGGAGTATATCCTTCTCTACACGGAAGCAGCGCTTCCCTTTGTAATGGGGCTAATTCGTAAAAAGTCTTATGATATGATAATTTGTGATTCTCTATTTGGTGGTCCGACTTTCTTAAAACATATCATAAAGATACCGGTTGTTAGTTCTCATTCCAGCTTTGCTATGAAAGCTGCTCCGATTCCTCCCTCCATGTTAGAGCCAGGGCTTCATCCACAGCTGGATCATTGTTATGAAATTTTAAACAGGTTGCGTGAAGAATATCGTATTCCGAAGTTAGGGTTAGATGAAATATTTATTAGCAAGGCAGAATGGAATGTAGTCTATACAATACCAGAGTTTAACGGTGATGTTGGTCCCGAACCCAGAAAATACCTCTTTACCGGAGCAGCACCACAGAAAGCTGGTCAGGAGCTAAAGGACGTAATTAATCAGCAGAGGCTTCCGTTAGTTTATATTTCACTTGGCAGTATTAATACGGATTTCATTGATTTTTATAAATTGTGTATGAATACCTTTAAAGATTCAAAATATTTTGTAGTGATGGCAATCGGTAATAAATGTAGCAGGGAGCAGCTTGGCTCTATTCCGGATAACTTTTTTGTGGGTAATTTCTTGCCGCAAATAGAAATATTGATGCAAACAGATGTGTTCATTACACATGCTGGATTTAATAGTGTGAGCGAAGCTCTTCATTACGCGGTGCCGATGTATGCTCTGCCAATGGTCAACGATCAGCATATGGTTGCAAAAAGAATAAAGGATTTAGGGCTTGGTATTGTTGGCAGCTTTAAGGAAGTAACTCCAGAGATACTAAGAGAAGTGGTGGAAGAATTATTACTTCAAAGACAGTGGAAAGAAAATTGTCAAAGAATTTCGGCACAATTTAAAGCAGCAGATCACCTTACACTGGTGGCAGAAACGTTAGAACGAATCTGTGCAGGTGAATAGTTGATACGAATGTAATGCATACCCAATAATATTGTAGTAAAGAAAGGGAATTCATATGATAAAAAATAAATCAAGATTTGCAATCCTTGGGATCTTAAATCTGCAACCAAGTTCTGGCTATGACATTAAAAAGTATTGTGACACCGTAATCTCAAGTATTTGGAATGAGAACTTCGGACATATTTATCCTACCTTAAAAGCCTTAGTTGACGAAAGGTGTATCAGGCAAGTGGAGGGAGAGAAAGAATCCAGAAAAATAAAATATGAAATTACAGAAGCAGGGAGAATGGAATTTCTTACCTGGTTACAGGAAGAAACGCAGATGCAGCCAGTGCGTTCCGAATTTATGTTGAAATTTCTTTTCTCCAGTTCAATTCCCAAGGAGAAGGTTGTAGTAATGTTAAATCAATACAAACAACGACAGGAAGCAGAACTTAATAAATATCTAGCTTTAGAAAATGAACTGGAGAAGGGGATTACTGAAATTACAGGGGATAGGGTTCGCTATCTTAGAGCAACCCTAAGAAGAGGTATACTTACCGCCAGGGCATCTATTGAGTGGTGCGAGGAAACAATACATGAGTTTGATAGTATGAATTAACTCATAAAAGATCAAAGCTGCCAATGATTCGATGGAAGAGAGCAGGTGGAGTACTAACAATTGAAAATGACCAAGTTCCCAGCACAACAGCATTTTGACTGATTAGTACGAAAAATGCCAAATATCCAACAGACAGATAATTTGATTCTATTTCCTTTTTTTGTCCGAAAAAGCTTCCAAATACAATGATCACCACAGAAAGCATATTATAAAAGAAAATTTGGAAAATCAGTAATAAGGTATTACTAGAGGTTTCCCAGTTTTGTAAGGGGTTTTTACTTTTTAAAAACCCCTCAGGCAGTAAAAAGTAACTTATTATTGTTATACTCAAAAATAAGACTAGAAAAGTAAAGGTCGTATATATGACTCGAAGGAGCAGCGTTTGACTGCTTAATTTCATACGCAAAAAACTCAATAATCCGTTCCTCCCTTTTCTGTTTACATTTCCTTTTGATATTTAATCATTAGGTACATACCTAAAATATTGTAAATTAAGAATACTCCCACAACTGACAGTGAAACCCAAACCGGTGCGGAAATCAGTATGGTAATGTAACAGATCCCCATAATAAACCACTGGGTGATATCACCGGCTTTCGCTTTTGCACGGTAACGAATTAGAATATTTCGTTCATCATTATTTTCAATTCTTGCTTGTTTCTCAAGCTCCGGATTTTTACGCTGAATGTATTTTCCAATGATAAAGGACAGGCTTAAGCCGATAAAACCGGAACCTGTACCGATTAAAACTCCTCCAATAGCCTTTACTTCTTCACCGTTAAAAAAGAAACTTGTAATAACGCAGCAAATTCCGAGGAATAGTAAGCCTAAATATAATGTTGTTTTATTATTCATTGTTTTCCTCCTCATAAATAAATATTTCTTCAATGGACATGTTAAAATACCTGGCAATTCTAAATGCTAACAGGATAGATGGGTTGTAGCGTCCGTTTTCTAAAGAACCAATGGTTTGCCTGGAAACCTCTAATGCTAAGGCAAGTTCTTCCTGCTTTATCCCTTTTTGCTTTCGTATTTCTTCCAACCTGTTTTTCAAATCATCACCTCGCTATATTTTAGATGGAAAGTAAACTTTACATTTAGAGTATATTACATGTGCGGATAAATGTCAAGTAAGCTTTCCATAAAAACATATGGCAATTCAGTCCTAAGCTGGATTTCATTTCGTTTAGGCAGAGCGCAATACAAGATTTTGACAAGATATACATACCAAAGCAAGCTTTCTACTTCCTATCTTTTCAAAACCTGCCATGGATGAACGGATGAAAAATTATTGAATGAAAATGTTTTAGTTAAAAAAGATAAATTGTTTTTTTAAAACTCTTTTGGTATAATTACCTGTAATATAGGTCTTTAGTATGAGTTTTTGAATGTAATAACAGAGGAGAAAGTGCGAGTGGCAGATAGGAACTTTTTAGGGATGCTTAAAAAAACGTTAGTTTATGGTATTATTGTATTTTTATTATTAGGAATGACTTATTTATCAGTATCATTAATTATTCGTATGAATTCAGATCGAATACAGCAGAACGAAATTCTGAGTAACGAAGAAAATCTGGTAGATGTTGAAAGAACTATTATATTAAACAGAGTCAATCGATTGTTAACCGATCTTTTGTATATAAGCGACATGGTAAAGTTAAATGATATGAGTGCAGCAGATTATTCGGTAATTGAGCAGCAGTGGCAGGCATTTTCTGATAGAAAGAAAATTTATGATCAAATTAGATACATCGATGTAGATGGTAATGAAGTTATTCGAATTAACTATGCTGAAAGTGGTGCTGTCATTGTACCTGACGAAGAGTTACAAAATAAAAAAGATAGATTTTATTTCCAAGATACGATTAATTTAAAAGATAATCAAATTTACATATCAAAATTGGATCTCAACATGGATAATGATGTGATTGAAGAGCCAATTAAACCAGTAATACGTTTAGCGACTCCGTATTATTCGAAGGATGGAATACTAAAAGGGATTATAGTATTAAATTATTATGCAGATGACATGTTGCAGCAGGTGAAAAGAATAGCCACGAACAGCAAAGGACATATCTTTATGCTGAATTCGAATTCCTACTGGTTATATAATGGAGCTGATAGCAAAAAAGAATGGGCGTTTATGTATGAAGACAGATTAGAGGAATCCTTTGGCAATCAATTTTCAGAAGAATGGATGGAGATTTCAACGAATGACGTTGGATCTATAAGAACCTCGAAAGGATTATTTTCATACACCAATATTTTAACAAGTAATGAATTCGCAGTTGATTATAAAGAGTATTCCATTAGTTTGGATGAAGGAGATTGGTATATTGTTTCCTATATTTCTCCTCTTAGTAATAAAGGAAAACTATTTTTTGATAATATATTTGAACGAGTCGTTGAAATTTTAGAGGCAAATATTTTAGCCTTTATATTATTGTTTGTGATTGCTTTTGGCGTCGCTGTCCTTATGTTAGTAAATAAAATTGAGAAGGACAGAGTAAAGTATTTTTCGGAGTATGATACAATGACAGGCGTTTATAACAGACGTGCTGGATTTGAAAAGCTTTATAAAATATATAAAGATGCACCTAAAGATGCTGGGAAAGTGAGTATTTGCTTCATTGACATTAATGGATTAAAGGATGTAAATGATCACTTGGGACATGAAGCAGGCGATGAATTAATACGCAGTATTGTGAGTGTAATAAAGGAAAATATTCGTGAGACGGATTTTGTATCCAGGTTGGGTGGCGATGAATTCTTAATTATCTTTAATAATTTAGATGAATCAGAGGCGGAAAATATCTGGAATAGAATTAATAAAGCATATCAGACCATTAACGAAACAGAGAAAAGAAAGTATCTTATTAGCGCAAGTCATGGAATTGAAGAATTTAAGTTTAGTCCAAACGAATATATTGATAACATCATTAACAATGCGGATGAAAAAATGTATAAGGAAAAAAGAATCGTTAAGAAAGACTTAAAAATTATTAGACAATAAGTCAATGGAGTTGAATTTAATTAGTTATTTTAATGAAAATTTAATTAGTATTGACAAATTATAACTAGAAGGACTATGATTAAAAATAATCCAAAACCAATAGGCGAGCTGTCAATCATAAAGATTGGAGTTTGCCTATTTTTGCTATAATAACAATGAGTCTTGCAGATATGAAATATGCAATGTTAATGATAATCAATGAAAGTAGGGTGGAGATGGAAACATTTGCAATTTTTTTAAGAGGTATTAATGTGAATGGAATTAATATTAAAATGGAGGAATTGGCAAAGGTTCTGGAGTCGTTGAAGTATCAGAAAGTGAAAACAATATTAGCTACTGGCAATGTAATCTTGACCACCTCGGAAAAGGAATTGTCCTATGAGGATCACAAGCTACGAATAGAAGATAAATTAAGTACCCACTTTGGTTATGAAGCAAACATTTTTATTAAATCAAAGGAACAGATAATTCAAATAATAGAGGAATCAAAGAAACATGAGGTACCTGAGGGCTTCCATCATTACCTTCTAATCAGTAATGACATATCGTTGGGGCAGCAGCTAAAGGTTCTTTTTGAGCAATGCAGCAAAGAGGAGAAGGAGCAGTTGATCTTAGGCGAACAGGGAATATATTGGATTGTACCGAAAGGAAATACATTGAAATCTGATTTTGGAAATAAAGTGCTTGGTAAAAAAGAATTTAAAAGTAAACTTACTTCAAGAACGATGAATACAGTACAAAAAATACTGGCAAATTTATAAGAAACCAAGCGGAAGAGAAAGGAAGGATAAAAATGAAAGCATTTCAACCATATACAATTAAAAATATGACGCTGAAAAACAGAATAGTGATGCCGCCTATGTGCATGTATTCTGCAGAGGCAGATGGTTTTGTAAAGAATTTTCATATGACGCATTATGGAGCAAGGGCAATTGGCGGCGTAGGACTTATTATTGTGGAAGCCACAGGGGTAGCACCAAATGGTCGAATATCAGACAATGATCTGGGGTTATGGTCTGACGAACAAATGGCTGGGATGAGAAACCTTGTTGAAAGTATTCATGAAGCAGATACGAAGGTTGCGATACAGCTTAATCATGCTGGAAGAAAGTATGAAGGCAGTGGGGAAAAGGTTGGCGTTAGTCCTATAAGATTTAATGAAAGATATACGGTTCCAAGAGAATTATCTATAGCGGAAATAAAGCAAATCGTCAGGGATTTTGGTCAGGCTGCCAGACGCGCAGATCAAGTGGGTTATGATGCTATTGAACTTCATGGAGCTCATGGATATTTAATCAATCAGTTTCTTTCACCAATGAGCAACCATAGAACCGATGAATACGGTGGCAGTTATGAAAATAGAACAAGATTTCTAAAGGAAGTGTTAGAGGAAGTTCATAGAAATTGGCCCTCTGATAAGCCTGTTATTCTACGCATCTCTGCAACAGAATACAACCCGAGCGGATATGGTGTAGAAGAACTTACAGACATGCTAAACACAATAAGTCATAAGCTGGATATCATCCATGTCAGCTCTGGCGGCAATTCAAGTGAAAAGATTGATGTATTTCCGGGATATCAGGTAAAACTTGCAGAAACAGTAAGGGAATTATGCAAGAAGGACACCATTGCAGTTGGCCTTATAGATAATATTGACTTAGCTGAAGAAATTCTCGGTAATCAAAGAGCAGATTTAGTAGCCTTTGGAAGAACGTTACTTCGAGATCCCCAATTTGCTCTTAATGAAGCGAAAAGAAAGCATTATGATATCGAGCTTCCAAGGCAATATATCAGGGGATATAAGTAGAAGTAAAAGGAAAGTTTCTCACATGATTTTGCGTTTTGGAATAGATTTTAGAAAAATACTTGTTAAACTTAGGTAACTGCTATATAATGCATTATGAAAACTGAATACATCTAAGGTGTCAGAAAAAGCATATGCTTGGTTCTGATGAAAAGGGAAACAGGTGCAAATCCTGTACGAACTCGTCACTGTGATAAGGGAGTTTGCGGCAAATAAGTCACTGATATTAATTGGGAAGGCTGCCGTAAGTTATGATCTTTCAGCCAGGAGACCTGCCTTAAATGAAGTTACTGCAACCACGAGAAACTGGTTTGAATGGATAGATAGGGACAGGTCTGACTATGTCTTTTTATACCCCATGCCATTTTGTGGCATGGGGTTTTTTGTCGTTTAAATTTTTCCATTGTAAAAAGGTATGACGAGTGAGAACTTTCTCAGAACAAGGAGATAAAAAGGGTGCAAAATATTGAATTTGTTTTACCAAATGACATAGAGAAACGAAGCTTTGAAATAATAACAGAGGAGTTATTGGAGCATAACATTACATTGAAACCGGAACACGAGCTGGTAACAAAACGTGCTATCCATACCAGTGCTGATTTTGAGTATGCACACACACTTGCCTTCTCAAAGGGAGCAGTTGAAATAGCAAAGAACCTTATCTTAGCAGGAGCGGATATTGTTACAGATACCAATATGGCACTTGCCGGAGTAAATAAAAAAGTCTTGGCTCGTTACGGCGGAGAGGCGCATTGCTTTATGGCAGACGACAGAGTTGCTGAAATCGCAAAGGAACGCAATGTTACGAGAGCAACTGTCAGTATGGAAATGGCAGCACAGCTTAATAAGCCGGTTATCTTTGCCATTGGTAACGCACCGACAGCATTAATACAATTGTATGAAATGTATGAGAAGAAAGTATTTGTACCGGCCTTTATTATCGGTGTTCCGGTTGGGTTTGTGAATGTGGTGGCTGCCAAAGAACTGATTTTAAAGACAGATATCCCGCACATTATTAATCAGGGCAGAAAAGGCGGCAGCAATGTGGCAGCAGCAATCTGTAATGCAATTCTATATGAACTGGGGAGATAGTTATGCGCTATGGCTTTACGACCGGAAGTTGTGCAGCAGCAGCCGCAAAAGCGGCAGCCTATATGTTATTAACCGGGAAGGAGAAGACTTCCATTACAATCGATACACCGAAAGGCATTCCCTTTGATGCAATGATAGAAGAAATAACCAGAACCGAAGCCATGGTGAGCTGCGCAGTGAGAAAAGATGGCGGTGACGATCCGGATATTACCACAGGAACTTTGATATTTGCAACGGTTACCCTAAGCAGTATCCAGCTTGAGGACAAGGAACACTGGGTAGATATTGATGGGGGAAAAGGTGTAGGCAGGGTGACAAAGCGTGGATTGGATCAACCGGTGGGTAATGCTGCAATCAATCATGTTCCCAGAGAAATGATTAAAAAAGAGGTGGAACAGGTTTGTGAACTTACTGATTACAACGGTGGAATCCAAGTAGTGATCTCTGTTCCAGACGGAGAAAACCTGGCAGATAAAACCTTCAATCCGCGGCTTGGTATAGCCGGTGGAATTTCAATTCTCGGAACAACGGGAATTGTAGAGCCTATGAGCAGCCAGGCACTGTTAGATACTATTAGGGTAGAGCTGAACGTAAGAAGAGAAGAAGGGCATAAGGCAATTGTAATTTCACCAGGGAATTATGGGCTATCCTTTATGAAAAATACTTACCAATATGATTTGGAGCAAAGTGTTAAATGCAGTAATTTTATCGGAGATACCATTGATATGGCAGTGGAGTTAGGCTTTGAGCAGGTCCTGTTGACCGGACATATCGGAAAGCTGATTAAGTTATCCGGTGGAATTATGAATACCCATTCAAAAGAAGCGGATTGCAGAATGGAACTGATGGCAGCAGCCGGGCTGCGGGCAGGAATCAGTGGTGAACTTGCTAAGACAATCCTGGACTGCGTCACCACCGAAGAGGCCTTGGAACAACTAAAGAAAAGTGGAAAGTTAGTTTCTGTCATGGAGCATATTCTTTCAAAAGCCTGCTTCTATCTTAATAAGCGTGCCCTGGGAAAAATGCAGCTGGAATGTATTATGTATTCCAATGATTTTGGCGAACTGGCCAGGAGCAGCGGTGCACTGGAGCTTTTGCAGCAATTATCTATTTGCAGAAAATGATAAAAGGAGAAAAGCAGTATGATTTATTTTGTTGGTGCCGGAAGTGGTGCGGTAGATCTGATTACCGTTCGGGGAATGCGGCTGTTAGAAAAAGCGGAGGTTATCATCTACGCTGGCTCATTGGTAAATCCGGAGCTGCTGCAATATGCAAAGTCAGATTGTGAAATCCATAATAGTGCCAGGCTGACTTTAGAGGAAGTAATTAATGTTATGAAGCAGGCAGAACAAGAGGGCAAGAATACCGTGAGACTTCATACCGGAGATCCAAGTATCTATGGGGCAATCAGAGAGCAGATGGATATTCTGGAAGAGCTGGGTATCAATTATGAAAGTTGTCCGGGGGTGAGTGCCTGCTTTGGTGCGGCAGCAGCTTTAAATTTAGAATATACTCTTCCTGGCATTTCACAGAGCCTGATCATTACAAGAATGGAAGGGAAGACTTCAGTACCTGAAAAGGAAAGCATTGAGAGTTTTGCAGCTCACGGAGCTTCCATGGCAATTTATTTAAGTACAGGAATGTTGGAAGAATTAGCGGATAGGCTGGTAAAAGGCGGATATTCCTGTAATACACCGGCAGCTATTGTATATAAGGCTACCTGGCCAGAGGAAGAGACTTATATCTGTACCATTGAAACTCTGCCAGAGACAGCAAAAGCACATCATATTACGAAAACGGCATTAATTTTAGTTGGAGATGTCCTTCGGCCTAAGGCTTATGATAAATCCAGATTATACGCACCGGATTTTGAAACAGAGTTTCGAAGGAAAAAAGGGTGAGCAGTATTGAATAGCATATATTTGAAGTATGCATTTAACAATCTGACCAGGTATAAAAACCTTGGAGTTAATTGTAGCTGCATTATCCACTATGCAAAATTTAGAGGCTCAAGAATGGAGGTAACTATGAGAATTAGTATAATAAGCTTTACCTCTAACGGAGTTGATTTATCTATAAAAATAAAAGAGCTGGCGGACAGGGAACAGGAAGTTACCTTATATACCAAATCGTCTGTGATAAAGCAAAATATAACCTCCCAAATACATAAGGTAGAAGAAAAATTATCAGAATGGACGAAGGAAAAGTTCCAGGAGTGCAAAGCACTTGTCTTTATCGGAGCCTGCGGAATTGCGGTAAGGGCTATTGCTCCTTTTGTTAAGAATAAGCTGCTAGATCCCCCTGTTTTGGTAATTGATGAAGCAGGAAGATTTGTGATACCAATATTATCGGGACATTATGGAGGAGCCAATGAACTGGCACAGAATCTGGCTGATAAACTTGGCGCAGCAGCGGTAATCACGACAGCCACTGATGTAAATAAATTATTTGCAGTGGATGTATTTGCCAGGAAAAACAGCCTTCATATCTGTAACAGAGAAGGGATTGAAAAGGTGTCTGCTGCCGTTCTCAACAAGGATAAAGTATCCATTGCAATATCCGGTGAGATTAAAGGAGTTATACCAAAGGAACTGACCGTGATTGACTATCCGGTAACTAAAGTATCCATTCTTGTTTCTCCTTTTAAAGACGATGGTCAGAAAGCAGACCTGCAGCTATGCCCCAAGGCGTATGTCGTAGGAATAGGCTGCAGGCGCAACAAATCCTATTCGGAATTAGAGGCGGAGGTAAAGAAGCAGATAGAGCGGATTGGTGTTCGGGGGGAAGCGATTATGGCATTCGCCTCAATTGATCGAAAAAAGGACGAAGAAGGGCTGATTAGTTTAGCGAGCCATTATAATCTGCCTTTTCTAACTTTTACAGAGGAGAACTTAAAAGCGCTGCCAGGTGAATTTACCTCCTCTGCCTTTGTGGAAGAACAGGTTGGGGTAGATAATGTATGCGAACGAGCTGCCATGGCTGCCTGTGGTGAGAATGGAAAGCTGATCTTAGGAAAACAGGCAGAGAATGGAATTACAATTGCAATTGCAGAAAGAAAATGGAGTGTAACCTTTGATGAAACATAAGATATATGTGGTCGGAATCGGACCGGGTGTCGAGCAAATGATGACAGTTCAGGCAATACAGGTATTGGAGGCATGCGATACCATTATTGGTTATACCGTTTACCTGGAACTTCTGGGAGAAAGATTTTCAGACAAGGAGTTTTTGTCAACTCCCATGAGGAAAGAGACAGAACGGTGCAGAATGTGCTTCGAGGAAGCGTTAAAAGGAAAAACAGTTGCGATGATCTGCAGCGGAGATGCCGGGGTCTATGGTATGGCATCCTTAATGTATGAGCTGGTTAACGAATATCCGGATTGTGAACTTACAATTATTCCGGGTATAACAGCGGCAAACAGTGGTGCTGCCTGTCTGGGTGCGCCATTAAATCACGACTATTGTGTCATAAGCTTGAGTGATTTATTAACTCCCTGGGAGCTGATAGAACGAAGACTGACAGCAGCAGCAAAAGGCGATTTCTGTATCGCACTCTATAACCCTTCCAGTCATAAAAGAGCAGATTATTTAAAAAGAGCTTGTGATATTTTACTGGAACATTTGGAAGAGAGCAGAAGCTGCGGATACATAGAAAATATAGGCAGGGAAGGCACAAAAACGGTTACCTGTACCTTGAAGGAACTAAGAGAAGAACAGGTTAATATGTTTACCACAGTGTTCATCGGGAATTCCCAGACCTTGTGTCAGGATGGGAAATTGGTGACAAAAAGGGGATATCATCTATGAAGCAGGTACTGATATTTGCAGGTACTACGGAAGGACGAAGTTTTGCAGAATTTCTATGCAGAAATAAGATTAGCTGTACGGTCTGTGTAGCTACGGAGTATGGAGAGCAGGTCATGGAAAGTAAACCAGGACTGACGATTCACACCGGCAGAATGAACGCGGAAGAGATGAAACAATTTATTACCGCGGGCAATTATCTTGCAGTGGTGGACGCTACCCACCCCTTTGCGACGGCGGTTTCTGAGAATATTAAAAAAAGTATGGAGAAGGTTCCAGTACCTTATCTACGTTTAAAGAGAAATACGAAGTATGAGTTGGACGAGCAAAAGGATGTCTCCTATTTTTCGGACAGTGAAGCCTGTGCCTCAGCTTTAGCTGCTACACAGGGGAATATTCTTTTAACCACAGGGAGCAAGGATTTAGCTGCTTTTAGCAGTAAAAAGGAACTTTTTGCAAGGTTATTTGTAAGAGTGTTACCCGGACTGGAGAGTATTTCTCTTTGTTATGACAATGGCTTTACCGGAAAGCAGATTCTTGCCCTGCAAGGACCATTTTCCGTAGAAATGAATGAAGCAATGATAAGGCAATATAACATAAGTTATCTGGTGACAAAGGAAAGCGGAAGTATCGGTGGTTTTTTAGAAAAAATACAGGCAGCCAAAAACACAGGAATTAAGACGATGGTTATCGGGAACCCGGAGAAAGCGGAAGGATATACTTTTAGGGGTGTCTGCATGGAAATTGAGAAACTGACAGGGAAGAAGCTGGAGCTGTATGAACGAATGCAGATTTCATTAATTGGCATTGGCATGGGAAGCCAGGGGCTGCTTACGAGAGAGGCTGAACAGTTAATTAACGACGCAGAGGTTATCTTTGGAGCGAGCAGACTCTTAGAGGGAGTGTTAAGTCAAGCTGTTAAATTACCTTATTATCAGGCAGTGGATATCCTGCCCTTTCTTAAGAAAAAAGATTGGGAGCAGCAGGATTATCCGAAAGAAAAGAAGATTGTAATTCTATTTTCCGGAGATACAGGCTTTTATAGCGGTGCTGATAAGATGTATGAGGCGTTGAGCCGTGAGATAGCTACTGGAGACTTGGAGGCAGATATAAGAATTTATCCCGGCATTTCTTCTATTTCTTATCTTGCAGCTAAGCTTGGTATTAGCTGGCAGGATGCAGCTATTATAAGTATTCATGGGCGTAAGGGAAATGTACTGGAGACTGTTAAGCGAAATAAGAAAACCTTTCTTCTTACCTCAGGTTTAGAGGACATCAAAAATGTTGGTTCCATATTAGTTAACGCAGGATTAACTGAAGTAAAACTGCATATTGGCTATCAGCTTACTTATCCAGAGGAGAGAATCTTAACAATGAAACCTGAAGAATGTTTGACACTTGAAGCGGAAGGCCTTTACGCCTGCTTTGTTGAACATATGGGAATGGAGAAGGATTATCTGACGCATGGGTTACCGGATGAAGCATTTATCAGAGGGAAAGTACCAATGACCAAAGAGGAAGTCCGGGACATATCAATCTGTAAACTGGGGTTACATCAGGAAGCAATTCTCTATGATATTGGCAGTGGCACTGGTTCAATTGCAATTGAATGCGCAAGATTGTCGGATCGTGTTCAGGTATATGCGATTGAGAAGAAACAGGAAGCAGTTGAATTAATTGAGAAAAACCGTACTCGATTTGATTTAAATAATATAAGCCTAGTGGAAGGAGAGGCACCGGAAGCTTTGAAGGTACTCCCTATTCCTACTCATGCCTTTATCGGCGGAAGCAGTGGTAATCTTAAAGGAATTCTTGAATTACTGTATCAGAAAAACCCTGCCTTGCGTGTGGTTATTAATGCAATTACCCTTGAAACCTTGCAGGAAGTAATGAATTTAACAGAAGCATTTAATGCAGAAAAGTTGGAAGTAGTACAGGTACAGGTGAATAGGGCACATGCCATTGGCAGGTATCATATGATGCAGGCAGAGAATCCAGTGTATATTCTGTCCTTTAATTTTAAGTCCAGAGAAACCGGTATGTATTCTGAAGTATCAAAAAGTAACTTGGTATAATGCTGTAATTATTACATTACTTTAGAAGGAGGAAAGGGAAGTGAGCAAAACACATAGACATGTATCAATTGATTACTATTCCTATCATTCGGGCATCAGCAGTTGGAATACCTTCTTTAAAGTAATATTTTCCGTGGGTGCTCTTATAACTGTAATTGCAGCGAATTCATTAAGCGTTTCAATGATGACCTTATGCTATATGATACTTCTTAGCCTATTTATAGCGAGAATTGAAGCAAGGGATTATTATCGACTGATGCTCATTCCGGCAGCCTTTATTTTACTTGGCGGTATTACAATTCTGGTTCAGTTTGGACAGGAGACAACTACTTTATTTGACATTCGTTTTTTGTGGACAAGGCTCTACATTACAAGTGCAAGTGTTGATTTGGCATTAAATACGATTATAAAGGCTTTTGCTGCGGTAAGTGCTCTTTATGTTATGACACTCTCGACACCGATGGGTGAAATTATCTCTGTTTTTCGAAAAATTCGTGTGCCGGAAATTATATTGGAGCTTATGTATCTCATTTACAGATACATATTTATTCTATCAGAAATCAAGCAACAGCAAAAAGACGCTTCCGGTTCAAGACTTGGTTATTGTGACCTGCGGACTTCCTTTCGAACCTTTAGCAGTGAGATTGCAACCCTGTTTGTGTTATCCATGAAGAAGGCTGATCTGTATTATGATGCAATGGAAGCCAGAGGCTATGAAGGAAGCTTAAGGTTCTGGGAGGAAAAGAGGAAACTTACTGTGAAACAATTATTATTTGCCGGAGGATATATTACATTACTTATCGCTTGCATATGGAAGGAGTATTGCGTATGAGGGAGAAAATTCTGGAGGTAAACCAACTGGTATTTGCCTATGAAAAAGACAAAAGGGTTATAAATGATCTGAGTGTCACGATTTATAGCAAGGAAAAGATTGCAGTGCTTGGAGCAAATGGAGCCGGGAAATCAACATTTTTTCTTAATTTGAATGGTGTAAGGGAACCGAATTCCGGTGAGATAAGATATCGCGGGGAGAGCATTCAGAAAAAGAATAAGAATGTATTGAGAAGAAATGTTGGCATTGTCTTTCAGGAGGCAGATCATCAAATCATAGCATCTACGGTTAAGGCAGAGGTTGCCTTTGGTCCGATGAATATGAAGCTTTCCAGAGAGGAAGTGGAGCAGAGAACCCTGGCTGCGATAAAGGAAATGAATTTAGAAAATTATGTAGATCGTCCACCTCACTATCTAAGTGGCGGAGAGAAAAAGAGAGTCAGCATTGCAGATATTCTTGCGATGGATTCGGAAGTAATTATCTTTGACGAACCTACGGCTTCCCTTGACCCGGTAAGTGCAAGCATGTTGGAAGAGGTGCTAAATAAGATGGATGAAGCCGGAAAAACAATTCTGCTTTCTACTCATGATGTGGATTTTGCTTTTCGCTTTGCCGAACGTATTCTGGTCTTTTGTGAAGGACGACTGATTGGTGACGGAACACCGG
The DNA here is from genome assembly GCA_047606065.1 of Mobilitalea sp. GTDB lineage: Bacteria > Bacillota > Clostridia > Lachnospirales > Lachnospiraceae > Mobilitalea. The sequence continues at coordinate 18,539 of JASGEU010000089.1, forward strand.
AAGATATCTTTATGGATGAGGAGTTACTTAAGAAAGCAAACCTAAAAAAACCGACCTACCTTCAGGTGTATGAGTTATTGCTGCAAAAAGGAATTGTAAAAGATAGAGCTGAAATTCCAAAGAATTTAAAGGAATTCGAGCTGCTCTTTTAAAATAAATTAATGGGAGGATATGACTATGACAAAGAAACAAAAGAAACTGGTTGCAATTCTTGCGATCCTGTCGGTGAGCTTGAGTTTTACCCCGGTTGCTAATGCAATGCACATTATGGAGGGATATCTTTCTCCGCAGTTTAGCATTGGCTGGGGAGTATTATGTATTCCCTTTTTAGTTGCAGGTTTTCTTGCAATTAAAAAGAATTTAAAGGAGAACAGAAAGAATATTACCTTGCTGGCAATGGCAGGAGCATTTATTTTTGTGATTTCATCATTAAAGATTCCGTCAGTAACCGGCAGCTGTTCCCATATGACAGGTACAGGCTTAGGGGCAATTTTATTTGGACCAGCAACGGTAAGTATTCTGGGTATTATTGTTTTACTTTTCCAGGCCATTTTATTAGCACATGGCGGTCTTACTACCCTGGGTGCAAATACCTTCTCCATGGCAATTGCAGGACCATTTCTTAGTTATGCAATTTATATAATTTGTAAGAAATCTAAGGTAAACCGTAAGGTGGCAATTTTTCTGGCAGCCTTTCTTGGCGATATCTTCACCTACTGTGTAACCAGCTTCCAGCTTGCAATTGCTTATCCGGCTTCCGAAGGTGGGGTTATGGTATCGCTTGAAAAGTTCTTAAGTGTATTTGCGCCAACACAGCTTCCTCTTGCAATTTTAGAAGGTATTCTTACTGTTTTAATTGTGATTGCTTTGGAAACTTATGCGCAGCCTGAACTGAAAACACTTCGTACTTTTAAGGAGGTAAAATAAGATGAGTAAAACGAAAAAGACCGTTATTGTATTAATTCTACTTTCCGTATTAATTGCATTCGTACCCCTCTTTGCTTTAAAAGGTGCGGAGTTTGGAGGTTCCGATGATGCAGGCAGTGTTATGATTGAGGAAATTACAGGAAGCTATACCCCCTGGTTTACTCCGGTGCTGGAGAATATGTTAAACGGAGAGCTTCCGGGAGAGGTAGAAAGCTTAATCTTCTGTCTTCAAACCGGAATTGGTGTTGGTATTCTTGCTTTTTGTATGGGACGTCTGGTAGAGCGTAAAAAGTGGACAAAGGGTAAGGAGATTGAATAAGGAATGAATCAGGGAATTCTTATTGTAAGCTTTGGAACTACCTATAAAGAAACAAGAGAAAAGAATATCGAAAAATTAGCAGAAACAGTCAGGGAAGTTATCCCTGAC
>JASGEU010000090.1:0-14140 GCA_047606065.1 Mobilitalea sp.
AGCCTTTGAAAAAGCAGAAAAAGAAAATAAGCCCATATTTCTCTCCATTGGCTATTCCACCTGTCACTGGTGCCATGTGATGGCTCATGAATGTTTTGAGGATGATGAAGTCGCTCAAATTTTAAATGAATCTTTTGTCTGCATTAAAGTGGATAAAGAGGAGCGTCCTGATATTGATAATGTCTATATGACCGTCTGTCAAGTTACTACCGGCCAAGGTGGCTGGCCTCTTACCATTCTTATGTCCCCTGATAAGAAGCCTTTTTTTGCAGCCACCTATATTCCAAAGGAACCACGGTATGGCATGTATGGATTAGTTGACCTTCTTACACAAGTGAGACAGACCTGGCAGAAGGATCCAAAAGATCTGCTTCAAACAGGAAATAAACTTGCAGATATCCTGAAGAGCGAATTTGAAACATCTTCGGATAGCGCCGAAGTTACAAAGGATTTAGTTAATCTTGCTGTAACACAATTTAGTCAAAGCTTTGACCATGATTACGGTGGCTTTGGCAATGAACCTAAATTCCCTTCCCCCCATAACCTTATGTTTTTATTGCGTTATGCTAAGTTGGAATCAGACGAAACTGCCTTGTTTATGGTGGAAAATACCCTGAAGCATATGTATCGTGGTGGAATCTACGATCATATTGGATATGGATTTTCAAGATATTCGACGGATGCCAGATGGTTGGTTCCTCATTTTGAAAAAATGCTTTATGATAATGCCATGTTAGCCCTCACCTATACCGAAGCCTATCAGCACACCAAGGACAGACTATATAAAACTGTAGCCGGGCAAATTTTTGAATACATTCGCCGAGAAATGACCGACCCAGAGGGTGGATTCTACTGTGCACAGGATGCTGATAGTGAAGGCGTGGAAGGTAAATATTACGTGTTTACCCCAGAGGAAGTCAACAAGGTATTGGGCAATGAAGACGGCTCCTTCTTTAATGAGTATTTTAATATTACTGTGGATGGCAATTTTGAAGGTGCTTCCATACCAAACCTTATTAATTCCCATGAATTAAAATCTGATAACGAACGCATTGTCCGGCTTTGTAATAAGCTCTATACCTATCGTCTGGATAGAACCAAGCTCCATAAGGATGATAAAATTCTTACCTCCTGGAATGCATTAATGATTACAGCATATGCCACTGCTGCAAAAGTTTTTGATAATCCTGATTACCTTGAAGTTGCGGAACAGGCAGCAGCCTTTACCAATGCAAGACTTACTGATAAGAACGGCTTGCTCTATGTAAGTTATCGTGATGACCGAGCTGCGCACTTTGGATTAATTGACGACTATGCCTTCCACTGTATGGCACTGCTTTCTCTCTATGAAGTTACCTTTAAAATAGATTATCTAAAGCAAGCTACTACACTTGTTGATACAATGATAGATTTGTTCTGGGATCAAAAATACGGCGGGTTTTTCTTAAATGCAGCTGATGCAGAGCCACTTATTTACAGACCTAAGGAAGTACGTGATGGTGCCATCCCTTCTGGTAACTCAGTAGCTGGTTATGTACTTCAAAGACTCGCTAAACTTACCGCCGATGAACGCTATATTAAGTATGCTGACAAGCAATTGAGATTTCTTGCTGGTCAAGTTAAGGATTATCCAGCTGGTCACAGCTTTTCAATGATTGCCTTTCTTGGTTCACTTTATCCTTCAAAGGAAATTGTATGTGTAGCCCATCGAATACCTTCCGCGAAAGTTAATAACCGTGATTCCGGTGAGAAAGAGAATTATCCCGAGTTACTGGAATATCTGGCTGAACACTTTGAACCAAATACTGTAGCATTATTAAAGACCTTAGATAATGAAGAAAAGTTGCAATCCATCGCGAATTATGTCAAAGATTATCAAGTTATAAATGATAAAACCACATATTATGTGTGTGAAAATCATAATTGCATGGCTCCTAGCAATGAACTACCCTCCCCTGATTGTACCTCTTCTAAAGCAAAGCAGAGTTGATATTACCCTTTATCTACGCATGGTCAACAATTAGTCGTTAATTTGTCATAAACAAAAAGTGATAGGATAATCTTTTAGCAAAGATTCCTATCACTTTTTATTCATGAAACGACTTATATTTCTTTTAGTTCTGTCTTTATTTTTAACCAGGCAGGATACTAATTTATATATTTACATTATAATCTTTAGTAATTACTCCATATATATTCTGCTGCTTTTTCTACCATGTTTTGCATGGAGGATTGAACAACATTGGTGGTATGGGTTCGACTATTTTTAAAGTGAATATCCATGACACCGTTACATCCATTATTTTTGACTGAATCCAGATTCACGCCTCGACCATATCCACCGCTTCGGTTACTGACATATTTACCTGCTGTGGCAGAATCAACCCCGGCATGGGGCATTGCAGTCATTGAAGCAGCGATTGTATAATCTCCAATTTGAACAACTACAGCTCTGCGTTCCCAACTAAAGCCACCCCAGATTTTCTTTATAGTTGCTGTATCCTCTTTCGTAAGGGGTTCTACATCCGCATGATTGGTTCCATAGGTCCTTCTTACTTCAAAGCTCTTACCAGTTTCAACATCTGTGATAACTGCATTTATTCCTCTATCCCAGATATATCTTACTTCCTTAAACCAATCCAAATCACCAATGTTATCACTTACTGTTTTCGCTGACATTGACATGAGTGAAATTTCACTTTTCTTTTCTGTTGCCTTACTACTTGCTAGTAGAGTGCTCTTTGTTTTCTTGCCAACAACACCATCTGCATATAAGCCGTTCGCTTTTTGAAAACGCTTTACTGCTGCTACTGTTATACTCCCATAGTAGCCAGTGGTCTTGGAATATGTATAGTAGCCCAATTCTTTTAGACTCGTCTGTATCTGTTTTACTTCACTTCCCTTATCGCCACGTTTAACTACTGCGGCTGAAGCATTAATAGGGGTAAATGCCATTAAGAAAGCAATGCAGGTTACGGTTAATCTAATCATTAATTTGGTACTCATCTTTTTTCTCCTAACTTTTAACTTTGCCATCTGTAGTAAGAACAGTTTATATTCTATTACGTATTTATTAATATGTCAACACATTATTTAATATTTCCGTAATATTTAATTTATATTTATGTAATATATGGCAGTTATGGGATTATGTGTATTAAATCCCAAAGTTAGTGTGTCATAAGCAATATAAAAGACCTTTTACTTTCAAACTGCATCGAAAAATGCATTCAAAAACAAAAGGTCTTATATTTACTTCTATAAAGTTTTTACTTTTTAATATAAGTGATAAAACAAGCCCCCGGGCCGGCATGTGTACCTATAACACAACCTACCGGATATATTCTGGTACCTTTTAATTTGTATTTCTCAATTACTTTCTCCTGAAGCATTAATGCCTTACTATCTTCTGATGAATAGCCGAACATAACCGGATACTCCTCATCAATGGAACCGTACTCATCGATTATCTCAAGTATTCTTGCAATTCCTTTATTGGTGCCTCGCTCCTTATCCACTACGGATACTACACCATCCTTGACCGTAATAATAGGTTTGAATTTCAAAAGGGTACCAAGGATAGCAGAAGATTTTGATAAACGTCCTCCTTTATGCAGATATTCCAAGGTATCTACCATAGCTAAAAGTACAGTACGCTTCTTTAATTCTTCTAACTCATTGACAATCTGAACCATCGGTATCTTCTGTTCTTTTAATTTTATTGCATGCTCTACCAGTAATCTAAGATTTGTAATGGTAGTAATACTATCTATAATTGAGATTTGTGAATACTCACACATTTCCTTTGCAATCACTGCACTTTGATAGGTACCGCTCAACTTACTGGATATTAAGATTACAAGCACACTGTCTCCAGCTTCCTTAGCCTCCTCATAATACTTTAGAAAGTCGTCCGGAGCCGGCTGCGAAGTCGTTGGCAGCTTATCTGCGGTTACCAGCTTCTCATAAAAGCCTTCTATGGAAATATCAATTCCATCCCTATATTCCTTTTCTCCAAAGATAACCTTTAAAGGAACAATGGTTATTCCCATCTGCTCTGCCTGTTCTGTTGTAATGTCTGCAGTTGAATCTGTAATTATTCTAAGGCTCATTCTATTCCCCCTGTGCTAACATAATCTCATTAATTCGTTCTATCATCATTTCTAATTGAAGTATCTCTTCCTTTGAGAACTTCTCTCGAATCCCACTCATTAAGTCCATATTAAAGGAAGCATTTACACCATAGGTATTCGTAAATTTATCAGTAACCTCCAGATAGAACTCTCTTCGATCTGCTTCAGAGGATACCTTTTTCACATATCCCTTGCTTATAAGATTACTAATTCTATAGGTCGCATTCGGCTGTGATATATTAACATACTCAGCAAATTGATGTATCGTAGGCCGATTCATTAAATATATCGCTTCAACACAATAAGCTTCTGTAGGGCTTAAGCTATCTTCCTCTTCATTCACGCTGGAAAACAGATTTTTGCAATAATTATTTCTAAACTTAATATATAGTTTTTCAAATTGCTCTTCTAACATATAGTCACCTACTTTTGTTAAAATATTTTAATTAAATTTATTTAAATATTATCATTTACTATTTATTTTGTCAATCAAATGTTAATAAGTAATACCAAAAACAACAATCCTGGCTTATTTTTTCTATCAAATCTCATACATAACCTAAAAAATAGATAGAATCTATACTGGAAACTATCGAATAAAAAGCCAAATGCACTGAAATTGCGTGCATGATAAAGCCATTTATTGTATAATTTATTTATATAAACAAAATAAAATTTTACATACCATTATTTTGTTGCTATATTACTTGTTCCATTCATTTATAAGGAACATTTAAACTATCGTACCCCCAGTGCGAAAACAATGTTGGAACCATTTTATAACACTACCAAGAAAGGAGATTTCATTGAATTCACTATTGAACATTGAACATATAAGCTTCTTATTCGTGTTTTTTGAGGGCTTACTTTCCTTCTTTTCACCCTGTGTAATTCCTTTAATTCCAATCTACATGAGTTATCTCGCTGGCAATGCCAGTGCAACTACGGAGGATGGAACAATTTCTTATGATCAAAAAAAGGTATTCTTTCATACAATATTTTTTATCATAGGAATTTCTGCGGCATTTTTTCTTCTTGGTCTTTCCTTTACAGCTCTTGGGTCCTTCTTTAAAGATAATCAGACCTTATTTACTCGAATAGGCGGCATCTTAATTATTGTTCTTGGTCTGGTACAAATTGGATTTTTAGATATTCACTTTTTAAAACGAGAACGGAAGCTACCCTTTAAAATGAATGTACTTCATATGAATCCCGGCATTGCCTTTCTCATGGGTTTTACCTTCAGCTTTGCCTGGACTCCCTGTGTAGGTCCTGCTTTATCGTCAGTTTTAATCATGGCATCTGGAAGTAAAACTGTATTTGTCGGTAACCTGTTGGTCCTTTTATATGCTGCTGGTTTTGTTATTCCTTTTTTATTACTTGGTATCTTTACAACCAGTGCTCTAAATTTCTTAAAGAAATACAAAAAGCTTATGAAATATACCGTGAAGGCGGGTGGAATTTTACTAATTCTTATTGGAATTATGACATTTACCGGATGGATGAATGGAGTTTCTAATTACCTCAACCGTTTTACATTTACAGCATATACTAATAATAACAGTGATACCTCCGCTCCTTCGGTAACACCGCCGGCTTCCACCACAGCACCTACCAATACCCCGGAAAATTCGGATACTTCAGAAAGCACAGCCGAAGTAAAAGTAATTCCAGCCTTTGACTTTACACTCATGGACCAATACGGTAAGGAACATACCCTTTCTGATTACAAAGGTAAAGTAGTATTTTTAAATTTCTGGGCTACCTGGTGTCCTCCGTGTCAAAATGAGATGCCCTCTATTGAAGAGCTATATCAGGAATACGGGATGAATAAAGAGGATGTTATTTTCCTGGGTGTGGCTAATCCTTCCAGCGAGGAATACCCTAACAATAATGATGTAAGTCAAGAGGAAGTTACCGAATTTCTTAAAGACAATGGCTATACTTTCCCAGTGGTCTTTGATTTAACCGGTGATGTTTTAAGAGATTATTATATCTCTGCTTTCCCAACTACCTTTATGATAGATGCAAACGGTAATATCTATGGATATGTATCCGGTGAACTTACCAAATCCATGATGACCAATGCGATTGACCAAACGTTGGAATCTACAAAAGAATAGCACCATTGACACAGTATGGTTCCTATGCTAGAATTATTTTAAATTTTGATTTGAAAGGATGGTTTTGATGTCGGTATTAACTGTAAGTGAGGTTTGTGCTATCTAGCACATAATTGAATAAGTTCGGGTATATAAGATACCTTTTCTTTTTTGTACCCAACTTTCTACCTTTACAGTAATACTCAAAACTATTCTTACTATGTAACTGTTCAGATTCAAACAGCGGAAACCACAGGTTTTCGAGCTTGGTGCTGAATAGTTACCTTAATATATTGTAAATGCTTAACTATATTTTAAGCTTATCAATATGGAATAGATATGCCCACAGGAGTATTCTACCCACGGTTTAGGTAGTGCTTCCTGTGGGCTTTTTATATATCATAGAGTCGGTAATTCGACAGAACGGAGTAATTCATGATAGAGAAATCCATGAAAACATTAGAATTTAACATAATAATACAGCAGCTTAGTAATAATGCTGTTTCTGAAAGTGCCAAACAAAAGTTATTAAATCTGAAACCTTATTTAAGTCAGCGAGAGGTTCAAGCAAAAACAAATGATACCACCGAAGCAAGAATAATTTTAGATCAGATAGGTACTGCCCCCTTATCCACAATGAAGGATCTTACCATGCTCCTTGAATATGCTGAAAAAGGTTCTATGTTGGCGGCTGAACAATTGGTGCATATTGATCAATTTCTGAATTCATGTAAGCGTATGAAGACTTTTCTAAAGCGTGCCGAATATCTTGGCGTAGGAATCGCCGGATATGGCGGCTCTATAAAAGAGCTTAGCGAATTATCTAACGAGATCCAGAACTCAATTCGTAACAATGCCATAGATGACAACGCTTCAAAGGAACTGAAGGATATTCGCAGAAATATCGAACAGATAAATTCTGAAATCAGGGCTAAGCTCGAAAACCAATTACGAAGCAAAAAAGAATGGTTTACAGATGGCTATGTCTCTCAAAGAAATGGGCATTATGTTCTTCCGGTAAAAAAAGAATATAAACACCTGGTAAGTGGCTCTGTTCTTGATATTTCTTCTTCCGGTGCCACCTATTTTATAGAACCTGCCGCAGTGGGGAAATTAAGGGATGAACTGAATATATATGAAATTGCTGAAAGTAATGAAGAAAGAAGAATTTTATTTGTGCTCTCCAGTTATGTCTGTGATAACGGCTTTGATATTCGTATGAATATGGAAGCCATGGAAGCGCTGGATATACTCTTTGCAAAGGCAAAATTAAGTATTGACATGAAGGCGGTTCCAGCCACCATTAATACAAATAGACATATAGAAATAGTTAACGGCAGGCACCCTTTGATAAAACCTGACGTATGTGTTCCCCTAAACTTTAGTTTGGGAGATAATATTAATGGAATAGTAATTACCGGACCAAACACTGGCGGTAAAACTGTCGCTCTAAAAACCATTGGTCTGCTTGGATTAATGGCGCAGAGTGGCTTGCATGTGCCCTGTGAAAGTGCAAGCTTATGTATGAATAATACTGTACTGTGCGATATTGGTGATGGACAGAGTATTACAGAAAACTTATCAACGTTCTCCTCCCACATAACAAGTATTATCCACATTTTGAACCAATCCGATCAGGATAGTCTCATACTATTAGATGAACTTGGATCCGGAACTGATCCTGCAGAGGGTATGGGTCTTGCAATTGCAATTCTTGAAGAACTTAGAGCAAAGAAATGTCTCTTTGTTGCAACTACACACTATCCAGAAGTAAAGGATTACGCTAACAAAACCGAAGGTATTCTTAACGCAAAGATGGCCTTTGACCGAGAAAGTCTGAAACCCCTTTATCGTTTGGAAATAGGAGAAGCCGGTGAAAGCTGTGCTCTCTACATTGCCAAGCGGCTGGGCTTGCCAAAGAGACTTCTGGAACGTGCTTATCAGGAGGCATACTTTAAGGAATTAAGTGAAAAACGCGAACTTCCGGAAATGGATTCTTTTAGTAATATTCCCGAGGAAACTATGCAAGAAAAAGTTATTCCAACATTGAAAATAGAAAAGACTCTTCCTAAAAAAGAGGCTAATACCCGCTCTCAAAGATTTAATCTAGGCGATTGCGTTGTGGTTTATCCCCAGAAGAAACTTGGAATTGTATATCAACCTTCAGACGAGCACGGTATGATTGGAGTTCAAATTCAGAAAAAGAAAGAATTAATTAACCACAAACGATTAAAACTTAAGGTTGCTGCAACGGAAATGTATCCGGCGGACTATGATTTCTCAATTATATTTGACAGCGTTGCCAACAGAAAAGCAAGGCATAATATGGATAGGAAACACCAGGAGGGACTTGAAATTAAATATTAAACTCCAATCCAGTTAAAATTAGCTTCTATGAATTTTTAGATATCAATATGCAAAAATACCCGGTTTGCCACCAGAGAATACTATCTTTGGCTATGACCGGGTATTTTATATGTAGTTTTATTTTTCAACTCTATTTCTTCCATTATGTTTCGCTTCGTAAAGCTTTCCATCCGCTAGTTCCAGCACTTCATTCATACTCATATGCTTACCTGGTATTATTGTGTGGATACCGAAGCTGGCTGTTATCTGAAACTTTTTATTTCCGTAGGTTATTACACTTTTTTCGACTTTTTTACGTAATCTCTCTGCAATCTGTCCTGCAACCTCATTATTGGCTCCTGGAAGACAAATTAAAAATTCCTCTCCTCCAAACCGAGCTACCCAGTCAGTTGCTCGGTTAAGCCCTTGGGAAAGTAACTGTGCAAATCTCTTTAAAGCTTTATCCCCGCACAGATGACCATAGGTATCATTTACTTTTTTAAAAAAATCTATATCTACCATAACAATTGAAATGCTTTTCTCTGAAAATCTTGCGTGTTTTATTTCTTCCGGTAATTTCTCGTTAATATATCTTCGATTATATACTCCCGTTAACGAGTCTTTTAATGCAAGGTTATTCATCTTATCGATTACTTCATGCATCTCTGAATAAATATTACCATGATTTGTCTCCAGAATTAGGCTGGTGGTTGCATTAATAATAATTTCAATTACTACTCTTCGCTCTGGCAGGTCTACCGGAATTGCAATAATAAAAAATACATTATCTTTATTGTATTCCATCTTGGTATAGGTGTTATTATCATGATATGCCTTTATAGAAATACAATTTTCACATATCTTATTTTTACCCAGAAGCTCAAAACAATGAAACCCAGTAGCCTCAGAATTCACACCATTGTGAAATAGTACAGTGTGTTCTAATGGATCAATTACTCGAATATGATCAAACGCTTTTTCTAATATGCCATACTTAATAATCAATTCTTCTAATTCTTTATTCCTCATAGATTCCATTCTCCACTTTAGTAGTTTTGTTTAGCTGATCTGGTATCTTTGTAGACAATTAATTACTTTTTACTCCATTTTTCACTTAATCTAGGTACATGTTACTATTATAAATGATTATATTCTTTTTTGCTACATTTTCCTCACTTAATTAAATTACTAATTTTATATAACATATTTCTATATTAATCAAGCAAATTATATCCATTTTTTGAATAATTTAAAAAACCTCTGAAAATACTAATCGTGGAGGTGTTACTATGATTACTAATTTTCAACTAACAACAAAAGAACGATTTTTACTTGAGGATGCAAAAAGTCATGAAGAACAGTGTATTTTAAAATATGATAATTATGAAAAAATTGCTGTGGATCCTCAGCTTAAGGCGGTTTTTCGCTCTAACGGAGAAAAGGAAAAAGAACATTTACAGACGATTAATCAATTACTAACTGGAAAAGTTCCTAATATGAACCAGGGCGGTGGTCAGAATAATCAAAACAATTCCGCATCTGCCTCCCAATCATCCAATTGGGGTTCAGGAGATACTAATTTTAATGCGTCCGATAAAGATTTATGTACAGACATGTTAAATACAGAGAAATATGTAGCAGGCACATATAATACTGCAATCTTTGAATTTAAAGATGCACCTGTGCGTGATGTTCTAAATCACATCGAAACAGAAGAACAAAAACATGGGGAAGCAATCTTTGCATATATGCAAAGCAAGGGTATGTATAAACCACAATAATTATAAATTTGCTTATAAAGGAAAGACCGGAGGCTATTCTGAGGGTATCTCAAAATAGTCTCCGGTCTTCAGTAAATAAACAGAATATGATTGTAAATTATCCAATATTTAACACTATTATATTCAATAAAATAATGTAATTATTATATGTAATGGGATTGGGTCTATTAATTTAGTAAAACTCCATTCTTCTAATTCTTTACATTCCACTCTATCCTATTTATAATTGATTTATGGAAGTAAATTTCTATTCATGGAGAATAAATCTATATCCCCGGTCACTTAGGAGGTTACTATAATGAAAATCAAAAAATATATGATACCATTTTTCTCGCTTTTATTTTTAATAATTATTTCTGTAACGCTATTTGTTGTACTTATCGTAAAATCAAAAAAGGACACGGACATTCCTGCATCAGATTTAAATCAAACAACAGCACCTACTGTAGTTGCAACACCAACTGTATCAACAGCACCTGCCAGTATTCCTGAGATTATAACGTCTCTTTATCCCGCCTACATAGTTAATGATAATATAAGGATCTATGGATACATAGATAAGTCTGGAGCATTTGTTATTGATCCTGTGTTTGATATGGCCAGTGAATTTCATGATGGGGTCGCACATGTAACGATAGCCGGAACAGACTGTGTGATTGACGAAAATGGTCAAGTTCTCTTTACAAGCCATAACATCATGGAAGATTATCATAGTGGTTTGGCCTCTTTCTATGTGTTGGAAAGCGGCACCGATACTACTTTATATGGATATATGGACACAAAGGGTAAGGTAGTGATTGAGCCTAAGTATCTGTTTGCCTCTGATTTTAATGAGGAAGGTACTGCGTATGTGTCCCTTTCCGCTAACAAATATGCTTTAATTGATAAGACTGGTAAGGAATTACAAACGTTTGAATTATCTTCAAACTTTGATAATCCCTGGAATGTGCAGGATGGTTACCTCATCTACTCCAAAGATGGTTTAAATCGTAATGGCATAGTGAAGGTCAGCGGAGAAGAAATATTAGCGCCAAGCTACAGTGAGATTGTCTATCTTGGTGATGATTTATTTGCTGTAAAGCCCGAGCTTGACAGCTCTGATGAAATTGCGGCTTCGAAACAGGCTCTCTTTAATGGAGCAGGAGAACAACTAACTGATTATATCTTTTATGACCTTAACCAGTTCCATGATGGTTACAGTTCTGCCACCGATAATACAACAACATTTTTTATAAATTCAAAGGGTGAACGAGCAGATACACTGCCAAGCTTTGAAGGTCGAGGCACTCTTTACCTCGATGATGATGTGATTACAGGTAACATTGATGAGCAATTAATTTACAGCACGTTGGATAAGACAATCTTCTGGGAAGCAAATACCACCTATCAATTATCCAATACTTTAACTGCAGAGACGGTCAAATTCAAGCCAAACCGCAATGTATTAGTTTATTATCCAAAGCTGAATGGCTTAACAGATAAACAAATCGAAAACCAGATTAATGAGCAGCTAAAAAGCATATTTATTGATCCTCGTAAAGATCTTACCATAGATGACAATACTTCCGTTGACGATTATTTCTCTGTTTCTTTGATGAATAACTTGTTGATCGTAAATCGCAATGGATATGATTACCCCTTTGGCGCAGCACATGGCATGCCTCTTATGGATTATTACTTTATCGATATCCGGTCAGGAGTACAATATACCTTAAAGGATTTATTTAAAACAGACACAGATTATATTACAAAGATTAATGAGTTAATTTCAGATGAGTTTTCGGCAAATTCAGCAGATGATAATTCCATGTACTTTGATGATGTATTTAAAGGAATAACCGAAAATCAGTATTTTAAGCTTGAAGCAGATGCACTAATTATTTACTTCTATCCCTATGATATTGCTGCTTATGCAGCAGGCTTTCCGGAATTCACAATTCCTTTCATAGATATCATGGATTATATCGATACGAACGGAGCCTTCTGGAATAGTTTTCAAAAATAACCCACTTTGAAATTTGGGGACCGATAAGAAAAGCCAAGATATATTCCTCGGATAACATCTCCTTGGATAAATTCTTGGCTTTTTATGATGGATAAATGGAATTTTATATTATTTGGCGAAGTGCTGTAATAGTTTTCTCTAATTGCTCTGTAGCAAAATTCAGCTGCCAGTCATCAGGATAGAATCTATAATTTGTTTCTATTATCAGAATTGCAAAGAGGTAAATATCATATAGCAAGGACCTGACAGGAGCTGCCTCACGCAGGTTGCTTCCATATCCCTCATAGAACTCTTCAATATTAATATGTCCTCTAAAATTAAATTCCATTAAAGGATCAGCCCACATAGCTCTTTCAAAATCAATAATTCCACTAAGTGCATTATCCTGAACAAATACATTTCCATCCCATAAGTCCCAATGTACCAGATAAGGTTCTTTTACCTCCTCTAACACCGAACTCGCTTGAAGGACTAGCTTCCTTACCTCCTCATAGGAGATGCCGAGGCTTATATCCACACGCTCTCCATCCTTTAATACTTCTTCCAGCATCTGAAGAAATACTTCCTTCCAGCTGTCACCCTGTTTTTCCGTTAACGCATAGTAGCCAAAACGTTCTCCTTTGATTTGGTTTATTTCTTTACTATAGCGCCCGACTTCTTTATATATTTGCTTCTGTGCATCACTTGAAATCAACTCTTTAATATTTAGTTCAAAAAAACTTTCCCCTTCTATCTTCTCCATAAAGAAGTAATCTGCATTGCAGACACTATGGGAGGAATCATAATAAAGCACTTTAGGCACGGGTACGGATGTCTTTTCATACACCAGCTGCATAGCCTCTGCTTCAGCTCTCATCATATTATGTTCGTAACTCATAACCTTAATGTTTGAAGGTGGTGCAATTTTAAGAATTACTGTTCTGTCTCTCATGATTACTTCATACGCTACGTTAAAGAAGCCGCCTGTAAGCTCTTTTATTTGAACTTCTTCCAGTGTCAAGTTATCTCCAAAGGCTTTTTGCAGCATAATCAATATTTCTTCGTTCGATTTCTTATTCTTCGTTAAGCTTTCCATGTATTACCTTCTCTCTTGTGCGAAAAACCTATTTTGTATTTTTATGATTATATTTATGCTGTACATCTAAAGTGTATCTATAATACTTTCTACATCATCTATCGGCAATTTACTTAAAACCTGAAATCCCTGCTGCCAGTTTTAATCTTTACTAGATTTTCTTTGGCAAGCCTCAATACTTTTTCATTTGGAATATGTTCTAATTCATTTTCAATTAGTTCACTTCCTTTTATCTTCGTATCCTGGGAAGCATAGTCCTGAAGATACTCCTCCAGTGTCATCAAGGCATTGGGCTGACAGCAGTTTGCGATCTGCCCTGATTTTACCAGGCTCATAAATCGATCTCCGGTTCGTCCCTCGCGATAACAGGCGGTACAAAAACTTGGAATATGCCCAAGAGATAACAGCCAGTTTACGATCTCATCCAGGGTTCTCTTATCATCTACATCAAACTGTGCGGAATTCTCTTCTTCCGGTTCTTCTTCGGCATAACCTCCCACACTGGTTTTTGAGCCACCGCTGATTTGAGATACCCCGAGTTTTAATACCTTTTCTCTACTCTTTTGGGACTCCCTGGTTGATACAATAATTCCTGTATAAGGAACCGCAATTCTAAGAATTGCTACAATCTTCTCAAATATTTCATCTGATATAGAATCCTTAAAGCTTTCGGCATCTATATCATCAGCTGGCCGAAT
>JASGEU010000091.1:0-4677 GCA_047606065.1 Mobilitalea sp.
ATTAAATGCAATGACAGATATTTCGGCAGTTGCACAGCAGACCGTGGCGGTAACCGAAGAAATGAAAGCAACCGCTAAGTTACAGATGTCTTCAGTTCAAAAACTGACTGAGACGGTAAAAAGACTGTCTGGTAATACTTCAGATTTTGGAGAAGCTGTTAATACCTTTAAATTCTAAAAACAGAGTGTCAGAAGCAGTGAAGGTGCAAATTGACAAAACTAAGTTGTTACCAGGCTTTCGACACTCTAATCAAACTATAAATAGAAAGAATGATAGTATGATAATTAAAAACGCAATAATTTATAAAGATAATGGTAAATTTGAAGTGGGAGATATCCTTCTATCACAGGACCAAATTCAGGATGTAAGATTTGACACAGGTAACAATAACTTTAATTTTACCCAAGAGCAAGCACAAGAGAATGTGCTGGAAGCGGAAGGTCTCTATGTAATACCGGGATTAACGGATGTTCATTTTCATGGTTGTGCTGGTTATGATTTTTGTGATGGGACGCCGGAAGCACTGAAAGCAATTACAGAGTACGAGGCTTTTCATGGAGTAACTACAATTTGCCCGGCAACGATGACGCTGCCAGAGGAACAGATTGCTGATATCTGTAAAAATGCAGCAGGCTACGAGAACAGCCGAGGAGCAATTCTTGCTGGAATTCATATGGAGGGACCTTATTTATCCGAGAAGAAGAAGGGTGCTCAAAATGCAGCTTATTTACATAAGCCTGACATAGAAATGTATCATCGCTTGCAAGAAGTTTCGGGTAAATTATTTCGTATTGTCAGCATTGCACCGGAAGAAGATGGAGCAATGCAGTTTATAGAAAAACTTAAGGATGAAGTGGTAATCTCTCTGGCACATACGAACGCTAACTATCAAATTTCAAATGAGGCCTTTCAAAAGGGTGCAAGCCATGTAACGCATTTATATAATGCAATGCCGCCTCTACATCATAGAGATCCAGCTGTAATCGGTGCCGCCTTTGATAATAAGCAGGTAAGTGTTGAAATAATTTGTGATGGAATACATTTGCATCCAAGTGTAATTCGGGCTACTTTTCAATTATTTGGAGAAGACAGAGTTATCTTAGTTAGTGATAGTATGATGGCAACCGGATTAGAAGACGGTAGCTATTCTCTTGGAGGACAGGACGTTAAAGTAACTGGAAAGAAAGCCACCCTTCAGGACGGAACCATTGCCGGATCTGCCACGAACTTATTAGATTGCATGAAGTATGCTGTAAAAGAGTGTGGAATACCACTTGAAACAGCGGTGAAAACAGTTGCTGTTAACCCGGCTAAAAAAATTGGAATCTATGAGAATTATGGAAGCATAACAGAAGGAAAAGCAGCAAATCTTGTACTTCTTGATAGGGACTTAAATGTGAAACATGTAATTTTACGAGGAGCTGTTATCCGGTAATACGAATTACAGATAAAGGAGTTTTAGAATGAGAATTTATAAAGCAACTGATTACAATGATATGAGCCGTAAGGCTGCTAACATAATATCTGCGCAGATTATCCTAAAGCCCGATTGCGTCTTAGGATTGGCAACAGGCTCATCGCCCATAGGTATTTATAAGCAGTTAATCGAATGGTACCACAAGGGTGATTTGAATTTCAGTGAAGTAAAAACTGTGAACTTGGATGAATATAAGGGTGTAAGTGATGATAATCCCCAAAGCTATCATTACTTTATGAATCATAATTTTTTTCAGCACATTAACATAGACACAAAAAATACAAATTTACCCAATGGACTAGCTCTTGATGCAGAGAAGGAATGTGAACGATTCAATGAAGTGATAACACAGCTTGGGGGTATTGACCTTCAATTATTAGGAATTGGACATAATGGGCATATTGGTTTTAATGAACCGGGAGAATCCTTTGAAAAAGGTACACACTGTGTAGAATTAACACTCTCTACATTAGAGGCGAATTCCCGCTTGTTCGGTGAAGGGGAACAGATGCCGACACATGCTTACACCATGGGTATTAAGACCATCATGCTAGCTAAAAAGATATTACTTGTAGTCAGTGGAGAAGAGAAGGCTGAAATCTTAGCAAAAGCTTTAACCGGACCTATCACACCAAGTGTTCCGGCTTCCATACTTCAGTTGCATCCTGATTTTACTGTAGTAGTTGATGAGGAGGCTGCTAAGTATTTGGAAGAGAGTATGTTTACGGTTGGAACTATGTAGTTTTAATTGAAGTTTCATAGGCATAGCTATCTATATAATATGTAAAGTTGCACAATATAAAATTAAGTGATAAATGAGCAGAGCTTTCATGGCACTGCTCATTTACTATGTTTATTAATTGCATCCTGAGTTGAAGGAAGAACTTTGACGAATAGAAGATAATTTAATATTAGTTCGATTGTAATTATATGGTAACTGTAATAGGCTGAATTTAAGAGTAATCGTGTACAGGGTGTGTTAGCCTCTCGGAAGGGAGGTGGTGCTAATGGAATATGTTACATATGGTGATTTATTTACTTTTGTGCTTATGATCATTGCGCTGCTTACTTATTTAAATAATAGGAATAATAAGCATAAAAAATAACTGCCCCTGACTTGACCGGTCCTGTGGGCAGTTAAGCTAACTATGGGAGGTTAACCACTTTGTGGGCGGTTACTCCTTTTCCTATATTTAACATAGCATATATATTTATAAATGTAAAGAGGTTAATTCATGAACCTCTGTCCCTCTGTCCAATAATACTTTGTTATGCTATTACATCACTAAATATGAATATTAAACTTATTAAAGTTATATATTCCATCACCATGAACGAGTTTTCCTAATCTATTTAGATCAGAAAATGCTTCGTGAATATCAAAGATTAATTCAGGGTGTATATTTAAGTTATAATGTGCCGGCAATATCCTTTGTATGGATAATTG
This sequence comes from Mobilitalea sp., assembly GCA_047606065.1. Classification (GTDB taxonomy): domain Bacteria; phylum Bacillota; class Clostridia; order Lachnospirales; family Lachnospiraceae; genus Mobilitalea. Next base: position 2,926 of record JASGEU010000091.1, read on the forward strand.
TTTCACTTTCTGCACTGAATTCATAAACTCAAAAGGGTCTGTTGAAGGATAAAAGGCATCTAAAGTTCCTTCATATATTAAATCGCCAGTATATAAATAACCTTGTTTTTCTTCATAAAAACAGATATGCCCGGGAGAGTGTCCGGGTGTATGGATTACCTTGACTTCTCTATCTCCTAATTGTATTATTTCGTTGTCATATAATAGAAATGAAGGGTTCCCTTTATATATCTGATAATTCTCAATATTAAAATCTTCTGGAAAATCACAGGGTTCTTTTGTCAAATTCATTTTTACAATATTGAGTGATAAGGGAAAACTGGAAGTAAGCCAATTCTTCTCCGTATCATGAATACCAATATTTTTAAAATATTTATGTCCACCAATATGGTCCCAATGAGCATGCGTAGTAACAACTTTTACGGGCAAATCTGTAAGAGAATCAACCACCTTTTTAATGTTTCCGACTCCCAGTCCGGTATCAATTAATAGACTTGTATGATTACCAACGAGGAGATAGCAATGTGTCTCTTCCCAATGTTTATATTCGCTAATTGCATAGGTAGAATTATCAATTTTCTCAACAGTAAACCAATCATTCATATGAGCACTTCCTATAATTTTAATAGTCTTTAAAAACTACAAGATTAGGTAAGTAAGGCTATACATCAATTTCATCCAAATGAGCCCTATAGAATCTTGCTTTAAAAGTTTTACTTCCATCGAGCTTGCTATATTCACCATCGTGATCAAAAATCAATCCGCATTTCTCCATGACTTTTCCGGATGCAATGTTATCTGCCGCATAATTTGAGCTAAAATCTCTGGCGCCAAAATTATCATAAACATACTTTATCATACCTTTGGCAGCTTCTGTTGCAAAGCCCATATTCCAACAGTCATATCGAAGGTTGTAGCCAAAATCCCAGGCTGATTTTTCAGAACTGTAACCAATATCTCCACTGCCGATTAAAAGATTATTTTGCTTTAATACAAAGCCAAAATGATAGGTTTCATCATCTGATTCCACGGATGAGAGCCAGTTCCTGACAGCCTCTACATTGGTATATGTTTTGTAGGGCATATATTTAGTTACTCGTAGGTCACTTACCCATTGATAGACAGCCTCTGCATCTAAAGTGGTAAGCGGTCTTAAAATTAATCGCGCGGTCTCTAAGATTGGTACTTCCATAGTTGCTCCTCCTGTAAGATATGTAATGTAACAATAATAATATATAACTCCATAATTTACTATACCAATATTAACAGGAGATACAATAACAGGAAAAATAACACTAAACTAGATTAAAAGAGTTACAAGCTGACAAATACAGTTTGCTCAAAAAAGCAGGTGTGAAACTATAATATTAAACATAGTTTACACACCCACTTTTTCTCGCGGTTTCCACTATATGGAACTTGTTAATAGATTATTTTCTATCTCGGTTACAGAATCAACTTGTCTATTACCTGCCATTTGTGAGATAAAGTTCATCTGGCTATCCAGTTTTGTTAAGTCAAAACCGTCTCTCCTATCATAGTTGCCTTCACAGGTTAGGATACGTCCTTTTACATTGTCCTCCAGCATAATATTAAGGTGCTGTATAATTTGTTCTTTGATATTTGAATTATAGACAGGGCAGGCTATTTCTACCCTTCTGGAGGTGTTGCGTGTCATCATATCAGCAGAGGAAATGTACATTTTTGTAGCCTCATTCTTACCAAAGAGGTAGATTCGGGAGTGTTCTAAAA
>JASGEU010000092.1:0-38671 GCA_047606065.1 Mobilitalea sp.
CAGCTGCTAAAGAACGTTTTCTCACTTCATTACTTGCCACATTATCAGCATAATCAATATGAATATGAGTTGTGTGATAGAGAAGGGTATGTGGTTTGGTCTGAGATCCCGCTTATCAATAGAGCAACCTTGGGTAAAGAGACTGTACCGACAAAAGCCTTTAGCAATAATATAAAACAACAGCTAATAGAGATGATTAAACAAAATTATAACCACCCTGCTGTTTTTTTCTGGGGGATATCAAATGAACTTTACGATGTAAGTAAGGAAACTACTGTTTTATATAACGAGTTATGTAAAATAATTAAAGAAGAGGATCCTTCCAGGATTTCGATCTATGCGGATAATGTGGCAAGTAATGAAGTGAGAAAACGTTCTTTAGCAGCTGATGCTGTTGGGTATAACAGGTATGATGGTTGGTATTATACTAGGTTAGGAGATATGGATACCTGGGTTAACAACAAAATATCCCTTGATTCCAGACCTACTTGCATTAGTGAGTATGGTGCAGGTGCTGCAACAACACAGCATATGGATAATGTCGAGAAGAAAGATATAAAGACTAATGGTACTCCACATTTTGAAGAGTATCAATCAATTTATCATGAAGAAGCTTGGGTTGATATTAAATCTATGAAATCTGTCTGGGGCTCTTTTATCTGGTGCATGTTTGATTTTGCTTCCGATGCCAGAGTCGAAGGGGATACTCAAGGGCAAAATGATAAGGGTTTAGTAACGAGGGACAGAAAGATATACAAAGATGCTTACTATTTTTACAAATCCTTATGGAACAAGGAGAATATGGTATATATTACGGATAGGCGTTTTACAGAGAGAAGTAAGACAGTTCCAGAGGTAAAGATATACTCTAATGCAGTAAAAGTTGAACTATTTGTGAACGGAAAATCGTATGGAGTAGTTAAGCGTTCTGATTTAGATATAAATTATAACAATATATTTAAATATAAGAAAATAATATTAAAAAATGGTATAGATAATATAATAAAAGCAGTGGCAACATATTCAGATGGAACAATCAGCGAGGATATTGTAAAGTGGAAAGTCATTACAGTTAAAAAGTAGAACGCTATGATTTCATTGTTGGATGTACACTAGGAATATAAAATGATAATAATTTATAAGTTTCCAATAGCTCTATTTGGGATTGTTTTTCAAAAGCCTCTTGCTCATGCTGTAGCGTAATATGTTATGCTGCAGCGTGAGAGGAGGTTTTTTATATGGGGAAATAATATACAGTCGGTGAGATTGCAGTTGTTACAGGGCTTATGGTGCGAACACACTAAAGTTATGACAAAGAGCTTGTTTTTAATGCTCTATGGTCTGTTTTTGGGATCACTTAATGATTGGTAAAGAGGTACCCTAAGTCATTAACGCACCGAGATTGACATGGAAGTATATGTAATATAGAATAAAGCGAGCATGTAATATTTATACAGCTACTAAAAATACTAACCCAAGATGAGATGGTAAAAAAAGAGTGTGCATATAAATTAAAAAAGGTAAGTTTAGATTAACGAATCAAAAGAAGGGACGGAGGAGGAAGATATGAAGCATGTAGGTACAGTGAATTTAGAAACAGAGCGTTTGTTGTTACGTCAATTTAGAAAGACAGATGCAGAAGACATGTTTTATAATTGGGCTAATAGTGAGCAAGTTGCGAAATTTTTAACTTGGCCACCACATACATCGGTAGAGGTAACACAAGGTATCATCGATATGTGGATCGACGGTTATACGGATCTTAAGAACTATCAGTGGTGTATTGAGGATAAGGAAAGTCATCAGGCAATTGGCAGCATAGGAGTTGTAGGACAGGTGGAAAATGTTGATGCTATTGAGATAGGTTATTGCATAGGGGAAAAGTATTGGCATAAAGGGCTTATGACCGAGGCATTTTCTAAGTTAATAGAGTTCTTTTTTAATGAGGTGGAATGCAATAGAATCTATGCCAAATATGATGTAAAAAATCCTATTTCAGGTGAAGTAATGAAAAAATGTGGTTTAAAGTATGAAGGAACTCATTTGCAGGCTAGTAGAAATAATACTGGAATTTGTGATATTGCTCAGTATGCAATTCTTAGAAGTCAATATATAATAAGCCCCCTTAACAGCTAAGCTACTAAATAAATTGCTTTTTAAATGGGATATGTGTTAAGTTAACGCATACCCCTAGCCAAATATTCCGTTGGTGTATACCCATAAAACTTCTTAAATACCGCATTAAAATGCTTTGCACTTACAAATCCTGTTTTTTCAGCGACCTTATAAATTTTCTCATTCGGATTACTTTTTAATAACTTAAGTGCCTGTTCCATCCGAATACGGGTTAAGAACTTGGTATAGGGTTCCCCGATATTCTTACTGAAGAGGTCACTTAGATAGCTTGGATTTACATTTAAGTAATCTGCCAACTGAGCAAGACTTATTTGTTCGTGATAATGGGTACAAATGTACTCCTTCGCGTTCTCCACGATATTTACTGTTTCAGGAATAAGGGTCACTATGTCATCCTTAGCAAGTGCCCTTAAGGTCCTTAGAAAAAGTGCATGAGTGGATTCCTTATCTGGACTTGTAGTATTAATAAAATTATCTATACTGCGAGTCAGTTCCTTGAAGGCAGCTAAAGTAAATTCGGGCTTTATATTGCAGGTTCTTGCTAAATAGCGAATTAGATAGGTGCCAAATTTAAGAATAGCATTAATGTTGATGTGTTCCTCAAACAGTGCAATATATAAGTATAGATCTGAACTGGTCTTACTGCTATTCTTTGAAATGTAATCAGAATACAGAGTCTCACATATTGTATTTATTTCCTGTAAGAAACGTCTTTGACTTAAGAAATAGTTTGGTGAAATAGGCGAAGCAACATTAATAAGCGTTAAGGTCAACGCTTCCAGGGCAGAAGAGTAGGAGGAGCTTAGACTCATCATATCCTGTACAATGTAACCATAGGAGCATATTACTTTTACAGGTTTGTCTGCACATAAGGACTGTTTTATGTGATTATAAACGGAATCTGCCGCGGATATAATCTCTTCTTCTGTTTCACCACTTAGGAGAACCATTGTATTTCCGTAAATATCATAAGTAGTAGTTAAGCCATGAGCAGCACAATAATTTTTGCAGTACTCATTTAGCTCATATTTATATGAAGTATTTTCACTAGGTGTCCTATCATAGAGAAGTAGATATAAATCATCCAGACTTAACAGTAAGACAGCAGTTTGAGCTGATATAAAAGGTAAGCCTCTGCTTTGGAGTATGCCATATAAAAGTTGTATGGATTGATGTGATCCTTTAAGGATAGCAGTGAGGAGAGCAGTTTTTACCTCTGCATCGGAGTAATCATCATATACATTAGAGGTAAGTGAATTAATTTTTCTTGAGGAGTCTGTTTCAAAAATTGTTTTCATCTTTGTCAAGGTTTCAAGGATGCTTGCATCACTTAAAGGCTTTAGGAGATAATCGGAAACGCCATATTTTAAGGCAGTTCTGGCATATTCAAACTCATTATAACCGGAGATAATAATAACTTTTGTATTTAAATCTGCTTCATGAATGTATTTTGCAAGGCTTAAGCCGTCCATTTCCGGCATCTTTATATCTGTTATTACCAGATCAAAGGATTGAAGCTTTAATAATTCGAGAGCTTCCAGGCCGTCACTGGCAATACCTGTTACCGTAAAGTCCGGGCATATATCAGATAAATTACTACCCAGGTATTGTCTCATTAATTGCTCGTCATCAACAATGAGTGTGGTATACATAATTTCATCCCCTTTCTCTTATTTTAGTAGATAGTTTGAATTAATATTTGTAATTTCATTAGTTTAAGAACTCTTTTTCTGTAAGTTGTTCTATATTAATTGATAGGCTTAAAGCAACATCAGTACCACAGCTTTCGAAGAATTTATTCCTTCTTGATCGGCAAACTTAAAACAACATGAGTTCCTTCGGCTTCAGGGGAACTTATTTTTATTCCATACTGATTTCCATATTTTAATTTAATTCGCTTATTAACATTCAATAATCCAATACTTTCTGTAATTGAGTTGTTCTCCAGGTCGTCCTCTTCTGTAGTAATGTCCTTTGAAAGATCTTCATTTAACTTATTTAAAGTCGTTTCTTCTATGCCAATTCCATTATCCTGGACATGCAGCTGAAAGTAATTATAATCTGTAGTACTATAAATATGAATTACAGATTGTCCCCGTTTTACCTCACAGCCATGAATGATGGCGTTCTCAACAATTGGTTGAAGAGTTAAAGCAGGAATGAGATAGTCTGCATAATCCGAGGATATATTGATATGGTAGGATAAGTTCTCACCGTATCTGGCTTTTAAAATTCCCAGATAGGAATCAACAATATTGATTTCTGTGGACATGGAGATATTCTTATCCGCATTCATAATCCCGCGCAGGAATAAGGACAACTGTTCAATGCTTTGAATTGCCCCATCTGTGTTTTTGCATTTTATTAATAAGCTGATGGTATTCAGCGTGTTGTAAAGAAAATGCGGTTTTATCTGACCACAGAGGATATTATACTGTGCTTCCTTTTGCAGATATCTTGACTCATAGACCTCTTTTACCAATTGCGTGTTTTTTTCAAGAATGATATTAAGCCGCAGTATCATCTTATTAAATGATTTGGCAAGATAGCCAATCTCATCATTATTCTTTACAGCAACCTGAACTGTCAGGTCTCCTTTCTGAACTACTTTCATTAAGCTGATAATATTAAATAAGGGTTTAAAAAAGTTCTGAACGAAGATAAATAGTATAATTAAGGCGAAGAGCATTCCGACGACAGCTAATAAAATAGTAATATTGCGAATCGCTCTGGCATTTTTATTAAGTTCGTTGTAGGAGTTGATAGCAATTACCTTTAAATCAGAGGATTTTAAGGAAGCTACATTAATGATATATTTGTCAGAATCAATGGTTTGCCCATAATCTCCATCCTGGTCAAAGGAAGAGGTATTGAGGGATTCAATGATATCCTTATTATCTAATTGGTTATTCTGATATACGATGTTTTTATCCTCATCTATAATAAAAACAGACCCTTTTTCTTTTAATTGAACCTGATCACAGATGGATTTAATACCGGTATAATTAGCATCAACCTTAATAACCGCTAACACCTTGGAATTATCTTCTTTACTTCTGATACGCTGTGCAATGGAGAAGATCTTAATGGGTTTCTCTCCGAACACTTTCTCCGAGTGTATGGGAACGAAAACTGGAGTCGAGGACTGCATTGCCTGTTGATACCAGTCAGTTTCCTGATAGGTGTTGTAGTCCTTCATATCAAAGGGAGTTCTTGTGTAGGAATAGAGGTGAAGGTCAGTTAAAATATAAACTCTCAAAATCTCACTTCGAGGCAGTGTCATAACAGAGGCAAGAAAGCTTTCGATAATTCTCTTCTTATTCAGATTATCTGCTTCTGTGGTATATTCCTGCTCGAGTTCCTGCATAATCTCATCATCATAATAGGGAGAAAGGTTTAGTCGAAACAATTCATCCAGATACGTATCAATATTAATACTGATCTGCTCAATGATTTGCTGTGTTTGACTTATGGTCTGCTTCGTAAAGTTTCTGGAATACAAGGCATAATTAAGTACTGAAATCAATACGACTATGGCAATAATAAGTGCGGATATAATAAATAAGAGCTTCTTTTTGAAGTTCCAATCTTTATAGGATAGCTTAATTTTTTTCTCCATTTGTATCTCCAGTCTATTTAAAAAGCGCGGCAAACTTGGTACATTTACATTATACTTACTATAAATTCGCAGTTCAATAACAGATTATCACATCCAATAAACCCGCACCCAAACCAAAAGAATGTGGTATTTAAGCGGTGAAGATTTGATGTTAAGGTTAATATATCAAAAAGAGGAGGTAACTATGATATGAAAATCAAACGTTATTTATCAATTCTATTGTGCTGTATGTTAATTGTCGGAATGATTTCCGGTTGCAGCACTTCAGGCAATAAAGATGGGGATAGTTCAAAGGGTTCTACGGATCAAACAGGTGATGATGGTGGAGATAAAAAGGAAGAGCATGTTACTCTTAAATTATTTACCGGTAAAATCGAAACTATTGACTTAATGAATGAAATTATTAATGATTTTAACGAATCACAGGACAGAATTACCGTAGAGCAGGAGTATCAAAAAGACGCCAGCAACATTATCAAGATTAAGTTTGCTGCAGAACAAGCACCTGATATTATGACAACCTATGAGCAAGGCTTTGTGGATGAGGGTAAATATCTGGATCTGTCTGAACAGTCTCAGTGGTGGGATCGACTTACCCCTGCGATGAAGGAAGCCTGTACAGATGTAAAGACGGGAAAACAATACAGAGTATGTACCAATATGACAATGGCTGGATTCTTCTACAACAAAGAAATTTATAATGAATTAGGATTAAGTGTTCCAACTACCTGGGATGAATTTGTTCAAAACCTTGAGGCAATTAAAACTGCAAAGCCAGAGGTGACTCCTTGGTTTATCTTTGGTAATGAGGCGTGGCATCTGGGACATCTGATTGAGTTTATTCCTCATGGATATATCAAACAAAACTTAGGTGCAGTAGAAGCGAAAAAAGCTATGTTAAATAACGATAAAGCAAAGCTTAACTTTGGGGCTGCGGATGGTCCAATGGCAGTATTTGCAGAAAAATTACTTGAATTACAGGAAAAAGGCTTAATTAATGAAGATGTATTGACCGCTACCAGTGACAACTGTGTTCAGGACTTCGTAAATGGAAAAGCAGCAATGTTAAGCAACGGTATGTGGATCTTATCCAGCTTGTTAGAAGCAAATCCTGATATGCAGGATAAGATTGGATTTGCACCATATCCGGCATATATGCCTGATTCAAAAGCAGTGGTTTTAAGCGCCGAGGACTCTGGATATTCTATTTCAGCTACTTCAGAACATAAGGAAGAAGCAATCGAGTTCTTGAACTTCTTGTTTAACGCTGAAAATCAAAAGAAATACAGTGAGACTTCAAAAGCACCAAGTGCATTTACCGATGTAACAGCTGAATGGGCTCCTGCCAATATCGTAACTGAAGTTAGTGATGCAGTTCAAAATGCTGTGAATATTGGATTTACCAATGAAAAACCAGCTGGCTTCTCTGGTGATGATGCCGGACGAATGGTTCAGGAATTATTAGCAGGAACCTATACTCCTGAAGCTTTTGCGCAGGCGTATGAAAAAGCTTGGGATGAGGGGATGGAATAATAACTAAACTCTAACTTCCAGTTAATATTTTGTTTTTGCTGGATAAAATCAGTATTTAAAGTAAATGAGAAAGTATTTAAGAGAGGGCTGTTGCAAAAGTAACTTAGGTGTCTTTTTGCAATAGCCCCTTTAACAGAAAGGCAAGGTTGTTATTATGAGAGAAAGGAAAATTGGATTGCATACCTTCATGGCAATTCCTGCATTTGTGCTTTTTTCTATCTTTTTTCTATATCCATTATTCAAAGGAATTGGCATGAGTCTGACGGATTGGGATGGAATCAGCAAGGCAAAGTTCATTGGGCTAGATAATTTTACACGTTTCTTTCAAGACGCCAGAGCAATTAATAATATTAAGACGACACTATTATTTGCAATAGGAAGTGCACCGCTCTTAAATATTATTGGTCTGCTCTATGCACTGCTCATGGATAGTAAGTTCAAGGGTAAGGGTATTGCGCGTATGATTATCTATCTGCCTGCGGTTATCAGTCCTTTGATCATGGGATACATCTGGTATTTACTTCTGCAGCCGGGCAGAGGATTTATCTATCATGTACTTGACAATGCGGGAAAAGGAGCCTGGTTTGGTAATTGGCTTGGAAGCTACACCACATCAATGATTGTTTTGATCCTTGTTAATGTATGGCAGTATGCCGGTATGACAATGGTGATTTATCTCGCTGGTCTTCAGGCAATTCCCGGTGAGCTATATGAAGCCAGTAAAATCGATGGGGCTTCTGCCTTTAAAGGATTTCGTTATATTACCTTACCATTATTAATTCCGTCTATTCGAATCAATGTGGTTACCAATATTATTGGTTCTCTTTCTGTCTTCGATATTGTCATGTCTTTAACCGGAGGAGGTCCGGGTTATTCTACCGAGACGTTAAGTATCTATATCATGAGAATGTGTTACGGCAGTAAGACCGGGTATTCCACCGCTGTTGCAATTATCATGTTCTTTATTATTCTGGTACCTGTATTAATTTCTATGAGACTGACCAGAAGCAAAAATATGGATTAGGGAAGGGGGATAACTAATTGAAAAAAGTATTTAGTTCTTTGAGATATTTGAGCATTGCATTCATTTGTATCTTATGTTTAATACCGTTTTTTGTACTTTTAATTTTATCGCTTAATACCCCCAAGAGAGTATTTTATGAAGGAAATATCTTTATCCCGGACTTCTATTTTAATAATTACATAGAAGGCTGGTTTAAATCCAATATAGGAACCGCGATGATAAATTCTGCAATCATAACTGTGCTGTCCATATCCATCATCATTATATTTGGTGCTATGGCTGCTTATACGATCGCCAGATTTAATTATAAATTTAATAAGATTATCTTTGGAATCTTAATCAGTTGTATGATGATTCCCGGAATTATTAATACAGTGCCGCTTTATTCTCTCATGATAGACCTGCATGCAATTAATACACTCTGGGGAATGGCACTGGTATGTGCAACTATCGCACTACCCCAGTCGGTATTCGTTTTTCAGGGATTTATAAAATCCTTACCGAGAGAGATTGAGGAATCAGCAATTATTGATGGCTGTACCTGGTTTTCTTCCTTTTGGAGAATTATTTTTCCTTTATTGAAGCCATCCATATCAGCGATTGTAATTTTAAATGGGTTTGGTATCTGGAATAATTATTCCCAGGCAGTGTTCTTTTTACAGGACAGCAGTAAACATAACGTACCCCAGGCATTATCGGTATACTTTCAACAGTTTGCCGGGGCTAAGTGGAATTTGATGGCTGCAACAGCAGTGATCGCAATTGTACCGGTAGTGGCGGCCTTCCTGTTGTTTCAGAAGAACTTAATGAAGGGATTAACGGAGGGTGCGCTGAAAGGCTAATATTGTTCGTCAATTTGCACAATATAGTCTTTGATGTAAGTAATGCAAAACACAGTTCATTCGCAACACGTTTATACAGTTGCTCATTGAACTATATTTTGCATTACTTACATTTGTACATAGTTAATGTGCAAATTGACGAAGTCAAGTGTTGGTAGGCTTTTAATGCTTTCCCGTATTGAGAGCACCAAAAGGTAAATAGGAAGAGGAGGAGAATATGAGAATAGATATCTATCCGGAAAAGGCGCAGTATTTAAGCAATGAGACTATTAAGATAATCGTCGAACTTACTACATCGACAACAGACATCTATCGTGGTGTTTTAAGAATTACACATCTTCATGATACAATACTGGAAGGTATATATGATCTGGGGAATGGCAGCAGTATCCTGGAAGTCAAGGGAATGGATACCGACTTTGGTGGGTATGGAGTAGAGCTTGAAGTATCTAGCGGAGATGAATTGTTGTGTACAGGTCACACAGCCTTTGATGTGGTATCCGATTGCAGTAAGGCAATTCGGTATGGCTTCTTAAGTGATTTTAATGAGGCTAAGGGAAGTGATTGTAACGATATTAGTAATTTGAGAAAGTACCATATTAATTATGTTCAATATTATGACTGGTCTTATCGCCATGACAATCTGGTCTCTAATGAAATTACTTATACAGATATGATGGGACGAGAGGTTAGTCTGGAGGTAGTTAAGGAAAAGATAAACGCCTGTAGAAATTATGGAATGAAATCCATGGGATACGGCGCAATTTATGCTGCATCTAAAAAGTTTTATGAAGAGAATAAAGAAGACGCGCTTTATACCAATGCAGGCGATCCATTAGTATTTATTGATATATTCTATATCATGAATGTTGGCAGAGGATACAGCTGGAGAAATCATATCATAGAGGAATATGCTAAAGCAGTAGACGTTGGTTTCGACGGTATTCATATGGATACCTACGGTTTCCCGAAGACAGCTTACGATTATAATAAAGCAAGACTATTGAAAATGGAGGAAGAATATCCTTCCTTAATTGAGGACACAAAGAAACGACTTAATGAGTTGACAGAGGATAACCACCTGATATTTAACAATGTCGGTAACTGGCCGGTTAAGACAATTGCAAAGTCACCCCAGGATGCAATTTATATTGAGGTATGGGAGCCCTATGTTACCTACAGCCATATCAAACAAGTGATTAAGGATGCCAGAAGAGAAGGCGATGATCAAAAGCCGGTGATACTGGCGGCTTACCTGAAACCCTTTCGTACCGAGCAGGAGGAAAGGGCAGCCTGTGCGGCATACCTGTTAACAGCGGCAATTACTGTGAACGGAGCCTATCATTTATTACTGGGAGAAGAAAATGGAGTGCTGACTCAGGGTTATTATGTGGATCATTCCATTATAAGGGAAGAAACCAGTAATAAGTTGCGAACCTATTATGATTTCCTGGTACAATACATGGAACTGTTCTATGATAAGGCGCTTGTTGATGTCAGTATGACTCACATCGGATGGGATAACACCGAATACTTATGCCTGCAGGATTCCTGGAGTGTGGATGCGGAACCAGGGAAGATATGGCTTACCGTCAGAGAAAAAGAGAACAGAAAGCTAATCAGCCTGATTAACCTTTGCGGAAATACTGACAGTGAATGGAACCTTGGAAAGAATAAGCCTAAGGAACAATCTGATATCCAGCTGCAGGTTCAGATTGATCAGGAGGTTAAGGGAATTTATTTTATTTCCCCAGATGAAAATCATGGTAAAGTTCAGAAATTGGTGTATACTAAAATAAAAACAGACCGAGGCTGGGCAGTTAAGTTTAGTGTGCCTAAATTGGAATTCTGGAGTAATGTCTGGATAGATTTTTAGATTGGTTATTATTTACGATAAGGAGTAGTGCAATGGAACAAAAGCAATGGTGGAAGGAAGTTGTAGTTTATCAGATATATCCCCGTAGTTTTATGGATAGTAATGGAGATGGAATTGGTGATATTCAAGGTATCATTGGTAAATTAGGTTATCTGAAGGAGTTAGGTATCGATGTTATATGGATTTCGCCTATGTATCAATCTCCCAATGATGATAATGGATATGATATTAGTGATTATCAGGCAATCATGGATGACTTCGGTACAATGGAGGATTTTGATGAACTGCTTACGAAAGCTCATAACATGGGTATAAAAATTATTATGGATTTAGTGGTTAACCATACCTCGGACGAACACCAATGGTTTATTGAGAGTAGAAAGTCAAAGGACAATCCCTACAGGGATTATTATATCTGGAGAGAAGGCAAGGACGGGAAGGCACCGAACAACTGGGGGTCCTGGTTTGGTGGTTCTGCCTGGAAGTATGATGAAAGTACAGATATGTATTTCTTGCACATATTCTCCCAGAAACAGCCGGACTTAAATTGGGAGAATCCTAAGGTCAGAGATGAAATATTTAATATGATGACCTGGTGGCTGGATAAGGGGATTGATGGATTTCGTATGGATGTCATTAGTCTTATTTCTAAGGTACAGGAACTTCCAGATGGCAAGGTTTATAGTGGGCTTTACGGAGACCTGGCACCCTATTGTATCCATGGCCCGAGAGTACATGAATATCTGCAGGATATGAATCAAAAGGTTCTTTCTAAATATGATATCATGACAGTAGGTGAGGCGGCTGGTGTGACATTGGAGGAGGCAGCCAAATATGCTGGCTATGACAGAAAGGAATTAGATACGGTCTTCCAATTTGAACACATGGACTTGGATTCTGGTGAGTTTGGCAAGTGGAGCAATCGGCGTTTTAAACTAACTGATTTAAAGAGAGTTATGACAAAATGGCAGACTGCTTTAGAAGGTACGTGCTGGAATTGCTTATTCTGGAGTAATCATGATCAACCGAGAGCGGTATCAAGGTTTGGAGATACAGGGGAATATCGTGAGTTATCGGCTAAGATGTTAGGAACCTGTCTTCATATGATGAGAGGAACACCGTATATTTATCAAGGTGAAGAATTGGGTATGACCAACGCTAACTTTGATAAGCTTGAGGACTATAAGGATATAGAGTCCATTAATGCCTATGCGGAATATGTTAACGATAGAGGGATTGAACCAGAGCTTATGATGGACTACCTTCAGCACATTGGACGGGATAACGCAAGAACGCCGATGCAGTGGGATGATAGTAAGAATGGTGGGTTTACCACTGGCACGCCTTGGATTGCAGTAAATAAGAATTATGATAGTATTAATGCTAAAAATCAGGTGGATGATCAAAAGTCCATTTATAATTATTATAGACAGTTAATACAGTTACGTCATGAGAATGATATTATTGTGTACGGCTCTTATGAGCTCCTCATGGAAGATGACGAGCAACTGTATGTGTTTACGAGAATACTTAATAACGAAACCTTGCTGGTTATCTGTAATTTCTCAAAGGAGGAGCTTGAGTTTCAGCTTCCTACACAGTTTGAGAATAGTAAGGCAGAATTATTAATTAGTAACTATTCGGATGACAGGAAAGAACTCCTTCGACCATATGAGGCAAAGGTTTATAAATTAGAGCAATAGGGAATACAGTTGAAAATGAGCTTCTTTGGAAGCTCATTTTTGTTGCCCGGGGTAGGGGTAAGAACATAATTATTTCCATTATCTATACCATCACTTTACTAATGAATTTATGTGCGATTCCATGTAGACTTTCCTATTGTGGTGCTATGTATTTAGATAGAAATTTATTCTCTAATAAATACTTGCCAAGTCACTAAAATTCATAACAGGGGAGTAGATTATGGAAATAAAGCGAAAATGGTTACTGGTGGGCTTAATATTTTTATCACTGACAGCTATAATAGGGCTACCGCAATATGTAAAGGCAGATACAGCTGTATCTACTGTAGAGGGGATTAAATTTAATTATTTATATAAGGGAACAACACTTCAATACGAAGTGGTAAGTCCAACGAGTAATGCGGATATTGGTATTGAAAAAGTAAAAGTAATTGGAGTCAAAGATAAAGATATCGTATATGGAAATATAGAGATTCCTTCTACAGTCACTAGGCTAGGGAAAGCTTATTCGGTTACTGAAATAGGTGATAGTACATTTAGAAATATGTATAACCTTACGGGTATTTCAATTCCTAACACAATAAGCGAAATTGGAAGTTATGCTTTTTATAATTGTATGGACTTAAGTTATATTGATATGCCCATGAGCGTATTAAGCATAGGGGATTATGCTTTTAGTAATTGCTATTTTCTTAAATCAATTACAATCCCAGATGGAGTGGTAAGTATTGGTGTTCGTGCATTTTCAAATTGTTCAAATCTTACTGAATTAAACCTTCCACTAGGGCTGGAAGTATTGGGTATAAATGCATTTATAGATACGCCTTTATCTGAGACAATTATTATACCGGAAGATGTAAAAATAACTTGCATTAGTGAGAAATTCTCTTATAAAACTTCCAGATTTGTTTTTGATTATCAAATATTAAGTGATGCGGATGGAGAAATAAAAGGCAAAGTAGCGTTGTTGGATCACAGTTTTGCCAGTACTTTATCTGGAAGTGTTGTCCTGCCCAGTGTGGTTTCATTTAATGGACAAGAATATCAGGTAGTATCAATTCCGGATGAATTTTTTGCGGGGTATGCCAATCTTCAAAACGTTGTACTACCAGAGGGAATTACAAAGGTTGGCGATAAAATGTTCTATAACTGTATTAAATTAACTAGTGTAACTATTCCTAAGAATGTTACCTATATTGGAAGTTTTGCCTTTTATAATTGTAATAGTTTAACGAAGATAGTACTTCCGGAAGGATTAACAGAAATAAGTGATTATTTATTTTACCGAAACTTCAATCTTACCAGTGTTAATATTCCTAACGGTGTTAAAACTATTGGAGAAAATGCATTTAGAGACACTAAGATTACGAAGATTGTTATACCTAATGGTGTAACTACAATCAAAGGACAAGCATTTAATGGTTGTAGTTATCTAACAAGTTTATCACTTCCGGATAGTTTGGTGAACTTGGGAAGCTTTGTTTTTGCCAATTGCAGCAGGTTAATTAGTATTAAATTGCCAAAGAATATGAAAACAATACCTGGGGGTACCTTTGCAGGTACTTCATTAAAAAATATAAGCTTACCGGATACAGTTACATTTATTGGAGCCAGTGCGTTTTTTGAATGTACTAAGTTGGAAAGCATTAATCTTCCAAAAGGATTAACAAAAATAGAAGGTATGGCTTTTGAAAATTGTAGCAAATTAAAATATTTAAAACTACCAGAGAAACTTAAAAGTGTTGGTGTATCTACATTTAATAAAACCAATATACTTTTTTCTGTCTATAAGAATTCTTATGCAGCAAAATATCTTAAAGGAGAAGCACTGCGCTACAAATATGTCACAGAAGTAACTTCCAGTAAGATAGGCTTAGACGATATATTAATTAAAGAGCAAAGAGTTAGAATTGAGCCGGGTATGAAGCAGACATTGAATGTTTTATTTTACCCGGATAATACCACGGTAAATAAGAAAACTACTTGGACAAGCAGTAATAAAAAAGTGGCAACTATCGACTCGAAAGGTAAAATAACAGCAATAACAGGAGGAACAACAAAGATAACAGCTCTTGTTGGCAACAAAAAAGCAACCTGTACGATTATGGTCAGTCCCACAGTTCCTAAGTCGCTGAAGGCAGCAGTCAGCGGGTATCATAGTATTAAATTAACTTGGGGAAGCGTTACTGGTGCTACCGGATATCAGATATACAGAGCGGATAGAAAAACAGATTCTTACACGAAAATCGCTAGTGTGAAAGGTCTCTCTTATCTGGATACGACTGCAAATTATAATCATACGTATTACTATAAAATTTATGCTAATTACTTCTATGATGGTTGGGAGTCAGGCAGTCCGTATTCTTCTATTGTTAGTGCAAAGCCCATATTAAAATAATATGGGATGAAATGGGCATGAGGTTGTTGTCAAGTTATTAGTGGCAATGACCCTGTACCCTACTATCCCGTTAGAATTATTACAATAACTAAGTGACATGATTTCGTTTATGATAACTATGGGAATATTACACAGATTTTGCAATAATACTTGATTGTCTGTTTGAACTGGAAAAGGGAGACCTTGCTACTAAGAGGCAAGCAATTAATAAGGGAAAGAAGAGATTTAATGAAAATATTAAAAATTTTATATCTATTATTTTGGTCTGTTTGTATGTTTATAGTAGATGTATCGATTGTTGTTTCTGAAATAAAAATTCATCAAAAAATAGCATATATAATACTTATATTAATAGCTTATATCACTGTTTTGCACTTGTTTAAAGGTAAGAATGATATTCGAAAGAAAGAATAGAATGTTGTATAAATCGAATAGATTATATATGCTAGTTTTGACGATTCCTACACCAAATAGGAAAAAATAAGGTCACACAGTTTCCGGCTGTAGTGATCTTTTTTGTTGTAGAAAAGAATTTATGTTACTAATATTTAAAGGGGTGTTTTGAATATTAAAATATGTTAAACTAATTAAAATTAGCATATCTTGTCAGAAATAAGAAATATGACATAAGAAATAGAAGAAAATGGGGGTACGATATGAAGACCATTTTAATTATTGAAGATGAAGAAAATTTAAGCAGAGGTATAACGTTCACTTTTGAAAAAGATGGCTACACCGTTCTGTGTGCCAATACCTTAAAGGCTGGTGAAGCTATTTTTGCTCAGCATAAAATCAGTCTTATTATTCTTGATTTAGGATTGCCGGATGGAGATGGTTTAGACTTTTGTAAGAATATACGCTTAAAAACAACGATTCCAATTATTATGCTTACAGCCCGTGATATGGAAATAGACCAGGTATCAGGCTTTATGTCCGGTGCAGATGATTACATTACAAAGCCATTTTCCCTGTCGGTACTGCGGGCGCGGGTGGAAGCTTTATTTCGGAGAGTGGATCAACAAGATTCAAACCTGATTGAAATCGGGGAATATCGTCTCAATACTTCCTCCTGCAAATTATATCACAATACTTTGAAGGAGGTAGAAGAGATACCAATCAGTTCGACGGAATATCGCTTATTGTATTTGCTGATGGTTAATGCGGGACAAATTCTTTCCAAAGAGCAAATTCTTGCTGCCTTGTGGGACAATCAGGGGAACTTTGTAGATGAAAATACTTTGCCGGTCAACATCAGCCGTTTGAGAGCTAAAATCGAAGAGGACCCTAAAAAACCTCAAACCTTAAAGACAATTTATGGAATGGGTTATATTTGGGTAAAGGAACGGTGAGTATGGAACTATATATTATTCTTGCGGTTGTAATTATTTGTTGCTGTATGACGGTGCTGTTATGTCGAAGGTATGTAGCTAAGGGTTATAATTCCATTGATACGGTTATTGAGCGTATATTAGCAAAGGAAATAAGTGAACCATTGGAAACAGTCAGCGATAACCGTATATCAAAACTTACCTATAAAGCAAATCGTATCATAGAAATGTGCATATTAGATGTGACTCAAAATAAGAAGGAGAAGGAAGTAATACAGGGTTTTATTTCGGATATGTCACATCAGATGAAGACACCCCTGGCTGGTATTTCTATGTATTCAGAACTCTTGCTGGAAGGAAATTTAAGTGCAGAAGAAAATGAAGAATTTTTAAATCGCATAAAATCGGGCACAGATAAGCTGCAATGGATGATGAATAGCTTAATTAAGATGTCGCGGCTTGAAGTTGGAGCTATCCAACTCACACCTACAGAGGGAAATATAAGACAGACAATCTTAGAAAGTATCAATAGTGTTATTGCAGCGGCTTCAAAGAAAAATATTGATATTCTGGTTTCAAATTTTGAAAATTATTTGTTATACCATGATAGAAAATGGACGAGTGAAGCTATCACTAATATTCTGGAAAATGCAATTAAGTATTCGTCTGCTGATTCAAGTATAGAAATAGCAGTTGAACAGATGGCTCTATATACTAAGATTAAGATAACCGATCATGGTATAGGTGTTGAAAAAGAAGATTGGAATTTAATATTTAAACGCTTTTATAGAGGTAACAAGGTAAAGGAGATTGAGGGTACAGGTCTTGGTTTATATCTTTCCTCACTGATTATGGAGAAGCAAGGCGGTTATATCATGATTGATTCAAATCCTGGAGAATATACAACTTTTTCACTATTCCTGCAAAATATTAAAAATTGAATTCTTGGAAAATATTAAAAATTAAATTGTTGCAAAGTTGTAAGAAAGGAAAAGACTTTTGTTAAAATTCTGTAAGAATTATGGCTTATGATATTGTCATAAACCAAGGAGGCTAGTGTGCATTAATAAGAACATAATTCACACCTAAAGTTTGTGCCTGCGAAACCAGAGTGTAAAAGACACCAAAGTGTAAAAGACACACTTGGCACAAACTAACACAAAGGGAAGGCATATTTGGTTAGTGTGAAAGAAAAGCGCTTTCACACTGAGGTTTGCGTTCTAAAAATGGATGCAGGCACTTTTTCTTAGAACTTGGAGGACAAATTATGGCTATTTTAACAGCACAAAAATTAAACAAGTATTATGGCAAGGAACCTAATATTGTACGTGCCCTTGACAATGTTGATTTAGAAATTGAAGCAGGGGAATTTGTTGCAGTTGTAGGCACCTCCGGTTCCGGTAAAAGTACCTTACTGCATATGTTGGGGGGCTTAGATAAGCCTACCGAGGGTACGGTTATTGTAAATGGACATGAATTGTCCAAAATGACGGATGAGCAGCTCACAATATTTCGCAGGCGGAATGTTGGCTTTGTATTTCAGAACTATAACCTGGTTCCTGTTTTAAGTGTATATGAGAATATTGTGTTACCGATAGAACTGGATGGTAATGCAGTAGACAAGCCTTATGTAGATGAGATTATTGCTACCTTAGGACTTAAGGAAAAGTGGGAGGCTAAGCCTAATATGCTTTCGGGAGGTCAGCAGCAACGTGTGGCAATTGCCCGTGCACTGGCTATGAAGCCCTCGATACTCCTTGCAGATGAACCGACCGGTAACTTGGATAGTAAGACAAGTCAAGATGTTTTAGGTGTTCTTAAAATGACCTCTAATCGATTTCATCAAACCATGTTGATGATAACGCACAACGAATATATCGCGCAGCTTGCTGATCGAGTCATCCGTATTGAAGATGGCAAGATAAAAGGTGAGGTGGGTAAATATGAGAAATAATGATACTGCAATTATTAGAAAAATTACCAGACGTGCCTTGTCTTCGGATAAAAGACGCAATTTCTTTCTGATTGCTGCAATAACACTCACCACCTTTCTGATTGCGTCTGTGTTCAGTATTGGAGCCAGCTACTATGAGTCTATCAATATGCATGAAAAACGCATGCAAGGCTCTGTTTCTCAAATGGCATTTAGTCATCCTACCGAAAAGCAGCTGAAGAAAATATATTTGCTGGATTATGTAGAAACCATAGGCTTGGGAGTATATGCCGCCCGAACGAGAGATGTACAAAAGTTTGAGGAACTCGATCTGGTTTATGTTGATAAAACCCAGTGGTTAAAAATATTTGGCCCAACCTTTACAGGTGTAGTGGGAGAATACGCAGAAAAAGAAAATGAGATTATGTTATCGAGATATCTTCTGGATGTCATGGGAATTGATGACCCTGAAATCGGTATGGAAATCCCCATGTCCTTTGTCGTAAATGGTACCGAGGAAGTTAAAACAGAACGTTTTATATTATCGTGTATTTATACGGAATATGCGCATAGCAGACAGAACGGGTTTGTAGCTATCTATACATCAAAGGTCTTTGCAGAGAAATATGGAAAGATTACCACCGACAACATTATGATCAATCTTACTTTCAAAAACAATAAAAATATAAGTGAGAATATTGACAGACTAAAGAATGATTTGGAATTTTCCGATAATCAAGCCTATACAGAATCACCGGCATATACCAATACTTATGGAAATACTACTACCTATATAGCCTTGCTTGTCATAGTAATATTCTTAATGTTTACAGGATATCTTCTGATCTATAATGTTATGTATATTTCTATTTCAAAGGATGTACGCTTCTATGGTATGTTTAAAACCTTAGGAACAACACCAAGGCAAATACGTCGTATTGTCCTAGGGCAGATACTTCGGTTATGTATGATAGGTCTGCCAATTGGATGCACAGCGTCTGCTATCATTTCATTGTTAATTGTTCCGGCAGTCATTTTAAACAGCGGAATTGCTACTGGTCCAGTGGTTTCGTTTTCGCCAATCATATATATGGGAGCAATTATATTTACCATTTTAACGGCCTTGTTCGGGGCGGTAGCACCTGCAAAAAAGGCAGCCAACATATCTCCAATTGAGGCATTGAAATTTACAACGGGAGATGTTGATAAAATAAATCTTTCGTTAACCAGGAAAAAGATAACTTATAAAATGGCTGTTCGCAACTTATTCCGCAGTCGCAAGCAAGCGGCAATTGTAATGCTAAGCCTGTTTTTAGGTAGTATGATATTCTCGATCATCATGACAATCGTACCTAGCATGGATATTGATTACCGGGTAAATAGCGAGTATGCTTACGATTTTTCTATTGGCTCAAAGAATGTATTTCCTGACTATGGATTAGATACTGATTTCGTAGATAGTATAAAAAATTTAAAAGGTATCGCCGAAATTGGAACGACAACCCTTGAATTTGGTGAGCTTAATTATTCTAAAGAGCTTGATCAATATGTTGATTTGGTTAGTAAAGAGTATCAATTATCAAAAGAGGAAGCTATTGAAAAGCTGCTTGGTTGTGGGTTGAAGGGTATTGACTCGTTGCAACTGGGGGAAATAAATAAAACTCTTGAAGTACCTATTGATGTAGAAGCTTTTGAACGTGGTGAAATTGCGTTGATTAATAGTAGAAATGGAAATGAAAATGATATAGAGATTGCAGATTGCTTTTCAGAGGTACCTGTCTTAGATATTAAATGTGGTGATCGGGAGGATGGATTCCAGATTATTAACGGAGGTAAGGTATCCTACAATAGTTCAGGAACCGGTTCCTCAACTAGTTTTAGCGGTCCGGAAATTTTAATATCTAATTCTTTCTTGCAACAGTATTTTTCCAAACAACACATACTTTCTGTAGACATAAATACCGAAAGTGCATACGAGGAATCTATTTATAACACTATAACTGATTTATCAAAATCTAAGGAGATTGAGATGATTTCACGTTATGCAGCTCGAAAAGATATGCAGGACGCCAAAACAATTATGATTGTATTGGGAGGCGGTGTCTCGTTAATACTCGGACTAATTGGTATTTTTAATTTTGTTAATGTAATGTCCGTAGGTATTATTACACGTAAACAAGAGTTTGCAACCCTTGAAAGCATTGGCATGAGTAAAACACAATTGAAATCCATGCTTAGAAAGGAAGGGATTGGTTACGCCGCTATTACAATCATATGCTGTTTAACCGTTGGTAATCTGATTAACTACATTGTTTTTTTGTTAATTAGAAATGTAGCTGCCTATGCCCGATTTACCTATCCATTCTTACCCATTATTCTAATGTATCTTATTATAGCAATAATATGTTTCGCTACCCCCGAAATCGTATACAAGAGTATAAGCAAGAGGACATTGGTGGAACGGCTTAGAGAAGGGGATTAACATAAGAGACAATTAAGGATGTAAAATAATTAAGGACGAATAACTGCTCCTGATGTTATATATCTGGGGCGGTTACTCGTCCTTTTATTCATAACGACAAATCTCATGCAAGGCGTAAAATTTGTTGTATATGCGGTCGTTATAGAAGCCAATTTATTAAAATTTTGTTCTTCAAACGAATTATTAATATGGTGACACATCAGTTAACAGGTCAGAGCGGGCTATAATTAATCAAGACATTAATATCCTGATTGTAATTACCAAAGGTTTTACCAAAGATGGTTAAGCCGCCAATATGTTCCGCATGATCTGGAACACCGATTTTAAACCTGAGCGTGCTGCGATAATCCAGCTGCAATTGCTTGGTTGATACATCAGAAATCTGAAGGCCATCAATGAAGGTTCCCTTCTGGTTGATGACAAGAAGCTTAAGCAGTCCGTATTGATTCCAATTGGGGTACCACCAGTCAGGAGAAAAGATTCCCTTTACATCCCCGAAATCTCCGGGACTGGTCCAGGTTCCAATATGAGTGTCGTTCAAGTAAAAATAGATGTCAGAAGGCCACACATCATTAAAGCCAGGTGCTTCAGAGCTTAATTCTGTTGATATGGTAATCTGATTAATTTTTTGAGAAAAAGGTATAAAGTTAGGTATTATGTATTCTACATATCCTTTGGTAAACCACAGAATATCTGCGTTGTAGCGATCGGGATGGGAAAAGTATCTGGTATCATCCACCTGGCCAATGATTGTCTTTGAAGAAGCAAGACCACAGGTAGGATATACACTGTAATCAGAGAAATGTCCTACCTTTATAGAGGTTTGATATATATTCTTGTCATCATTTTGCTGGTCTAAATCGATCAATATTTTATCCAGGTGAACATGGCAGATTTTCTTGTTTCCATGACCTTCTGATTTGCTGGAAACTGTAATAAGTCCGCAATCTTCCAATTTCTTTATGTGACTGGTGAGTGCCCCGTTTGTAATATTCAACTCTGTGGCAATCTCATTCATATTCATACCATTATTTCGCAGCAGTAATTTTAATATTTCAATCCGGATTTCAGAGCCGAGAGCCTTAAAAGTTTCCAAACCCTCATCTAGTGATTTAATATGCAGCATCTGAGTTATCCTCCCTAATCAATAGCGTTTTGTATCGTAAACTAACTTTACCTCCCTAATTAAATAGGGATTTCTTTTTGAGTATATGGCTGTAAGTTAATTATATACGGTATACAAAATAAGTCAATTAATTGATAAGAAGGAAAATTCATTAAAGAAGAATTAATAATATTAATAATATTATAGAATAAACTAAAATATTATTGATATATCTAAAATAATAATTGACAATATATGGATAATTGTGCAATAATGCTTTTGACAGGTAAAATTTTACAATATAATATTATAAAGTGCACAAATGGGATAAAATGTAATTAACAATTTTCCAAAGTAATTTATAATTTTATGTTAAAAAATTCCTGTTATTTTTATGTCTTTGGAAGAGAATTTACTCCAAAACATAAGGTAAAACATTATAAGAATCCGGGAGGGATTCAAAAGGAGGAAGGTATGAAAAGAAAATTTTTAAGCGTGCTGCTATGTGTAGCCATGACTGCGGTTCTTTTAACAGGCTGCGGCAAAAATTCCAATGAAACATCCGGCAAAGGTGAGCCGGAACAGGTGACAACAGAGGATGGGGGTGCAGAGAGTACAGAGGTAGAACCCACAGCAGTTACAACCGTCGGTGACCCGAATGGTACCCATATGGAGATGTGGTCATTTGTTGAATTACATAATACCTACTATGGTAAAATGGTAGAAAAATGGAATGAAGAAAATCCGGACAGAACAATTGAAGTTACCTTTACGACCTATCCTTATTCAGACATGCATAACAAATTAATTATGTCCTTACAGACAGGTGAAGGAGCTCCTGATATTTGTGACGTAGAAGTGGGGCAGTTCCCGAATGTTGTAGCAGGTGTTGATACCTGGCTTTATCCATTGGATACTGCGGCTGATCCCTATATGGATACTATGGTACCGGCACGTATGGAAATCTACATGGGTACGGATGGTCATTACTATGGTGTTGATTTCCACGTAGGTGCAACCGTAATGTATTACAATATGGCGGCACTGGAAGCGGCAGGTATTACACAGGCAGAGGTAGACGCAGTTAAGACCTGGGATGATTATACTGCCCTCGGAGAAAAATATATAGCAGCTGTTGGGCAGGAAGGGAAATACTTTACTTCAGTGGATACCGGCGGAACAGACTGGTTGTGGCTCGCTATGGCAGAGTATGGCGAAGATTGGACCGGTGGTTTTGATGGTAAAGCTAATATTGAGTTAGAGTCAGTAAAGAATATGCTGAACATGCAGGTAGGGTGGCTAGATTCAGGTGTTGCACAGGTTTCACCGGACGGCCATGTTGATATTGAGGCAGGTTTCCAGAATATTCTGGATCATAATATTGTATCATTTCCAAAAGCTATGTGGTATATGAGTCGTTTCATCAACTATATGCCGGAAGAAAAGGGTAACTGGTATCTTGCTCCTTGTCCGGTATTTGAGGAAGGACAGAATAATTCAGTAGGTATTGGTGGAACCGGTACCGTTGTAACACAGCAGGCGAAAGATAAAGAGCTCTCCGCAGACTTCCTTTGCTATGCAAAGATGTCTATGGAAGGAGAAAAGCTTAATTGGGAAATGCTTGGTTTTGACGTATGTAATACGGCAATGTGGACGGAAGAATCCATTATCCATGATGATTCTAATCAGTATAATGCCTTCTTTAGAAATTATCCATATGATGTGTTAAACCAAATAAAGGATGGTATTGGCAAAATCAGTGTTGTTGCAATCAGTCCAACGATTAATGAGGAAATCTGTACAGTAACCTTGAATAAAATATTAGAAAATGGTACTTCGGTAGACGAGGCCTTGGCAGCATCGCAAGAGGTGATTGACCTGGAACAGTAGGAGGAGAAAATGAAAATTAAGAAAATTCTTTATTCACAAAAAGCAGCCCCTTATGTATTTGTGCTGCCATTTATTCTTAGTTTTCTAATTTTTTGGATATATCCGCTTATCAGTACAATTATTATGAGCTTTCAAGATATAAAACCCACAGGTGCTGAATGGATAGGTGGACGCAACTACTCAAAACTATTGGCAGATAAAGTGTTCCATACTGCGGTGTTGAATAGCTTTGAATACATGTTTTTAACTGTAATCTTACTAATTCCTTTCCCCATGCTTTATGCGGTGCTGCTAGACAGCCGGCTTGTTAAAGTGAAAGGGGTTTGGAAGGCATTATTATATCTGCCTGCACTCACCTCCGTAGTAATATCAGGCACTTTGTTTCGGCTGATGTTCTCGGAATATCAGACTGGTCAGATGAATGTTATAATGCAGGCATTGGGAATGGCGGCACATAAATGGCTTAAGGTAAAGGAAACGGGGTTGGCGGCGTTGGTAATTGTATGCTGTTGGAGATGGACTGGAGTCAATATGCTCTATTATATTTCCGGACTGAAATCCATCGATGGAACCTTGTATGAAGCGGCAGAAATTGATGGAGCTTCAGCAGTGCAGAAATTTAGATACATAACAATAAGATTGTTGAAACCAACCAATATCTATGTATTAACCATCAGCATTTATGCAGGTCTTGCCATGTTTTTGGAGTCCTTCATGCTATGGGCGGGAAATGCCTCACCGAATAACATTGGATTAACGATTGTAGGTTATTTATACAGGAGAGGAATTGAAAAAAATCAGTTAGGGTATGCTTCTGCGGTCGGATTGGTTCTGCTGGTAATTGCACTGACAATCAATGTGGCACAGTTAATTCTTAACGGCACCTTAAAAAAGGAGGAAAAATAATATGTCAGATCGATTATCCTCCGGTAAAGCAGTAAGAAGTAAGAAAAGAATATATGCCGTACTTGCAACAACCTGGTTTGCACTTTTGGGTACAGTTATCATATTTCCTGTATTTGCTGGTCTGCTGGCATCCTTTCGGCCCGGCACGGAATTAATTCGAAAAGGATTAAGTATTAATCTGGATTTTTCCACAATGACTCTGGAAAATTATAAATATCTGTTTAGCGGCAATACGGACTCTGTTAAGTATTTTACCTGGTTCAAAAACAGTATGGTGCTAACCTTACTTACGGTTGTACTAACCTTGCTGGTTTGCTACTTTGTGGCGTATGGATTAAGTATGTATGAGTTCCGCCTTAAAAAGATATTATTCTTTCTGGTTATTGCAACCATGATGGTGCCGTTCGAAATATTGTTGCTTCCGTTATATCAGGAAATGATTACTCTGAAATTGATTAATAGCAATGCCGGTGTCATACTTCCCGGCTTGTGTGCTGCAGCTACAA
This sequence comes from Mobilitalea sp., assembly GCA_047606065.1. GTDB lineage: Bacteria > Bacillota > Clostridia > Lachnospirales > Lachnospiraceae > Mobilitalea. The sequence continues at coordinate 25,282 of JASGEU010000092.1, forward strand.
TTTTCTTCTTTCGTCAATATCTTACGACTATGCCCAAGGAGTTATTAGATTCGGGGAGAATTGATGGTGCCACGGAATATGGAATTTGTTTACGGATCATGCTTCCAATTACAAAGCCGGCGTTTGCGGCTATGGCAATACTTTGCGCAATGGGTTCGTGGAATAGTATGCTGTGGCCTATGCTGGTATTTCGAGGAGCAGATAAATTCACTTTACCAATCGGACTGAATACACTGCTAACTCCTTATGGCAATAATTATGATTTATTGATTGCCGGGTCAATGTTTGGGGTTGTGCCAATCTTTATTGTATTCCTATTGTTCCAGAAATATTTTATTGATGGTATGACGGCAGGTGCAATAAAGGGCTGATGCTGCAAGAAAGCATAGAAGAAAGAATAAGAGAAGATATGTAAGAAGACATATAACAAAACATATTAAGAAAAACATATAACAAGATATATAAGAAAACATATAAGAAGATATTTAAGAACGCATAAAAGAAGACATGTAAGAAGATATAAAAGAAGGAATATAAAAAGTCGTTAAAATCTAAAATGTAAGACATATAATAAGAAAAATAATATGAGGGAAGATATTAGCTCTGAAGTTCACAGATTGACAAACCACTGTCATCCCGTGTGGAGCTGGTACCTTCCCTTTCTGCGAATATGTAGTTATTGTTAGGGCTAGTTTCGAAGGACTTATTTATGTGGTTTTCCCCACGTTCACCACTGGAAGTGTGGTATAAGATTGTATCTGCAACGATGGATTCTCCATCTTTCTCATTAACATTATTCCTGCTTGAACCCCCATATCATAGACATTGATATCAATTACCGTTGGTTTTGGCTCTATTATCTTTGAATAAGGATATAAATCAAAGGTTAGGAAGGCGATGTCCTCAGGAACCTTGAGATTTGATTTTTCTATAGCCTTCATGGAACCAACCGCTATGGTGTTATTCTCACAGACAATGACACGTGGTGGTTTCTTGGCTTCTAATAACTTTATCGTAGCTCTATAGCTTTCTTCGGTGCTGGAATCTGTGTATTGAATACGCTCTGGAGCAATCAAATAACCATAGCCATGCATTGCACCAAGAAAACCCTTTTGCCGCTGCATGGAGATATAGTCTGTCTTTTTCCCGCCAATAAAAGCAACTTCACTGTAACCAGAGGAAATTAAATATTCGGCAGCGTACTGTCCAGCTAAAGCGTGATTGGTATCCACCCAGCATAAGGAGGTTTCAAAGCCTGGGTGCCCTATTAATATATGTGGAAACTGCTGCTTGATAATTAAATCAGCAATCTCTTTATTAATAGCGGAACCATGAATAATCATGCCATCAGCACACTTTTTTGCCATTACTTTAGCAACGGTTTCTCCGGGGTAAGCTTCCATATAGGTATCTACCAAGGTCATGGAGTAGTTTGTCTTTTTAATTTCACTGTTTACCCCGCACATGATATCAAACATATGAGGGTTATGGTAGGCTTCATCTTTTCCCAGCGAGGTCAGAAATACAATGTTTTGTGTAGATTGCCTTGCAAAGCTCACGGCTCTTGAATTCGGCGTATAATTAAGTTTTGTGATTGCGTCATTGACTCTATCAATGGTAGCTTGCGAAATGGTGGTCCAGTTGTTTAGTACCTTCGATACAGTGGAGGTGGAGACTCCTGCTTCTCTGGCAACGTCACGAATGGTTATTGGCATGATTTCACTCCTTAAATAATAGACAGATTTATTAATATAGTATAGCGGTTTCCTTACAAAGTCAACTATAATTACTAAAATATAATTGACCTGATCTGGTGATTATGGTAAAAATAACATAAACAAACGCCATAAAATTGTTTGTTAGAAATAGTAATAGGAAAACGGTTTCCTAAACATCTTAAAGGAGGATACATTTATGAAGCGAATTATTTGTTTCGTTTTAAGTGGGTTACTTATCATGGGGGCATTCACTGCGTGTGGTAAAAACACAAATACAACGAAAGATACACCAACAACAGAACCTGGAGTAACACAAGGGGCTTCTGAAACAGACACAGATACCAATACAACTACAGAACCAGTGGAACTTAAAATCTGGCATGATGGCAATGATGCGATTATGGAAGTTATCGCGACAAGAGTAAACGACACCTTAAAAGACGAGGGTATCAGCGTTGCTTTTGAGAAAAAGACAGGTTTAACAGATCAAATGAAATTATATGGTACAGATGCAGCGAATGGTCCTGATCTATACTTTTACGCACATGATTCCTTAGGTATGTTTGCAGAAATGGGAATTTTAACTCCAATAACTGACGTTATTAGCACTGATACAATGGCAGATTTACTGCCAATGACAATCGAAGCAGGTACCTATAAAGATGTGCAATACCTGCTTCCTGTTTATTTTGAAACCTTATTATTCTTATACAATAAGGATATGTGGACTGGAGATATTCCATCAACTACAGAAGATCTGTATAATTACATGGTAGCGAATACGGATACCAATGCAGGTACCTATGCGGTGGTTAATCAACACTCCACTGCATACAACGTAGCACCTTTTATCAATGGTTTTGGCGGTTATATCATTAATTCTGACGCTCAACCTGGATTAAATGAGCAGGCTACCAAGGATGCAATTGTCTACAATCAGAAGTTTGCACAGTTACAGGCAGATGGGGATTATAATACGGTAACAACCTTATTCAACGATAAGAAGGCAGCAGCCATCATTGGTGGACCATGGTTGATTTCAGGAATTAATGATGCTGGAATTAATCTCGGTATTAAATCCTTAGCAGACTTTAAACTTCCAAACGGTAATGGATTAGCACCTTATTCAGGTGTTCAGGGAATTGGAGTATTAAAATATGCAGCGGAGTCTAAAAAGGATGCCATTGCAAAAGTATTAGAAGTACTCGCAGGAGCAGAAGTTGGAATTGACTTAGCAAAGGAGTCAAATTGTGCACCAGCAAATATTAAATCCTATGACGATGCAGATGTTGCTGCCAATGAGATGATCGTAGCAATGAAGACAACTGCTGAAACAGCAAAACCGATGCCGAATGTTCCTCAAATGGGTGTTATGTGGGGACCTGCAGAATCCTTACTTGCAGCGGTTAATAAGTCCGGCGAAAATGTGGATACCGCAGCAGATAAATATCAGGACGAAGCATTAACTGCAATTGGTGATATGCAATAAAGTTTGATTAAAGTGTTGTCAAAAATCTGATTCAGACGTGAAGATGGATATGTGTGTATATACATTCATCTGGACTTGCCTTACCATCCAGGGATTGCCCTAAAAAGAAGGCAATCCCTGGATGCCGGTCTGCGCCATCTGAACGTATATACACACATATTCATCATTAAAATTTGATTATGACTTTTGACACTTTAATCAATTTTAAATGCGTAAATAGATAGCCGCTGTTGCAAAGTTAATATAGCTTGAAACAGCTCCTGCTAATATATAAAAGTGTAGGAAACAAATCCGATTTACCTTTTTAAGGAGGAAGTAATGAAAAGAAAACATACCTATCTACCTTGGCTTTATGCATTGCCAGCGATACTTCTGATTGGAATTATTATTGTATTTCCAATCCTCTATACTGGTTATATCTCTTTGACAGATATGAATTTATTTCATTGGCTCAATTATAAGGTAATTGGATTAGGGAATTATCAAAGAGCATTATTAAAAATTGACTCGGGATTTCTTACTGCGTTGGGAACTACTGTCATATGGACAATTATTAATATGGTATTGCAGGTTGTTATTGCCTATTTCATTGCCCTTGGATTAAATGTTCAAGGCTTAAGGTTGAGTCGATTGTATAAAACCTTGCTTATGTTCCCATGGGCTATGCCTGCTTATGTATCCATTTTATTGTGGCGAGTGGGTATGTACAATACAGAGTTTGGATTTCTGAATAAATTAGCGGTAATGATGGGGCTGCCTAAAATGAATTTCTTATCTGAAAATGTACCCGCTTTTCTTTCGTGTATGGTTTTAAACTTATGGATGGCATTGCCGTTCATGATTATGATGATAGATGGTGCATTGCAGAGTATTGATCGAAGCTACTATGAAAGTGCAATGATAGATGGGGCTGGATTTATAAAGAAAAATTTACATATTACAATTCCCTCTCTGAAACAGATTATTGCACCTGCAGTTATATTGACAACCTTTACGACCTTTAAGCAATTTGACATTATTTATCTGCTAACAATGCAAAAAGGTTCCTTGACAGGTGCGACCTTACAGACAATTATTACCTACGCTCATAAAAATGCCTTTGTCACCAATAATTATGGACTATCCTCCGCTGTATCCATCGTGATATTTGCAATAATAATCGTGTTTTCAGGGGTTATGAATAGGGGACTAAAGGAGGAAGACTGATGAAGAGAAATAAATTAAAAAAACGCCTGGGACTTACAGCTCTAAATCTATTCTTTATTATCATATGTACCATTGGCTTACTGCCCATTCTATATGCTCTTTCTCTTGCCTTTAGTGGAAGTGGCGGAGCCTTATCGTCCGACTTATCCTTTATACCGAAGAATCCTACCTGGAATAACTTTCGGATCATTCTTTTGGAGGAGCCCTTTTTAATCTGGTTGAAGAATTCCATGATTCTTAGTGTTGGGACTATGGTACTTGCGATTAGCTTTGCAATTGTTGCTGCCTATGCTTTTTCCAGATTTCGTTTTAAAGGAAGACGAAAAGTTTTAAAAATACTTCTATTATTAAATGCGTTTCCACAAATACTTTCTATGTTTGCAATTTTTCGGTTATTTAAAACTATGAATTTATTAAATTTACATCTGGGTCTTATCGTTATCTACGCTGGTTCCATGTGTATTTTTAGTATATGGAATATGAAGGGGTATTTTGATACAATCCCCGTCGAAATCGAAGAAGCGTCAAAAATAGATGGCGCAAGTGACCTAAGGTTACTCACAAGAATTGTGTTACCCCTTGCCAGACCCGCAATTATTGTTACGTCTGTGATGGTACTTATTTTTGTGTGGAATGAGTACCTGTTTTCAACAACCTTTATGATGAGTGAAAATAGCTATTCCCTTGCCGGGGGACTTTATCAGCTTCAATCCAATGATTATAGCAGAAGCTGGCCCTTGTTTTCGGCAGCCTCCATTTTAGTATCCATACCAATACTAATCATATTCTTTTGTATTCAGAAGTATATGGTTTCCGGTCTGACTGCCGGTGGTGTAAAGGGATAAGTTATAAAATTTTAAAGGAGTTTAAGAATGAATAAAAGTGCAATTTTACATATACCTCAATCACAGTTTGCTTTTGCAAACAGTGAGAGTAATCTAACCATTCGTATACGGACGGCTAAGGAGGATTTGACTACCTGTACCCTATATTACGGCGATCGTGCTTGCAATCAGACGCCGGTACAATTTTTCCCGCTGCCGATGATGCTGGCATCAAGTGATGAACTCTTCAACCATTATGAGGTGACCTTTGAAAGTCCTTTTAACAGGGTGTGCTATTACTTCAAATTAGAAACAGAAGAGGAATGGACCTATTATTATGCAGATTTGTTCCGTAAGGAAATGCCGGAGATTGTTATTAATGGTGTGATGATAGAGGGGAGAAGTGAATATTATCAATATCCCTTTATCCTAAGAGAGGAAATCCCAGATGTTCCACAATGGTTCAAGAATGCAGTAGTGTATAATATTTTCCCTGACAGCTTTGCCAGTGGGAAAGAAAAGCTTGAGAGAGTGGGCGCAGATATCACGTTGGAGAATAACTTGATTTCGAAAGCCAGGCTGGGTGGAACTATCAAAGGAATTACAGAAAATCTTGATTATATCGAAGAATTAGGGTTTACCTGTATCTATCTTAATCCTATTTTTGTTGCTGGGGAGTATCATAAATACGATATCTTAGATTATTATCACATTGATCCTTGCCTGGGAAGCGAGGAGGACTTTAAAGAGCTGGTGCAGAAGCTGCATGCAAAAGGAATGCATATCATTATTGATGGCGTATTTAATCACTGCAGCTGGTATTTCTTTGCCTTCGAGGATGTTGTTAAAAATGGGGAAGTCTCCAAGTATAAGGACTGGTTCTATGATCTAAAGCTCCCGGTAATCCGCCCGGAAGAGAACGGAACCCCTTCCTATGCCTGCTTTGCCTATGAAAGAAAAATGCCAAAGTTAAATACCTCCAATAAAGAAGTGCAGCAATACTTTGCAGAGGTAGGGAAGTATTGGATTAGAGAATTCCAGATTGATGGCTGGCGCTTGGATGTAGCAAATGAAATTGACCGTAATTTTTGGAGAACGTTTCGGAGTGCAGCTAAGGAAGAAAATCCAGAGACCGTGCTGATAGGTGAAGTGTGGGAAAATTCAGAAACCTGGCTAAGAGGGGATGCTTTTGATTCCACAATGAATTATGACTTTAGAAAGCATTGTCGTGATTTCTTTGCTTTAGGAAAAACAGATGCCTTTGAGTTCGCAGGACACATTTCACAGATGTTACTACGCTATCCAACAAATATTATTTTAGGACAATTAAACCTGTTGGACAGTCATGATGTACCGCGATTTTTATCCCTCTGTGGTGAGGAACTTCGCAGATGGAAGTTGGCTTATCTTTGTCTTATGCTGTTCCCTGGTGTGCCAAGCCTGTTCTATGGGGATGAAAAGAGCATTGCGGGTATTGCCGAAAGTGAATACAGAAGAGCCATGCCTTGGCAACGGGAAGATGAAGATATGCTTACTTTTATTAAGTCTATCATTGAGATAAGAAAAGGGTATATTGATGCAAATGCACAATTAGAGGTGGTAGAGGCTAAATCAAATAGCTGGGTTTATTCTTTTCTAAGAAATGGAGATAAGGATAAATTATATGTGAGCCTAAATGCTGGAGAGTATGCCAAGAAGATAGAACTACCTTTTATAAGGAAGATATTAATCGAAGCTGGGATAGAACGAAAGGAAGAAAACCAGGCAGTTGTAGATGCCTTTGGCTACGGAATTTATCTGGTTTAATAGAAGAGGCAATACGAATAAAAATAATATCATAAGATAAGATAGACATAGACATACTCCCATTCAAGTAAACAAGGCTTACATTAAGAACTTGAAAACTTAGGTGGGAGTATTTTGCTAATTATGCAACTGCATAATCACATCATTAATCTGTGTTACTTCCTTATAAATAGTGTAGTGTTTAAATTCACTTTCATCCACTCAAAGAAGGGGATATTTAACAGACACTTAATATCTTCCTCTATATTTTCTACTACAAAGTCTAATATTTTAATTACATAGCTGTTAGCAATCGTAAATCCGTCTTTATTAAGATGATCAGAGGCTAACACAAGCCAATTAAACTGTTCTTCAGGAATGATTTCGTTAATTTTCTTCAATCCCAAATAAGCATATTCCTTATCATACAGATAACGTAACAATATAGCACTGGCATTAATGGAAATGGAAAGTATCTGAGAAACCCAGGGGTAATTCTTACGGCAAAAGGCTCCGTCAGCCTCAACAAAGTAATATAGAGCATCGTTAAAGTGATATGCTAATTGCTCCTTGGTTATAATCTTAGACTCTCCAACATAGGTGTCAAACTTATGGTTGGGATCATAAATAACCTTAGCCTTATCCGTGTGAGGCATTGTGTCTTCTGTTACGGTATATAAATCAAAATGTAAACCGTTATCATAGATAGCGACGATTTGCTCAGCAACGAAATTAACATGCTCAACGTATAGAACAGGTAAATAACTCTGGAGATATTCCATTCTCTTTTCTAGAAACAGATCTAAACAGTCTTTTTTCACAACGACGTACATATCAACGTCAGAGTATTCGTCATCATCCCCCCGGCCAATAGAACCTTTCAATAAGATTGCTTCACATAGCCCATCGGCGATTATTACCTCACTAACTTTTTCAATGGATTCGTAGGTTTTCATTTTATCCTCCTTGTATTATGCTTAATTCGCATTAGGCTCCCACATTTATCTTGAAAATTATTCTACCAATAATTATATGGTCAGACAAGAAAATATTGTAACAAAAAAATACTTATTGTTTATCCAAGAATGGTCGAAATAATAGTTAGTGCCATTTTATGTAGGCAAAAAGTTAAAATTATAAACTTTGACATATCGTAATTGTCGCTTTTTAAGATAAATTAAGGAATTTTCGCAAAAATGATTGCAAAGAATTCTAAATTGATTTATACTTCATCTCAATTTAAATAGTGAATAAATAAAATTTATATATGGAGGACAAATATGAACAGGAGAACGGACAAGCCCAAGTTAAGCCTCTCAAAAATACTTTCATTTTTTCGTAAAGTGAAAACAACAAAAGCTCATATTCAAAATGAGATTGAGAAAAATGGAATTAGTAAAACTGAGATTGCAAGGTTTCGTAAAATTGGATTTAAGTTATTGATGGCGTTTTTATTTCCGGTTATCTTATTAATGACTTTTGGTATTATGACCTACAATAAATCAAAAGATGCAATTATAAGTAATTATAAGGAAAGTACCGCAGATACCATGAATGCACTAAGTGATTATATTACGTTTGCATTTGATGCGGTAGAGAACGAATCACTTATTTTGCAATTTGATTCTAACTTAAATACATATTTTGGTTCTGCAGCTGCAGAGTCCCAAACCAATGCGTTTAAAGCAGCAAAAGAGATTGAAAGCGATATCTCACTTGCAGAACGTGCAAATCAATTTATTAAGCAAATATATGCTTTTGGGGAAAATGGGAAGAACCTGAACTTTGAAGGCAGCGAAGGTTTTTATGATACGTTTATTGAAACCGATATGGGTAAGAAAGTGGTTGAAAATCCAGGAGGAGTTTGGGTTAGTGAGCATAAAGAAATTGATGAAGCAAAACAGGCTTCCAAAGAAGATTACGCGATATCACTTTTAAGACTCTCCAGTAATAAGAATTCTGTCATCGGAATTGACATTTCTTCCGAAGCAATAAGAAATATGTTAGCAGAGTATGATATGGGGAAAGGCAGTTTAGTAGCGTTTACTACTCTGGACGGCAGAGAAGTACTTTCGGATGTAGATAGAGACAACGCTTTCTTTGAACAGGCTTTCTTTAAAGATGCTATGAATGGTGAAGCAGCCAGTCATTTTTCCGATGAGAAGTTTGAGGGTAAGGATTACTTATTTGTTTATAGCAAGTTAGAAAATACGGATTTTGCCGTATGTGCACTTATACCAAATGATACAATCTTAAATGAAGTTAGTGAAATTAAATGGTGGAATATCCTATTTATTCTAGGTGCATCCCTCTTTTCAATTATAACAGCTACATTGATTGCCGGAGGTATAAGTAAAGCAATCAATACCTTGCAAAAGACCCTTTCACAGGCATCCACAGGTGATTTAACCGCTCTGTTTGAGTCCAAGAGAAAAGATGAATTCCATTTGTTGACCAAGGGCTTCAGTAACATGATCAGTAACATGCGTGGTTTAATCGAAGAAGTTCAAGGGGTAGGCGGTAAAGTTGATAATTCAGCAGAGGTCTTATCCGAAACCACAGAACAGCTGCTAACGGCTACGAAGGATATTACATCAACAATCGAGAACATTGAACAGGGTATTGTACAACAGGCAAGTGATACAGAGCAGTGTCTGATTCTTATGACAACATTCTCTGAAGAGATTAATAAAGTGAATGGCAGCGCCTATGAAATCGAACAGATTGCAAATAACACGAAACCAATCACCAACGAAGGTCTCGTAATTATGGATGAATTAAGTGGTAAGGCAAAAGAAACCTCCGATATCACGCAAATCGTAATTGAAAAAGTAGAGGAATTCAAGACCTTATCGACTGATATTAGTGTCATTGTTGAAACCATGAGTATGATTGCAGACCAGACAAATCTATTGTCCTTAAATGCAGCAATTGAGGCGGCAAGATCTGGTGAGGCAGGACGAGGCTTTACAGTAGTTGCTCAAGAAATTCGTAAACTTGCGGATAAGTCACTTCAGTCCGTTGCTCAAGTTCAAAGTATTGTCGAGGATATTCAAGTTAAAGCAAGTGAAACTGTCCTTACTGCCAGAAGAGCCGAGGATATTGTGGACTCTCAAATGAAATCATTAGATAAAAGCGTTCAGATGTTTGGCAACATTAATCAGCATGTAGGAGACCTGGTTGGCAACTTAAATGATATCTTAGCAGGAATTAAGCATATAGAAACTGCAAAAGAGGATGTCTTGACCGCTATTGAAAGTATATCAGCTGTTTCAGAAGAAACGGCAGCATCTGCAGAGGAAATGAGCATTACAGCTGCAAATCAAATTGGTTCTGTTGAGGGCTTAAAACAGGCGGCTAACGCACTTGCAGAGGATGCAGGCAAATTAAATCTTTCCTTAAAGAGATTTAAGATAGACTAATGCTTCTATTTGTTAGTGTTAATCAGGATTAAGCTAACTTGGATTACTTAATATAGCAGTAAATTTAACAATATATAACTTTTTACCTAAGTAATTATTACACACAAATTCACTAGAAATGAATGTTTTTCCCTGAAAAATTAGACGGTATAATGATAACGGAATTGAAATATCTTGATATTTCATTCCGTTATTCTTTTTTGTTTCATAGGAAATTGCGTTCTATGAAACAAGATGAAACGACAAGTCGTTTTATTTGTCATGAATAAAAGCACTCCGTGCGAGCGAACATAATTCGCTTTGGTGCGCAGCTGCACGCGAGGAACAAAAGCTGTGCATCAAAATTATTTGAACATGAGAGTGTGCAATGTACACTTTTGTTCTAAGAGAAGGGAAGGTTTGGAATGCAAGGGAAGGGTAAAAAGATTATCACGCTCTTACTGATTATGTGTTTGGGTGTTAGTATTGGGTTATATGGATGTAGTAAGAAGGATAAACCGGATACACAGGACGATACAAAGGTGGAGGCTACTAATGCACCAGATCCGACAGGGACTCCGGAACCTACGCAGGCGGTAATAGAAAGACCGGTAATTCCGGAAGAAAAATCAAAACTTACAGTAGCGATCTCCAAGGAAAGCGGTGTCTATGAAAGTGAGTTTGAAATTGAGCTGATCTGTGATGGAGAAGCAGAAATTTATTATACTACGGATGGAAGTAATCCGATTATCAGTGAAACCAGAATTGCTTATACAGCACCAATTAAAGTAGCAGACCGCAGCAAGGATGCCAATAACATTTCAGCGGTTGATCCATTTTTATATGATTCTGCTAATGTTAATGTTAATAGCACACAGGATGGTTTTGTCTATAAGAGAAGCAGCGAAGTCCCTGGTGATGCAGTAGATAAATGTACCGTAATTCGAGCAGTAGCACTGGATAAGGAAGGACTTTATTCAAAGGTTGCTACAAATACTTATTTTATTGGCAGTATGGCAGAACATATCGCTGGATTACAAGAAAGCACGGAAGCAGCAGGCACCAGTTTAGCGGTGATTTCCTTAAGTATGGACCCGGAGGATTTATTTAATCCCCAGTATGGTATCTATGTGAAAGGAGATGTCTTTGATCAGGCTTTAAAGGATTATTTGGCTTCCGGTGAGAAATTCAATGCAGAAACAGCAAGACAGATTGCTGCTAATTATAATCAAAAGGGCAGAGAATGGGAACGTAATGTTCACATAGATTTCTTTGAAAGTGATACCACTAACACAACACTTGCCTTACAGCAGGATGGTGGTATTCGTATTCAGGGTAATTACTCCCGTTCCGACTTGCAGAAGGGCTTTAGACTCTATGCGAGGGCAGATTATGGAAAGAAGAATTTTGAATATCCTTTCTTTGGTGAAGATTTAAAGAATGATGCTGGTGAAACGATAACAAAGTTTAAAACCCTCACTCTTCGTAACGGCGGAAATACTGCTTTTACAACGAAGTTCAGCGACACCTATTGGCAGTCATTAGTCAAGGATTTAGACTGTGATATCCAGACTTCAAGACCATGCGTTGTTTATCTTAACGGGGAATATTGGGGACTCTATGTATTACAGGAAGACTATACAGAGGATTATTTTGAGAATAAGCATGGTGTCGATGAGAAAGAAGTAGTGCTTTATAAAGGCGATGCAGAAGATCTGGCACTTGGCTATAAGCTGGATGTGGGCGACCTGCCAGAAGGTGAAACCAATGAAAGCTACTATTTTGAAGAACTTCTTAATTTCTTTGATACACATACGGATTTAACCAACGAAGCTGACTATGAGGAATTTGCAAAGCTCGTGGATGTAGAATCTGCGAGAGATTATTTTGCAGTTCAGATATGGATTAACAACAAGTGGGATTGGCCGGGCAAGAACTGGTCCCTGTGGAAGACGGCTTCCGTGGATGAAAGTGTCCCTTATGCAGATGGTAAATGGCGTTTTGTTTTCTATGATGTTGAGTTTGGCGGAGTTATGGGACAGGGAGATATTCGTACCAATACCATTAAAGAGAATAATTATAAACCGAATGGTATGTTAGACAGAGATACGGAGAATCCAGCCGTACTGATTTTTGTATACCTAATGTCTAATGAGAACTTCCGAAAGGATTTTGAAAGCTCTATTCTGGCTTTAAGTGATAATCAGTTTAATAAAACAACTGCAATACCTGCTTTGGATGTGTTCAAGGATGTCTATGGACCTCTCTATGATCAGTTCTTTGCAAGATATCCTGGAACAGGGGATGCAAATAACAGTTTATATGGAGGGTATGCAAGTTATCAATGTATTAAGGATTTCTTAGGAGGAAGGGCGGATTATATTCAGCCTATGCTTGATTATGTTGATAATTACTATGCAACAAAATAACAAGTATCGTTTAAATACACCTAAATATTAATAATAAAAACAGGAGTGCATCTCAAAAATTAGTGAATAGCTAGTATTTGAAGATGCACTTTTAGTTCATGACAAGATGAAACGACTTGTCGTTTCATCTTGTTTTAAATAATCTAAATATAAGGTATACTTAATAGTGTCGGCAAGAATTACCTGTAAAATATGGAACAGTTCAGAACCAGGCAGAATATTAAATAAATTAGCCGTGAAAGCTTGCTTCAAGCTGCTATAATATTATAATAGGATTTAGATTAGAACCAGTACAGTATAGGAGAAAAGTTAAATGACAAAGAAAGATCTCATTGAATTAATGAATTCAATGACTTTAGAAGAGAAGGCAGGACAGTTAACTCAAATACTACCTCATTACTTTAATGAGGATAAGCATGGAAGCATTACCGGACCATTAGCATATTTAAGGCTAACCAATGAACAGATATGGAAGAGCGGATCTGTTATTGGAGTATCCAATGCAAAGGATATGATTAATATTCCGTTTGAATATCAA
>JASGEU010000093.1:0-9586 GCA_047606065.1 Mobilitalea sp.
CCCCATCGGCAATCTGTGACATTGCCACTGCCTGTTCCGCAGTTGATATACCAAAACCTATGGCACAGGGAATCTCTTTTACTTCCTTTACCTGCTCAATCATCTGATTCACATTTGCACCGATTTCACTACGAATACCAGTAACTCCCATGGAAGAAACACAGTACAAAAACCCTTCTGCTTCTGAGGCTATGGCTTTAATTCTTTCTTTTGAGGTTGGTGCAATCATTGCGATAAGTGTAATTCCATATTTTATACAATAAGGTTTTAACTCTTCTCTTTCATCATAGGGAACATCTGGTACAATGATTGCATCGACGCCTGCCTCCTTACAATTTGTCAAAAATCTTTCCGTCCCATAGGTATAAATCGGATTGACATATGTCATAAAAGCAAGTGGCAGATCAAGTCTTTTCCTTAGTTTTCTGACCATTTCAAAGATATGATCCGTTGTAGTTCCTGCTGCTAAAGCTCTGGCATCTGCTTCTTGTATCACTGGTCCTTCGGCAACCGGATCTGAAAAAGGTATTCCAATTTCAATTAAATCTGCCCCAGCCTCTGCCATAGCATAGATAAGCTTTTCGGTTACTTCAATGTTGGGATCACCAGCTGTTACAAACGGAATAAAGGCCTTCTTATTATGAAATGCTGTTTCTATTCTATTCATGGATCTGCACCCCCTTATACCTTGCAATAGAAGCAACATCCTTATCGCCTCTGCCTGATAAATTAACCACAATAATCTGATCCTTATCCATTTTTGGTGCAAGCTCTCTTACATAAGCTATCGCATGAGCACTCTCGATTGCCGGAATAATTCCTTCCATTTTCGCCAGATATTCAAAAGCATCAATCGCATCAAAATCTGTAACTGCAACATATTCAGCTCGTTTCGTATCATGCAGATTTGCATGCTCGGGTCCAATTCCCGGATAATCTAACCCTGCAGAGATAGAATGTACCGGTGCGATTTGTCCATACTCATCCTGACAAAAATATGATTTCATACCATGAAATATCCCTAAACTTCCTGTGGCTATGGTTGCTGCTGTTTTGTTGGTATCTACTCCGTGGCCCGCTGCTTCGCACCCAATTAGCCGTACGGTTGAATCACCTATGAAGTCATAAAAAATGCCCATTGCATTGCTGCCGCCACCGACACAGGCTACTACGGCATCCGGTAATCTTCCTTCTCTTTTTAATAGTTCTTCTTTCACTTCTTTCCCTATTACACTTTGAAAATCACGTACGATTGTAGGAAAGGGATGCGGTCCCATTACAGAACCAAGTACATAATGGGTATCTTCCACCCGTTTGGTCCATTCTCTTAGGGTCTCATTAACGGCATCCTTAAGGGTTTGAGTGCCTGATGTCACAGCATGTACTTTTGCACCAAGGAGTTCCATTCGAAATACATTTAATGCCTGGCGCTCAGTATCTTCTTTTCCCATAAATATTTCACATTCCAGTCCAAGAAGTGCAGCGGCTGTGGCAGTTGCAACGCCATGCTGCCCCGCCCCTGTTTCGGCAATTACTCTTTTCTTGCCCATTTTCTTAGCAAGCAGCACCTGACCTAACACATTATTTATTTTATGGGAACCCGTATGGTTCAAATCTTCTCTTTTTAAATAGATCTTAGCTCCATTCAGATCTTTCGTCATCTTTTCTGCATAATATAGCATGGATGGCCTTCCTGCATAATTCCTTAAAAGATCATCGAGTTCTCTATTAAATTCCTCATCCTTTGTGTACTTGAGATATGCCTCTTCCAGCTCTATAACGGCATTCATTAGCGTTTCGGGAATAAACTGACCACCATGAAGACCAAATCTTCCTTTTGACATATGAATTACCTGCCTTTCCTTGTTATTTGTTTATTAAAAAATATTTTTAAAATTAAGCTTTCATAAATCATTTTCTAAATAGTCTGCTTGCTTCAGAACAGTTATAGATTATTAAATGGCTCGTACTTTTTTTACAAAATTAATTATTTTCTCCCTATCCTTATATCCGTCTGTTTCAACACCACTACTTATATCGATTCCATAAGGCTTTGTCAATCTTATTGCCATCTCTGCGTTTTCTATATTAATTCCTCCTGCAAGAAAATATCGTCGTTCTGAATACGATATAAGGCTCCAATCAAAACGTTCCCCGCTGCCGCCGTAGTGATCATTCCTATAAGTATCAAATAATAGATAATCAACCGGTATCTGTTTTATATTATTTAGACTCTCTTGATCCTTTACTCGAATTGCTTTTATAATTTGTGCTGTGGTACAAGAAGCCAAATGTTTAATATATTCCGCATCTTCATCTCCATGCAGTTGCACAAGATCTATAATACCTTCCTTTACTAACTCCAGGATTTTCGAGATTTCTTCATTTACAAATACACCAACTGCCTGAATATTAGGGTTTAACCTTGCTTTTAATGTTCCTGCCTCTTTCGCACTGATTTGCCGTTTGCTTTTTGTAAAAACAAACCCTACATAATCAGGTTCCGCAAGATTAACGGACTCAATATCCTCTTGTCTGCGAAGTCCGCATATTTTAATTTTAGTCATTATCAACCTCCGACCCTGCACACATAAATAAAAGCTTTCGTTTATAGATCTCCAATGTAATTATGATATCACTTTAAGCTGAGTCTGTATGTTGCTTTGATAATCCTTTAAGCTCTGACAGCATCTCTTTTTTATTTGGACTACGCATTAAGGTTTCTCCGATTAGAACAGCATTTACTCCAGCCTGTTTTAAAGCCTTAATATCATTATTGTCTCGGATTCCACTCTCTGCGACAAAGATAATTTCTTTTGGAGTATATTCTCTTAATCGTATACTGTTATTAATATCCACCTCAAAGGTCTTTAGATTACGATTGTTAACTCCGATAATTTTTGCACCCGCCTCCATAGCCGATTCAATCTCTTCCTTTGTATGAGCTTCCACAAGGGCGGATAATCCAAGTTCCTTACAAATTGTAAGATATTTCTTTAAGGTCTGTGTATTTAATAATGTACAGATTAATAGTATTGCATCTGCACCAAGTAGTTTTGCTTCATAAATCTGGTATTCATCTACAGTAAAATCTTTTCGAAGCACCGGAATTTTTACTTCTTTCTTAATTTCACGTAAATATCTGTCACTGCCCAGAAAGAATTCTGGTTCCGTTAAAACAGAGATAGCAGATGCGCCTGCCTCCTCATATTCCTTTGCTATCTTAATATAAGGAAACTCTTCTGAAATAATACCTTTTGAGGGGGAAGCTTTCTTCACCTCACAGATAAAAGCTATTTCACTGTTTTGACCTTGAAGCATTCTTTCAAAGGAGTAAAAACCATCTTTTCTACTTGTGTCCAGTTCCATTTGTTTCTCTATTAATTGAATTAACTCTGATTGAGATTGCAGTTCTTTTGCCTTTTTTACTCTAGCCAGACTAGATGCAGCTATTGTTTCAAGAATCACACGTTACCTCTCTTTCTTATTGTCAACACGAACATTAACGGATACCTTCTATTCCTCATTGGAGAGGCGGATAAAATTCATTAGCTGATCCAATGCTCTACCACTGTCAATTATATCAGCAGCTTTACGAACGCATTCTCTTAATGTAATGTTATTATAGGTCATATAAAGGCATACAGCGGAGTTCAGCAATACGATATCACGCATTGGACCTTTCTCTCCACTAAGTATTTTTCTTGTAATGTCAGCATTGGTTACAGGATCACCGCCCAGCAGTTCCTCTGGATTACAATATTCAAAGCCAAATTGATGAGGGTCAAGAAAAAAACTATTGACCTGACCATGATTCACTTCACATACGGTTGTTTTGGAACACAGCGAAACCTCATCCAATCCATCATGACCATGAACCACCATCGCTCTCTTTACCCCTAGATTAGCAAGAACCCTTGCCATTGGTTCAACAAGTTTCTCGTCATACACACCCAATAACTGGAGGTTTGCATCAGCAGGACTTGAAAGAGGACCAAGAATATTAAAAATTGTACGTACACCCAATTCTCGTCTTACCGGTGCTGCATATTTCATGGAAGAATGATAGACTGGAGCAAATAAGAAACACATTCCAATGTCTTTTAATATCTTCTCGCTTTTTTCTACAGGGATATCAATTTTAACTCCCAGAGCCTCCAGTACATCTGCACTTCCGCATTTGCTGGAAACACTTCTATTTCCATGCTTTGCAACTGGAATCCCCGCAGCAGAAATAATAAATGCCGATACGGTAGATATATTAAAGGTAAAGGCTTCGTCACCTCCGGTTCCAACAATATCTAATACGTCACCTTCATGCCGCAGTTTTAATCCGTACTTTCTCATAATCATCGCACAGGCTGTTATCTCTTCAATTGTTTCACCTTTCATACGAATTGCTGTAATAAAGGAAGCAATCTGTGCATTGGTAGCATTTCCGCTCATAATCTCTTCCATTACTGACTTCGTCATATCTAAAGATAGATTTTCTTTGTTAAGCAGCTGATAAATAGCTTGCTGTATCATAAATAATACCTTTCCTTTCTTAGTGTCTGCATACCTTGAAATACAAATGCACTAATGGGTAATAAAATACTTGATAACGTCACTGGTTTATCTGAAGAAAATTCTTTATTATTGTTTCCCCTTGTGGAGTCAGAATAGATTCCGGATGAAACTGAACACCATAGATTTCATGATTTCTGTGCTTTACCGCCATAATTTCGCCTTCGTCATCCTCAGCAATTACCAGAAGTTCATCTGGCAGGGTTTCTTTTCTAGCTATTAAAGAGTGATACCTCGCTGCTTGAATTACCGGTGCTAATCCATGAAAAATCTTAGCACCATTTGCAATATGAATGTTGCTCTGTTTACCGTGCATAAGATGTTTTGCCAAGGTGATTTCACCTCCTGTTGCTTCACATATTGCTTGATGCCCTAAACATACTCCGAGGATCGGTATTTCTTTTAACTCTATTATCACTTCTTCAATAATTCCGGCATCCTTTGGGTATCCTGGTCCGGGAGAAATAATAATATGTGCAGGCTGTAAATTTCTAATTTCGTCTATTGTCATCTCATCATTGCGGATAACTTTTATATCTGCTCCCAGCTTACCTACCACTTGAACAAGATTATAAGAAAAACTGTCATAATTATCAATTAATAAAACCATTATTCCTCAACCTCCCTAGCCCTTAAGATAGCTTCCATTACTGCTTTTGCTTTGTTTTCCGACTCTTCATATTCCTTTTCTGGAATACTGTCTGCCACAATTCCTGCTCCAGCCTGAACATACACACGATCTTTCTTTTTTACCGCCATACGGATTGCAATACAGGTATCCATATTACCTGCAAAATCGATGTAGCCAATTGCTCCTCCATAAATTCCTCTTGGAGTCTTTTCTAATTCCTCAATTATTTCACATGCTCTAATCTTAGGTGCTCCTGATAAGGTTCCAGCGGGTAGAATTGCTTCTATTGCATCAAAGGCATCCTTTTCTTTCACAATACTTCCTTCCACCTCAGAGGTAATGTGCATTATTCTTGAATAGCGCTGAATTCTCATATAATCGGTTACATTAACACTGCCATACTCACTAATTTTACCCAGATCATTTCTTCCCAGGTCTACCAACATATTGTGCTCTGATAATTCTTTTTGATCTTCCAGCAGTTCTTTTTCAAAAGCAATATCCTCTTCTTTATCCCGTCCTCTGGGTCTTGAACCAGCAATTGGGAATGTCGATAATTTGCCATTCTTTAATCGGATCATAGTTTCAGGTGAGGTACTGATTAATTGAATATCATCATTCTGCAAAAACACCATATAAGGGGAAGGATTCGTAGTTCGAAGCACACGATATGCGTTTAATAAATCCTCCTTATATTCTGTTTCAAAACGCCTGGAGATCACTGCCTGAAATATATCACCGTTTACGATATAATCTTTGGTTTTTTCTACCATATTACAGAACTCTTCTTTTGTAACATTACATTCAAAGGAAAGTTTACTGCCTGAAGTAGTTTTTTTAAGAAAATGTGTGGTCTCCATAATGAAATGAGTAAGAGATTCTAAATCAGTCAAAGCTTTCCCATAGTTTTCTAAAACTTTATCCGTTTTCATATTAACAACAATGCTGATCTTCTGTTTTAAATGATCATATGCAATCACCTTATCATAAAGCATTAGATCAAAATCGGGAAAATCACTTTCCATTAGCTTTAATATTGGTTCTGCATAAGCAATCATCCCATAGGAAAAATATCCGACTAACCCACCTGTAAAAGGCGGCATGTCAGCTAACTTTGGCGCCTTGTACTTCTCGAGTAATTCTCTTAATACCTCATAAGGTGTCTCTGTGGATATTACTTTTTCTTCCCCATCCTGGATTATTACTTTTTTGTTCTTACAGGTGATATGCAGAATTGGGTCAAAGCCCAGAAAGGAATATCTCCCCCATTTTTCACCACCTTCAATGCTTTCCAATAAATAATAGCGTTTACTGATCTGTGAAATTTTTCGTAATAGTGTAATTGGAGTTATAATGTCAGCGTAGATTTCTTTGCAGATTGGAATAATACTGTACTCTTTTGCAAGAACTTCAATTTCATTACTGCTTGGTGTAATCATTGTCAGATACCTTTTTCATTGATGGGATGAAAAATCCTTTCTTTTTAATTTGATATAAAGTTTTAATCAGTCTGCTGATGTACCGTAAAAAGGGTATAAAAAAAGCCTCTGTCACTGTAATCTACAGGGACAAAAGCTACTAACTTCTGCGGTACCACCCGGTTTGATGTATAAATACATCCTCTCATTTTGCATACCATCATATGCACCCCACTGATAACGGAAAGGGTTCCCGTAAGCGCCTACTCTCCTAAGATTTGGGGCTTCCCTCACAAGTCCATTCAGAAATATCCTTGTAACCGCATTCCCACCAACAGCGGCTCTCTGTATACAAATAATATATCTTACTTCTCTTGCTCATCGGTTTTATATATTAATCGCATTATAGCAATGTACAATTTGCTTTGTCAATATGTTTTTTTAGAATATTTATACTTTTTTTGCTAATTATTAAAATATTATTGGCAGCAAAATTTAATTCTAAATGTTATGTTTACTTGTTAATGAAACATTAATATGGTAAATTACCTTACAACTATCAAATTACATAGAAATGTAAATATCGTTTAAATATGTATATAGATGTATATTAATAACATTTCCCCTTTTATTTACATATTCTGCATTGATAATTATTTCACACGATATAAATAAATAATCTTAAAGCCAGTGTAAACTTAATTTTATAAAAATAGTAGCAATAAAACTTTCTACAACAAAGTTTTATAAAAAAATAACCGTGAATTTTAATGCATTTTTAATAAACTAAAGTACTAATAATTGTTGACATTGCAGTATAAATAAGTTATATTAGTAACAACTTGGAGCTTTTCTGGAAGGCGTTCCAGAAGCCAAAAATAGTAGATTTATTATAGTTAAAATAAATGAAACCGCAGATAAAACATTAAGTTAACACTACGATTCATAATTCCGGAAGATAATACAAATTTGATTACTGTTCGTTATCTACGAAACAGTCAAGCCGTTTTATGGTTTGTTAAATTGTAAGTAAGCCGATATCTTGGAGGAATCTAAGTATATCGGCTTTTTATAATAAGGAGGTTTATCCTTCGAGGAGTAAGGAGAATTAAATATGTCTAAGAAAGTTGCTATTCTAATGGGAAGTGACAGTGACCTCCCTATCGTAAAAGGTGCTATTCAAACATTAAAAAACTTTCAGATTCCAGTTGAGGTTCATGTTATGAGTGCTCACCGTACCCCAAAGCAAGCCTGCGATTTTTCTTCTTCCGCAAGAACAAATGGGTTTGGAGTAATTATATGTGCCGCGGGTAAAGCAGCGCATTTAGCAGGTATTATCGCTGCCCATACCACTCTCCCTGTAATTGGTCTTCCAATTAAGTCCTCCACTCTTGATGGTCTGGACGCGCTTCTTTCCACTGTACAGATGCCAAAAGGCATTCCAGTTGCTACAGTTGCTATTGATGGTGCAGATAATGCTGCTATCCTTGCAGCACAGATTCTTGCAGTGCAGGATGATAAGCTCTCCGATATGTTAGAGCAAATGAAACATGATATGGTAGAGGAAGTTATAGCAAAAGATGTACAATTGCAATCTTTGCTATAATGGAATTTTCACATAAGTAATCTCACGCTCCTGCGAATATCGCACCATGCGTACATCCAGCAAGTAAATTATGTAATTGCAGTTATAAAATCTAAGAAATGGAGTAATGCAAATGGGATTAATCAAAGATGAATATCTACAAAAAATGATCTTATCAGAAGAATTAACAAAGATACTTACTAACAGTAAAAAAGTTACTATTCCCACATCAAAAGAAGAATTAATTAAGCTTAGCTTCGGACCGGAAAATAAGGATCTATATGAAGTAGCTTATGACATTCCTGGTAAAGGTTTAATTCAGGAAGCAACTGTAACCCGTTGTAAGAATGGTGTTGCTATTAATTATTTGGAAGACTATATGCGTCGTCGTGATCCAGACTGTACGGTAATCGGTGATCAGCTGGATACAGATAAGCCAAGATACTCCGAGTTATTTGGCAAAGATTTTGCAGGACTTCGTCAGGAGACCTTTGATTGGCTTTCCAATGAGGAGTTAATTGTTCTTCCTTTTATGTCTGGTTCTTATGAATATGGATATGATTCTCTTCTTATCGCACCCGCTAATGCAGGTTTCTTTGCTTGCGGTCTTGCAGAATTACAGGGCTTCTTAAACATTGACGAAATGAAATCCGGATTTAAGCCTAAGGCAGTGGTATATCTTGCACCACCTTTCCGTCATACACATTTTAATGGAAAGCAAATCGTTGTTCACAATCGTCTTGACGATGTACACGAAGTATTCGCCTATAACCTGTATCCAGGTCCAAGTGCGAAAAAAGGTATCTATGGTGTACTACTTAATATCGGAGAGCGTGAAAATTGGTTAACAGCACATGCATCTACTGTTAAAGTAATTACCCCCTATGATAATGAAATCGTTATCATGCATGAGGGCGCTTCTGGCGGTGGTAAAAGTGAAATGATTGAGCCAGCACATAGAGCTCCTGATGGCAGACTTGTATTAGGTGAAAATCTATCTACCGGAGAAAAATTCTATTTTGAATTGTCTGAATCCTGTGAACTTCGTCCAGTGACAGATGATATGGCACTCTGCCACCCAAGTATACAAAATGATAGTAAAAAATTAGTGGTACAGGATGCAGAAAATAGTTGGTTCTTAAGACTCGATCATGTAAAAGCATATGGTACTGCTCCTCAATATGAGAAAATATTTACACAGCCAAGTGAACCACTTGTATTCTTAAATATTCAGGCTGTTCCTAATTCAACCTGTCTTGTTTGGGAACATACCATGGATAGTAATGGAAAACCTTGTCCAAATCCAAGAGCGATTCTTCCTAGAAGACTAGTTCCTGATATTGTATCAGAACCTGTTGAGGTAGATGTAAGAAGCTTTGGTGTTAG
>JASGEU010000094.1:0-7899 GCA_047606065.1 Mobilitalea sp.
CATGTCCTTCGGACAGTCCTTTCAGATAACTCCCTTACAGTTGATGACTGCAGCAAGTGCAATTGTAAATGGCGGAACTCTCGTTACACCGCACGTAGGAGTAGAGATTAGATCTGCAGATGGAACAAAGATACACGCACTGGATTATGAAACAACAGATAATGCAATTTCAAAGGAAACCTCTGAGACAATGAAGCAATTATTAGAGGCTGTTGTATCGGATGGTACAGGACAACGTGCTTATATTCCGGGCTTTCGAATTGGCGGAAAGACTGCAACTTCGGAGAAGCTTCCCAGAAGCAGTAATAAGTATATTTCTTCCTTTATTGGCTTTGCTCCGGCAAATGATCCGCAAGTGATGGCATTGGTTCTAATCGATGAACCTACTGGAATATACTACGGAGGTACGGTTGCTGCTCCGGTGATTGCGGAATTATTTGATAACATTCTTCCTTATCTGGGTATCGAAGAGAACTTCACTGAAGAGGAAGTTAAAGAATTTAATATTGGCTCCTTTGAGGTTCCGGATTTTGTTGGAAAAACAAAAAAAGAAGTGAATGAATTGCTTAAAATATATGATTTTGGCGAATTGCATGCCCTTGGAGAAGGGGATATTGTAAAGGAACAATTTCCGCTCCCTGGGGAAACTGTGGATAAGGATAGCGATATCATTTTATATTATGAAGATTAGGTAAAAACAATAGAGTTTGGGTTGTCAATTTAAATATGATAACGTATAATAAGCGAAGTGTTTGGATACAAAAGAAAAAGAATTTGTAACTGCTTAGAACCGAAGGTTTTCGAGCTTGGTTCCGAAGAGTTACAAGAAGCTTTACATATAAGTGACGGAGTTTAAAAAGATTCCTCACTTTATACTATGTATATGCAGATTAAAATGCTGCGGAATGGAGATAACATATGAATTTTTCGGATTTTAATGTAGTTTTGCCTGTCATAATATCGTTTGGAGTATGCGTAATTCTATGTCCTTTATTGATACCGTTTTTGAGAAAGCTTAAGTTTGGTCAATATATTCGCGAAGAAGGGCCGCAATCTCATCAAAAAAAATCAGGCACTCCAACTATGGGCGGTATCGTTATTGTATTAAGTATAGCAATTACTTCTTTGGTATATATAAAGGATTATCCAGAAATTATTCCTGTGCTTTTTGCAACCATTGGCTTTGGTATTATAGGTTTTATGGATGACTATATTAAGGTGGTAATGAAACGTTCTATGGGATTAAGAGCTTGGCAGAAGCTCGTAGGACAGATACTTGTGACGGCTATCCTATGCTATTACTTGATTAACTTTACTGATGTTGGAACCTCCATGTTAATTCCATTTTCAGGTGGAAAGTATCTGGATGTATCTTATCTTTTCATACCAAGCTTCTTTATTGTTGTACTTGGAACGGTAAATGGCTCTAACTTTACAGACGGGCTGGATGGACTGGAATCCAGTGTAACGGCATTAATTGCTACCTTTTTTTCTGTAGTAGCAATAGGAATGCAAAGTGGTGTATCTCCAATTACAGGAGCAGTAGCAGGAAGTTTATTGGCTTTCTTAGTATATAATGTATATCCGGCAAAGGTATTCATGGGTGATACAGGATCCCTCGCCTTGGGCGGCTTTGTGGCTGCCACTGCATATATGCTGCAAATGCCTCTATTCATTTTAATTGTGGCTTTGATTTATTTAGTTGAAGTTTTATCCGTAATCCTTCAAGTTGGCTTCTTTAAGCTGACAGGCGGAAAACGAATCTTTAAAATGGCACCGATTCATCATCATTTTGAGTTAGTTGGTTGGTCGGAGACCAGAGTGGTAGCAATATTTTCAATCGTTACAACAATTCTTTGCTTAATTGCACTAATGGGTATTAATTAACAAAAGGCAGCTCCTACGAAGGAAAAAGAAAAATGAGATAAATCATATTCTTTATGGAAATTGAATCGGAGGAGCGTATGCAGTTAAATAATAAAAAAGTTTTGGTCTATGGTGCGGCAAAAAGTGGAATTTCTGCAGCTAATCTGTTACAGAAACTCGGTGCTTTTGTGCTTTTATATGATTGTAATACGAACCTTATGAGCAGTGATTTTGAAGATTATTCCTATTCAGACGGAAAGGGTCTTTTGTTAACCGGAGTTTTAACGGATGAAATTCTAAGCACGGTTGAGCATGTAGTCATAAGTCCGGGTGTTCCTTGTGACCATCCAGACATTCTTAGAATGAAAGAAAGAAATATTCCTATTTGGGGAGAAATTGAACTGGCATACCATTTTACAAAGGGCAGGATTATAGGTATTACAGGAACCAATGGCAAGACGACTACAACAACTTTAGTGGGAAAAATAATGAAAACATTTTTTTCAGAGGTATATGTCGTAGGTAAT
Organism: Mobilitalea sp.; assembly: GCA_047606065.1. Classification (GTDB taxonomy): domain Bacteria; phylum Bacillota; class Clostridia; order Lachnospirales; family Lachnospiraceae; genus Mobilitalea. Next base: position 2,394 of record JASGEU010000094.1, read on the forward strand.
ATCGGTAATTGTTACAGTGATATTGCTCTTCAAACGACACCGGAGTCAGTTGTGGTAATCGAATTAAGCAGTTTTCAACTCGAGACGATTATAGATTTTAAGCCAAAGATCTGCACGATATTAAACATAACTCCTGACCACTTGGATCGGCATCATACGATGGAAGCCTACATAGCTGCGAAAGAGCAGATTTTTAAAAACCAGACACACAATGAACTCTGTATTCTTAATTATGAGGATGAAATTCTTAGAGAAATGGCGCTGCGTTCAAAAGCAGGTATCATGTTTTTTAGTAGTAAAAGAACTCTTAACGAGGGACTTTATTTAGAAGACGATGAGATTTATTTTTCGAATCAAAATGGACCTATACTTATTTGTAACACAAAGGAATTGCACGTACTTGGCAGACATAATTATGAAAATATTATGGCCGCAGTCGGCATCGCACTTGCAATGGGTATTCCATTGGAATACATAAGGAAGGCTGTACTTAATTTTAAGGCAGTAGAGCATCGAATTGAATATGTAACCACTATACAGGGAGTGACCTATTATAATGACTCCAAGGGAACAAATCCGGATGCTTCAATAAAAGCAATCCAAGCGATGCAGCAGCCAACCATTCTAATTGCTGGCGGATATGATAAAAAAACTGACTTTGATGCGTGGGTGGAGGCCTTTGATAAGAAGGTGAAACATTTAATTTTAATTGGCCAGACAAAGAAACAGATTGCCAGAACGGCACGTAAACATGGTTTTGGAGAAATTGTTATGGCAGAAACACTCAAAGAAGCGGTAACGATAAGTAAATCACTTGCGGTACCAGGAGATGTGATTTTATTATCTCCAGCTTGTGCAAGTTGGGGTATGTTTAAGGATTTTGAAGAACGAGGTAATTTATTTAAAAAATATGTTAATGAGCTTAATTAAAGTTGACTTAAAGTCAATGAATTCAGCATATAGATTAAGGTAGCCTGTGGCCTAAGGATTGCAGATACCAAGAAAGGCTAGGTTATTAATATGAGCAGAACAGTACGAGATGAAAATAAAAGAATGCATAGCTATTATGACTATAGTCTATTATTTCTTATCCTGTTTCTTGTCTGTTTTGGATTAGTTATGATCTATAGCACCAGTTCCTATAATGCACAGAGATTATTGGGCAATCCAACCTATTATTTAGAGCGACAGGCATTGTTTGCAGGTCTTGGAATTTTAGTAATGCTTTTTGTATCTAAGATAGACTATCGATTATTATTGAAAAGACTACCGATTATTAGAATAAATCCAATTATAGCTTTGTACATTGTGTGTATGTTATTACAGGTTGCGGTATTACTTTTTGCGAGTGAAGTTAAGGGATCTAAACGTTGGCTTGAAATTGGTCCGGCAAGATTCCAACCTTCAGAGTTGTCAAAGATTGCAGTAATTCTCTTTACTGCTTACATAGTAAATGTTGCACCAAAAAAGCTGGATAAATTCCGTGGATTTTTGAGGGTGGTATTTTTCATTGCTCCTCTTATTGTTTTAATTGCAGTTGAAAACTTTTCCACCGCATTAACAACAGGTGTAATTATGGTTGCCATCTGTTTTATCGCTAGCAGAAAGAAAATATACTATATTGCGACGGGTTTTCTTTTTGGTGGCGCAGGAGCAATTTTTATTTTGCTGTTTCCCTATCGTGTAGAGCGTATCAAGATTTGGCTGAATGTTGAGACTGAACCCAAAGGGTATCAGATACTTCAGGGATTATATGCCATTGCTTCTGGAAGAGTCTTTGGCAAAGGACTTGGTGAAAGTATGCAAAAGCTTGGTTTTATACCAGAATCACATAACGATATGATATTCTCGGTTATATGTGAAGAACTAGGACTTTTTGGTGCATTCGTACTAATTCTATTGTTTTTATTGCTCATATGGCGTATTTTTATCATAGCAATCAATTCTGTTGATTTATTTGGTGGGTTAATTGCAACTGGAGTACTTGCACATATCGCCACACAGGTATTGATTAATATAGCAGTTGTTACGAATACCATTCCATCCACAGGTATTCCATTACCATTTATCAGTTATGGCGGCAGCTCGGTTATGGTTATTCTCTTTGAAATGGGAATTGTACTTAGTGTATCAAATCAAATTAAGGGAGAACGATAAAGTTCTTGTCCTTTGCTAAAATTGTTTACATAAAGGTTCGCCTTATTTTTAAAATTTCCTGTCACGGATTCCATTCGTGATAGCAATTCACGCGGACAAGCTTTAAATCATATAGTGTAGTATATTTCCTTCAATATCTGAGGTGTGCCATGTCGAGTATAGAGGTCGTCGGCGGAGAGCAGCTGAATGGTGTGCTTAAAATACAAGGTTCAAAGAATGCAGCATTACCTGTTATTGCTGCTACTATTTTGAATAAAGGAGTTTCCGTACTAAGGAATTGCCCCAAAATTCACGACGTTGTTCATATGGTTAAAATACTGGATGAACTGGGATGCAGTACCTCCTGGGAAGAAAATACACTGATTGTAGATAGCAGTAAAGCCAGTGTCTTTGAAGTACCGGAAGAGTCCGTACGAAAGATGAGAAGCTCCATTCTATATCTGGGAGCTGTGCTCGGACGCTTTCATGAAGTAACCATTGCATATCCAGGGGGCTGTTCCATTGGTGAAAGAAAAATAGATATACATTTAGAGGGTATTAAAAAATTAAATGTAACCCAGGAATTCTTAAGAGAAGATCAAAGCATGATACATTGCTATACGAATAAAATTATTGGAAATGATATTTTTCTTGATTTTCCCAGTGTAGGTGCCACACAAAACATAATCTTAACAGCGGTTCTTGCAGAAGGTATTACCAGAATATATAATGCAGCCAGAGAGCCAGAGATTATTGAACTGTGCGACTATCTTATTGAAGCAGGTGCAAGGATATGTGGAAGGGGCTCTGCCTTTCTTCTAATTGAAGGTGTTAAGAGTCTACATGATGTTGAGTTTAATCTTTCTTCAGACAGAATCGTTGCAGGAACATATATGGCAGCGGTTGCTGCGACCAGAGGCAAAGCTGTGTTTACGAATGCTCCAACCAGTCATTTGGATTCTACCATTCGTATGTTAAGGAAAACAGGGTGTAAAATTGATGTAACCAGTGAGGAGATAAAGGTAAGTAACAATCATCGCCCAGAACCTATTAAACTTCTTATCACTCAACCATATCCAGGATTTCCGACGGATATGCAGTCACAGATATTAACAGTATTGTGTCTGGCGAACGGTGAGAGTACAATTGTAGAGAAAATATTTGAATCTCGTTTGAAAATTACCGGAGAACTTGAAAAAATGGGTGCAAATATTCGGGTAGAAGATAGTGGTACCAAGGCAGTCATTACAGGAGTAGAACAACTAAATGGCACAATTGTGCATGCACATGATTTGCGTGGAGGAGCAGCACTTGTTATGGCAGGGCTTGCTGCGAAGGGGACTACGATTATTAAGGATGCCTCCTTTATTGAACGCGGCTATGAGAACATCTGCAGGGATCTGTCCCTGTTGGGAGCGAAAATCAGATTCTGTAGTGAGAATATATAATTTGATTTAGAAAATGATTTACAAGGCTTTGGAGGTAACATGGCAAACTATCAGCGAAAGAATTCGAATAATATACTAGTACGCTTTTTCTTTAAATTATTATTGATTTTGATCATAATCGTTATACCTGCTCTATTTTTTATTAATTTTTTTTCAATAAAAAATATTGAGGTAGTGGGCGTTCAACAGTATAGCGAGGATCAAATCAAGGATTTGCTGCTTAAAGAAAGAATGGATCGAAATTCAGCGTATTTGTATTTTAAATATCAATTCTTAGAACAACCAAAGCTTCCATTTGTGGAAAAAATAAAGGTCAAAATGAATGATAACCATTCGGTTACCATATTTGTTTATGAAAAGATGGTAGCCGGATGTGTTGAGTTTATGGGAGAATATCTATATTTTGATAAGGATGGAATTGTAGTGGAGAGTAGCAGTGAAAAACTTACGGGCATTCCACTAATTAAGGGGTTACAGTATACACAGATTGTATTAAGTAAAAAGCTGATTGTGCAGAAAGAAGAGTTGTTTGATATTATTATTGATCTGACCCAGCTAATTGAATTATATGATCTTAATGTTGATTCGATCCGCTTTCAAAATGATTATGAAGTGACAATGGAAAGTGGTGATAATACAGTGCTGTTAGGGAAGAGAAATACTTACGATGAACCTCTGGCAGAGCTAAAAAATATATTAAAGGAATCGGAAGGCAAAAGTCTTACGATAGATATGCGTAACTATGACAAGGAAAAGGATTACATAATAGCTAAGCCAAAGTAGCCGGCAGTATAGAGCACAAGAGTTTTATTGCGCAAAACACCTCTTGGCATCTTAGTGCTGAACTGTAATTAATAAGTCCCAAATATGTCACATTTTTTTAAAATTCTGCTTGATTATTTGGGAATTTAAAGATATCATATAAGGTAGAATATATGGACACCACAGATAGTATTCGGACAAGTTAAAATCCCATTATAATGTGGTTTTGGAAGAAAATTGGAACTAAAAATTGAGATGGATTTATACATATTACTTGGGAAAAACAGGTAATATATATTGTCATTTAGGGAGAATACGATAAAAGGAGGAATAGACCTTGCTTGAAATAAGAACAAATGAGGCGGATAGTACAGCAAAAATACTCGTAATTGGGGTAGGAGGAGCAGGAAATAACGCCGTTAATCGAATGATAGAAGAGAATATAAAGGGTGTTGAATTTGTGTGCGTTAATACGGACAAGCAGCATTTAAAGAACTGTAAGGCGCCACAGGTAATTCAAATTGGAGAAAAGCTCACCAAAGGACTTGGAGCAGGTGCACAACCAGAAATTGGTCAAAAAGCTGCGGAAGAAAGTTATGAACAATTGGCAGAACTTATCAGAGGTGCAGATATGGTATTTGTAACCTGTGGTATGGGTGGAGGCACTGGAACAGGTGCGGCACCAGTAGTCGCTCAAATTGCGAAAGATATGGGCATACTTACTGTTGGTATCGTAACTAAGCCTTTCCGTTTTGAAGCAAAAACACGTATGACGAATGCTATCAGTGGTATTGATCGTTTGAAAGAGCATGTGGATACTTTAATCGTGATTCCAAATGATAAATTATTAGAAATTGTAGATCGTAGAACGACTATGCCGGATGCCCTTAGAAAAGCAGATGAAGTTTTACAGCAGGGTGTACAGGGAATAACGGATTTGATCAATGTTCCTGGCTTAATTAACTTAGACTTTGCTGATGTTCAAACAGTTATGAAAGATAAGGGAGTTGCACATATTGGTATTGGTATGGGAAGTGGTGATGATAAGTGTATTGATGCTGTTAAACAGGCAATCACTAGTCCGTTACTCGAAACTACGATCCAAGGTGCATCTCATGTAATTATTAATATCTCCGGTGATATTAGTTTGATTGAAGCGA
>JASGEU010000095.1:0-36569 GCA_047606065.1 Mobilitalea sp.
CATCATAGCAAGAACAGTAATATCACGAATCGGTATACGAGGTTTAGAAGGACGAAGGTTCGGTCTTTCTTTAATATCCTGTGGTAAGAGTGATTTCATAATGATCCCCATCAGCTATCATTGTATCATCAACACCAGTAGAAAGCATTTCACCTGATTTAGTGAAGTTCCACCATTCCTGTTTAGAATCATCTACAACACGTCCATTAACTTCTGTAACGAATAAACCATATTCTGATTCAGAACCTTTCACAAGATCTTTTTCTTCAAGAGCTTGACGAAGATTTTCTGCATCTGTATTTATTTTAAATTCTTCTGTGCTCTCATCTGGAATAACAACCTCAACTACAATATCTTTGGCACCCTTCTGTGCTTCTGGTTTGAACTGATAATATACCGCAAGCATAGCAACGATTACTAAAACAAAAACTGCGCAGGAAAGTAGTATTTTCCATAGTTTTTTATTCTTATTCATATAAGTTAGCTCCTTTCATTTTGCTATTAACGTTAAATTATTATGTAATTAGAACATAAAAAAGCCCTTTACCCAGACATAGGAAAAAGGACAACTAGAGAGACACACTATGCAAAAATACTTCATAGTAGTTCTTGATTGTACCCCTGTCCATTCTTCGTGGAACTTATGGTACCGGAATAAGCAGGTCTTCTGACTTATGGATCATCATTTGCTTTCAATCTTCCCGGATATAGAAGTATAATCTTCCAATTAACCAGTGAATGCTGCAAGTATAACTTGTGAAAGCAAACTCCTCAATTACAGCGGCGAGACCGTACAGGCATTGAACCTGTTTCCCTATTATGTCAAATACTTTAATGACACCAAAATGAAAATCTGATGCAGTATAAAATATTTAACCACTTAATCCGTTTGCATTATTTTATGCGGTCTCAGTATAGCATTGCAAGCTTCTTCTGTCAACTAAGGGTGTTGATAAATTCTTATTTGCTATTTTATAGTAGTATGCTATAATTGTAAGCTAAGATATTTATATTTAATGAGGAGTAGAAAGAAAAATGAAGATTACGCAAAAATCATTTGGTAAAACTGCGCAGGGGATTGAAGCAACATTATTTACAATAACAAATGGAAATGGAATGACAGTATCCTTTACTGACTTTGGTGCAAATATTGTCAGCATAATAGTTCCGGATTCACAGGGAAAGGCTGCTGATATAAATCTAGGGTATAGTAATATCGCAGGTTATGAAGTGAATACTCCTGGTTTTGGGTCTTTTATAGGTAGAAATGCAAATCGTATTGCGGATGCAAAGTTTGAGTTAAATGGGAAACTATATGAGCTTGAAAAGAATGATGGCACCAATAACCTCCATGCAGGTAATACGAGCTATAATAAGTATATGTATGAAACAGAGGTCTATGAAGATGAAGATGTTGTTAGTATAGAGTTTTCAAGACTTAGTCCACACATGGAACAGGGTTTCCCTGGAAATCTTGATATTACAGTAACCTATAGTTTAACAGAGAACAACGAATTAGTATTAGAGTATCATGCAGTATCGGATCGCGATACCATTGTAAACTTGACAAATCATTCTTATTTTAACCTGGCTGGTCACAATTCAGGTGATGTTTTAAACCATAAGCTTTGGTTAAAAGCTTCCCAGTTTACTCCAACGGATGATAGATTGATTCCCACAGGACAACTTTTGGAAGTTCATGGAACACCAATGGACTTTACAACCTTTAAGACCATTGGACAAGATATTGACGCAGATTATGAACCTCTGAAAATAGCAGGTGGATATGATCATAATTATGTACTTGATATTAGTGGAACTGAAGTAGAAAAGGTAGCTGAGCTTATTGAAGAAAAGAGTGGCAGAAAGATGGAAGTCTTTACAGACCTTCCTGGAATGCAGTTATATTCAGGTAACTTTTTGATTCCCGGTCCAAACTGTAAAGATGAGGCAGAGTATCTAAAAAGAAGCGGTATATGTTTTGAGACTCAATACTTCCCTAATTCCTGTAATACACCAGCATTTCCATCCTGCATGCTAAAAGCGGGAAAAGAATTGGACACGGTTACAATATATAAGTTTTCACATATCTAATAATTATAATTTGACAAGATATCTCTTATAGATATAATAAATCGGACATTCAGCTATATATTGAATGTCCGATTTTATTATTTTTTTAGTCATTTTGTTCCATAAATTCTATCGCCTGCATCACCTAAGCCAGGAAGGATATAACCTTTTTCATTTAATCTCTCATCAAGACTTCCGATATAAACATCAACATCAGGATGAGCCTTTGTAAGTCTATCTACACCCTCAGGTGCCGCGATTAGGCAAAGGAAATGAATTTTTGTAATACCTCTAGCTTTTAATAAAGTAATTGCAGCTGAAGCAGATCCACCGGTAGCGAGCATTGGATCAACAACATAAATCTCACGCTCATCAGCATCAGTTGGAAGTTTGCAAAAATACTCAACTGGTTCCAGAGTTTCCTCATTTCTATATAATCCAACATGTCCCACTTTTGCGCTAGGAATAAGGTTTAAAATGCCATCTGCCATATGAAGACCTGCACGAAGAATAGGAACAATACAGAGCTTTTTGCCAGCAATTTCTCTGGCAATAGTCTTCACAAGAGGAGTTTCAATCTCGATATCTGCAAGTTGAAGATTTCTAGTAGCTTCATAACAGATAAGCATTGCAACTTCGGATACCAAATCTCTAAATTCCTTCGTTGATGTTGTCTTACGTCTCATAATACCTAACTTGTGCTGAATTAACGGATGGTCCATGATAGTAACGTTTGCCATTATTATACCTCCTGAGTGTATTCTTTAAATTTCTACCGAACATTATAACAAAAAGTTGAGCTATAGGAAAGCTTTAATTTAATGAATTTTAAATATAAGGTATTATTTTCATTTTTTCTGTTGATTTATGTCCTAAGTTGTGTAAAACTTATCATATCCATCTTAGATAATAATCATGTAAAACAAATAAATGTCGAATTATCAACTTGTAAAAACTACCTTACCAAGGGTGAATAGCAACAAAAATATGAACAGACCATATATTAGATATTACAATTGCCGTTTCTTCGCTGTATCAAACTGCAAAAAAATAAGACAGATATAAAACTGTCCTAATCACTTCTACTGTTTATTTTAAATTTTCTCTTTATAAAAAGAGGAGAAGCCCGGTAGAGGGGGGAGGGTAGCTGCCGGGCTTATTTTATGAAAAAAATTATCTTATTAGCTTTTCAAGGTAGATCTAAGATTAAGTTTTATTACTTATCTTGATTATGATTATAAAAGACATATATGTTTATAGTATGGATATATTATGAACATTCTGTTAATATTTAAGGTCGATTTTGTGTCATGAAGACTGAAGGATAAGAATGGGTAATAAGCTATTTTAGTTAATAAAATTTTGAAGATTTATCGTATATAAAACGTTTTAATAAAAAGATAGCTTTTTTAACCATTGGTAACATCAATTGCAGAGGTTTATTTTCTGTCCTCGGCGAATAATAGTATTATAAATAATAATTAAAAGAAAACTTTACTACTATTATTTATATTAATCTTTAGATTTAATACTCTAAATAGTTCCTTTAAAAATAAACGTAACTATTCAGAACCAAGCTCGAAAACCAGCGGTTTCCTCGCTGTTTGGCTCTCCAAAGCAAGCTTTCACAGCTAATTTATTGGATATCCAGCTTGATTCTAAACAGTTACAAATAAACATTATAAAGACTGGGAGTAGGTGATTCAATGTCAAATGTATTTAAAAAATTAATTAGCAAAGAGTTGGGTGAAACTAACTATAAACGCTATTTCTCCTTTGTAAAGAAGAATGCAGAGGAAAAAGTGGGGAGCAGTAGTCAAACGGTTTTTAACGATATGTATGAAAAGCTGAAATATAGGGATATAAAAGCAATCACGAAAATGCACCATCGTTTAAATGATACAATGTTACTGGCATTTCGAATTAGCAGAAACTTTTTTCTTGCGTTCATATTTTACTTAGGCGCATGCATTTATTTAATAGCAAGGGATTTACAGCCAGAGCTTACAATGGTGGCACTTATATTGATGAGCGTATGTTTCATATATAAAACTTACGAATTTATAACAAATAAATTTTGCTATATTGATGCACAGATAGTATTGGTATATAAAGCGGTGCTAGATCGAATAATTGTGAATGAGAATAAAGGTACACAACAAAAATAAGTTAGAAAATTAGAAAACTAAGGATTTTAATTTTAGAAAGGGATTTTCTCATGAACGTATTTGACATAATGGGACCAATCATGGTCGGACCATCAAGCTCCCATACAGCAGGAGCAGTAAGGATTGGTTATACTGCAAGACAGATATTAAGAGAAGAAGTTAGCTATGCAGATTTATATTTGCATGGCTCTTTCTTAGCTACTGGGAAAGGTCATGGAACAGATAGAGCGCTTATTGCAGGATTACTCGGAATGTTGCCCGATGATGAAAGAATACCCGATAGTTATGGGGTCGCAGCACAGTGTGGCATGAGATATCATTTCTCTGGTATTGAGCTTCGGAATGCACATCCAAATTCTGTTCTAATGAAATTACAAGGCAGAGACGGAGGAACAGTAGATATCATTGCATCCTCAATAGGTGGAGGACAGATTATAATTAATCAAATTGATGGTATTGAAGCAGATATAAGTGCAAGTTATCCTACCTTAATTGTTCATAATGTAGATCAACCAGGGCTTGTATCCCAGGTGACGTCTATTCTTGGAACAAGAGCTGTGAATATTGGGACAATGCGTATTAATAGGGATAAACGAGGCGGACATGCCGTTATGATAATTGAATGCGATCAGGAGGTACCGGAGGAAGCCTTGTCAGAATTAAAAAATGCGAAGGGAATTACAAAGGTTACATACCTAAGCATTGCAGAGTTAACCAGGTAATACTTTTATGCAGTAATTAATGGTGTGCTTAAAAGGACCAAAGAGATAGTATGGAGGTAATTAATTATGAGTTTTCGATCAATTGAGGAAATAATTAAGCAGAGTAAAGCGACAAATAAGTCTTTTTGGGAAACGATTCTGGTTGACGATATGGAAGACAGGATGGTTACGAGGGAAGAGTCCTTTCAACAAATGAAACAGCTATACCTGACTATGAAATCTTCAGACAAAGCCTATGATAAGAATTTAAAATCTTCCAGTGGACTAGTTGGTGGCGATGGCGAAAAAATGAATCAGGCCATTCGTCAGAATAAAGTAATTGGTGGTCCCTTCTTAGGAGAAGTAATAGCCAAAGCCTTAAAGATGGGTGAATCCAATGCCTGTATGAAAAAAATAGTTGCAGCACCCACAGCAGGTGCTTGTGGAGTATTACCTGCGGTGCTTTTAACCTACGAAGAAAAAAATAAAATACCGATTGAGCGAATGGTAGAAGCTATGTATGTTGCTTCCGGTGTGGGTGAAGTGATAGCCTCCAGGGCATTTATATCAGGAGCAGCAGGTGGTTGCCAGGCTGAGATTGGCTCTGCGAGTGCAATGGCAGCAAGTGCACTTGCCTACTTAAATGGAGGTGATGCGCAAAGCATAGCTCATGCTGCAGCCATGTCATTAAAAAATCTTTTGGGATTAGTTTGTGATACGGTAGGCGGGTTAGTAGAGGTTCCTTGTGTCAAACGTAATGTAGTAGGTGCAGTTAATGCAATTGCATGTGCTGATATGGCAGTAGCAGGAATCAGCAGCAGAATACCGGTAGACGAAGTAATTGATGCAATGAGGGACATTGGTGAATCCTTGCCAAGAACACTACGTGAAACCGGTGAGGGTGGTCTGGGAGCTACTCCAACAGGTCGGGAAATCATGGCTTCTATTATTAATAATTAAAGAATAAGGAACTAGCTGTTCTTAATATACTATAGTAAGACAACATAATAATGTGGTGACGCTATGGGATGGAAAGATAAGCTGGAAATTAACCCTGAGCCTAGAGAGGATGAAGTGAAACTAACCAGTGGAACTTTATTTGTAAAGATTGGAATTGTCGTACTAAGTATTATTGCAATTGTTGGATTTGGTATAAAAGTTATTCCAGGAGCTGTAACGGTATCGAAGATAAGTGGACGCAGTGATCTTCCCATTTACTGTGTGAATACCATTGAAAACAAGGTATCACTAAGTTTTGATGCAGCTTGGGGAGACGAAGATATTGAAAAAATACTTGATACATTAAAAAAGTATGATATTAAGGCTACATTCTTTATGACAGGCGAATGGGTTAGTCAGTATCCTAAAGCTGTGAAAGCAATTGCCAAGGCAGGTCATGATCTTGGAAATCATAGTGAAAATCACGAACAGATGTCGGAGCTCACAGCAAAGGAATGTACGAATGAAATCATGCAAGTACATGATAAAGTAAAAGAACTTACCAGTATTCAAATGAATCTTTTTCGTGCACCATATGGGGACTATAATAATACAGTAATGGAAACGGCCAGAGAATGCGGGTATTACACAATCCAGTGGAGTATAGATTCTTACGACTGGAAGGACTACGGTGTAGACAGTATTTTAAATAAAGTATTAAAGAATAAAGATTTAGAAAATGGCTCCATTATATTATTGCACAGCGGGACTAAGTATACAGCGGACACCTTGGAGCTGTTGATCATTGGATTACAGGATATGGGTTATGAGATAGTGCCTGTATCTGAGTTGATTTATACAGGAAAATATGCTGTAGATCATACCGGGAAACAGTTTGAGAAGTAGTGGAAGCTATTTGTATTATATGCAATCTGAACTTATTAAAAGAAAAGTGAATGATTTACAAGAGCGTAACTGGGAGATATAGATTGCTCCCAGTTACGCTCTTATAAAGGTCTATCCTTCGATTTTAAGAAACTTAAAGGAAAAGAACGATACCAAATGTTAATTATTATTTTGATGGGATCATTGGAGTTTACTTGGGTCTTTTTTCATATACTTTAATTAGTTCCGCTTACGATAGAATAGTAAGCATTGGAAGTAATACGATATACTAAAGTATAGAAGATTGCGAATATAACTACACTAATTCCGGCAGTTGTTAATAGTAATGGGAGATTTCTAAGGTTAAATAGCATTAATAATCTGCGAATCATTGGAAAGGCAAAGGTTAGGTGCATAACCGCTGCCGCTAATGGCATAAAGAATACGGTTAACATTTGAGAATTTATATTCTTCTTTATATCCTTCTTTGACATACCAACTTTTTGCATGATATCAAATCTGGATTGATCTTCGAACCCTTCTGATATCTGCTTATAATAGATAATCAATACTGTGGCGGATATAAATACAATACTAAGCATAATTCCGATAAAGAAAAGGCCGCCATAGGTACTGTAGAAATCACTGCAATTTTCTTCAAGACTTTCAACATAACTAGAATATATAAAACCTTCCTCGTTCTCGTCTATAGCTATATTACGGAATAATTCACTTATTTGCATTTTTAAATCCATTTCTTTCGAAGTTGACTCTTCTGTGTTAAAGCTATAATACCAGTGAAGCCTCAACATTTTGTTGTCGTAATCATCTTTCATATCAAGGATATTACTTAGATTATGTTCCAGATCAGGCAGTACAACGATAATAGAGGGAATTACATCCATTGCCATATTACCACTTCCTGCAAAGTCTTCTATTTTTTCAGCAATTGTAAAGGTTGTACCGCCCTTTAGTGTAAAGGTATCATAATTATATTCCGTTCTTACCGTACTAAGTAAAATCTGGTCTTCTTCTAATACCTGGTCTTTCTCCATTACTCGGTTATAATCTTCTAAAGGGATAAAGTATATTTGACGTAAATCATCGAAATTCTCTGTATTAAACTCATTAGAATTTACTTCCACATCTAAGATTCCGTCCATAATTAAGCCTGTAATACGTGCTGTTCTATAATCTAATAAATCAATTGGATTTACATGATTATCATTGATAAGTTCCTCTAATTTCCCCCGAAGGATATCTATCTTGGCATAGCTTAAATCCTCAATAGAATTAACTGTAATATCCGATGCTATATCACGTGGATAACGTTTATGAAGACTATCTTCTGCACCAAAGTACAGACATGCAGAACCAGTAATCATTACAAGTACCATAGTACCAAGAATACAGATGGAGGCTAAACCGGCACCATTTCTCTTCATACGATATACCATGGAAGATACGGATACAAAATGGTTTGGGTTATAATAATATCCTTTATTTTTCTGGAGAATACGGCAGAATAGTACAGAACCCGCAATAAATATCAGATAGGTTCCCAGGATTACCATAACTACTGCTACAAAAAACCATATTAGAGCAGATAATGGAGATTCAATAGTAACCGCAATATAATAAGCGCCTCCTAATAATATAAAACCTAATGCTCCAAGAATCCAATTTGCTTTTGGTGGTTTTTCACCAACATTTTCGCTATGAAGCAGTGCCACAGGATTAGCAAGGTGTACCTGACGTAATCCATTTATTAATATAATGATAAATATAATACAAAATAAAATAATACTCTGTGTTATAGCAGCTTTTGAAACATAAAAATCAAAACTGATATTACCATAGATTATATTTACAAGTCCTAATTCTGCAAATTTTGATAGAATAATACCCATAATTAAGCCGATTACCAGGGAGAATACACCAATCATAATCGTTTCCCATAAAAGAATACGCCCAATATTAAACTTACCCATACCAAGTATGTTATATAAACCAAATTCTTTCTTCCGTCCGCGTAACAGAAAAGAATTGGTGTAAAATAGAAATATAACAGCAAAAATACCAATAACCAAACTGCCAAATCTCATAATTAACTTGAGATCTGAACCTCCCCTCATCTGATTAAGAATTGGAGTATAAGAAAGAAAAGAAATAATGTAAAACATCATAACCATCCCTACGCAGGTTAAGATATAAGGAAAGTAGAGTTTTTTATTTTTACAAACGCCAAGAATGGCTAATTTGGGATAAAAAGCAAACTTCATTATTTTTCACCACCTGTCATAAGTATGGTTAATGTATCTGTAATTTTTTGATACATTTGTTCATTATTTGAATTACCGCGATAGATCTGGTGAAATACTTCCCCGTCCTTTATAAACAAGACACGATTGGCATGGCTTGCGGCTTTAACGGAATGAGTTACCATAAGAATAGTCTGACCATTTTTATTAATCAAGCTGAATAATCGTAATAATTCATCGGTTGATTTAGAATCAAGGGCTCCAGTTGGCTCATCGGCTAATATCAGCTTCGGATTAGTAATTAAAGCACGTGCTACTGCCACTCTTTGCTTTTGTCCGCCAGATATTTCATAGGGGTATTTTTTCAGTAAACTTGTAATTCCTAATTGTTCTGCAATAGGAAGCAAGCGTTTATGCATTTCCTCATAGTTCTTATTTGCTAATACCAAGGGTAAATATATATTATCTTCCAGGGAAAAGGTATCCAAAAGATTAAAATCCTGAAACACAAATCCCAAATTATCTCTACGAAATGCGGATACCAGAGCTTCCTTTATTTTGGTTAAATCTTTTCCATCCAAATTAACAATACCAGCAGTTGGTTTGTCAAGAGCAGCTAAGATATTGAGCAAAGTCGTCTTGCCTGAACCGGATTCACCCATGATTGCTACATATTCACCTTGCTCAACACTAAAGGTGACATTTTTTAAAGCCTCAACTTTATTTCCTCCAAAGCGGGTCGTATATACTTTTTTTAGCCCATTAACTTCTAATATACTCATAATAACCTCCATTTGAAAAATGCTTTCTTTTCAGCCTGTCTTCCTGGCTGATTTCTATAGGTATTGTAACAAAAGAGAGAATTGCAATGCCATCGAATCGGCTTACAATTCCCCCTTCATTTCTTACATTTTTGTAAGATTTTTATTCATACTCAAATTTATTTTGAGATAAATCAATCTGTATTAGGGTTCCTTCATCTAAAACAGAATCAATGTGAATTCTATGACCGAGGTTTGTACAAACTCGTTTACAAAGGTATAATCCTATACCACTTGCTTTTTTATCATAGCGTCCATTAAATCCGGTATATCCTTTATCAAAAACACGAGGTACGTCTTCTGGAGAGATTCCAATACCAGTATCTTGGATACAGAGAAGTTTGGGTCCTTTCATAAATACAGTGACACTACCCGTTTGTGTATACTTTAAGGCATTCGATAGCAATTGTTCTACAACAAAAGATAACCACTTTTCATCGGTTATAACCACTGTATTTAAGGGTTCATATATAAGCTGGATTTTTCGATTAATGAATTCACCAGCAAATTTTTTGACTGCTTCTTTCACAATTTGATCTAAATCATACTCACGAAAGATATAATCCGTTGTATCGGACCCTAATCTAAGAAACATAAGCACCATATCCACATATTGTTCGATTCGAGTCAAATCCAGGGATATTTTTCGAGATAAGCTGCTATCCTCATTTTGCAGCCAAAGTCTTATGGAGGCAATGGGTGTTTTTATCTGATGAGCCCAAACGGTATAATATTCTATCATATCAAAATAGCGAAGGTTCATGTTATCCTCAGCTTGTTTCTTCTCTTCCCATAGCAAATGAATGATCCGCTGATAATTTTGATCGTCTATACTCTTTGCTGGAGGCAGTAAGTCCATTGCTACATCCGACAACTCTTTTATTTCCTGCAATTGAAGATAAACCAGGCGGCTTTTATAATAATCATATAAAAAGTATACCAATGCTAATAGAATACATAGTGTACTTGGATAAATTACTGCTTTTAGAGGAAGGTGATATAAGAAAAAGGAGGTGCAAAAAATGATTGTAAATATAAAATAGATAAAGAAAAATTTTCTTTTATGTTTTAAATAGGTTAAAAAGAGGCCCATCCCTATGTCCTTTCCAATTAGTTACCTACAATATAACCAACACCAAATTTAGTAGTTATAAATTCATTAAGCCCAGCAGAATCCAGCTTTTTTCGTAATCTTCCCACATTCACTGTTAAGGTATTTTCATCTACAAAGCTATCCGTTTCCCACAGTTGTTCCATAAGTCGTTCTCGGCTAACGACCTTTTCTTTGTTCTCCATAAGACTTAATAGAATCCGGTACTCATTCTTAGTTAATGGTATCTTTTCATTTTGATAGGTTAAGGTATTATCTCCTGTATGCAGAAGAGCACCGCGATGCTCTATCACAGGTACAACGGATGCAAAATCATAAGTGCGGCGTAATAAAGCTTGTATTTTAGCGATAAGAACACTTTGATCAAAGGGTTTTGCAATGAAATCATCTGCACCCATATTCATAGCCATAACAATATTTATATTATCTGAGGCAGAAGATATGAAGATAATAGGTACCTTTGATACTTTTCGTATTTCAGTACACCAATAATAACCATTATAAAAAGGAAGTGAGATATCAAGCAAGACTAAGTGCGGATCACTTTCAGCTAATTCGCTCAATACATTACGAAAGTTCTGAACACACTTTGCCTCTATATTCCACTTGATAGCTTGCTCCTTTATAGCCTCTGCAATTCCCGTATCATCTTCAATAATTAGTACTCGATACATAGATTCTCCTAATTTACTTGCCCTGAAATGATTTGTTTACTTAATAGCTTTCTATGGATGATTATAACAAGTTTTAATATCTATTTCAATTATAGGAAAAAAGTTGAATATGCATACAATTTATGATAAAATCATGTGAAAATAAATTGTATGGAGATATTGTATGACTATAAATTCACCTATTAATAATCCTATGTCCTGGAAACCGGATAAGTCATTCTTGAAACGACCCATTTATTCATCTCTTGCAGTTTTAATGGAGCAGGATATAGCTAAAGGTATTCTGCCTTCAGGAACAAAGCTTCCGCCACAGAGAGAGCTGGCAGATTATCTGGGCATTAATTTTACTACAATCACACGTACCTATAGGTTGTGTGAACAAAAAGGTTTGATTTATGCTATAGCAGGAAGTGGTACCTTCGTTTCACCCAGTGTAAACGAAACAGTCACAGTTTCAGTGGACCATACCTTACAGGAGACGGTGGTCCAAAGTAATAAAAGAGTACTTAGAGCAATGGAAACCCAGAAGAAGCTTCTTGAGACTTCAAAACAATTAATTATTAATAATGGGTACGACAATGTTACGGTTAGTGAAATTTGTTCTAAATGTCATGTGGCAAAGGGAACGTTTTACACATATTTTGACTCCAAAAAGGATATCGTCAGTAGAATTCTGGCAGATATAAACCACAGTATGTTTCATGGAAAAGAATGGGATAATTCTTTGTCGGCAAAGGAGCAATTTAATGAGTATATTGATTTGTATATGCATTCAATAGAAAATCAGGGAGTTGACTTTGCAAGGGTATTTTTAACTATAATTATTAGTAAAGAATATAAGGAAGAAATAGTAGAAGCTAATCTTCATGAAGATACGATGTATCAGATTATTGACAGGGGAAAGAAACGCGGGGAGTTTCGAAGGGATATGGCAACAGAGACTATTTATAAGTATCTTCGAGGTTTTCTTTTTGGTATTATTATGGACTGGTGCTATGATTACAATAAATACTCCATCGTGGAACAGGGTAGTGAGGCGGCAGGATTCTTTTTGGATATGATCTGTGAGAAATGAGAGAAGATAAATAATGTAAACAAAGATTTAATATAATTGTTTACATTATTTTTTTGTTTTTATTGACAAAATATTAACAAGGTTGTATCATATTCATTGACCGAGGTCAGCGAATATATTCGAACAAATAAATTATATGGAAAGAGTATGATCAAAAGGAAGGAATAAAATGAATAAAAAATTATTTCTTATTATCTTAATGCTAATAGGATTACTTATTACGCTTTATGGCTGTGGGAAGAGCGAAAGCAATTGGAATGACGGTGAGTATGAAGGTACCGCAGAAGGCTTACATGGAGAAATAGGAGTTAAGGTGGTCGTTGAGAAAGGAGAAATCTCAAACATTGATATTCTTTCTCAAAACGAGACGGAAGGATTATCCGATGTAGCGCTAGAGCAGATTCCTAAGAATATTATTGATAAACAGAGCACAGATGTAGATACAGTAAGCGGTGCGACGGAGAGTTCTAATGCAATTATTGCAGCAGTAGAGAATGCGTTAAGCAAAGCAGAAAAATAAAACCAGTATTTAGTATACGAAGCAAAGTAGAAATACATACAATTAAAGAGGAACCGTATAACAAGGGAAAGAGTTGAAGCAGGAGGAACATTATGATACATAAGAGTAGTAAAAAATATGTTGTTATATTATTAATTATAGCTCTAATTGCTGCATCCTTTAGCGGATGTGCATCGAAAAGTGAAAGTTATGATGTAGTAGTCATTGGTGCAGGAGCAGCAGGTTTGGCAGCTGCGATTGAGGCTGCAGAGACAGGGGCTAAAGTTGCCGTTATCGAAAAAATGCCTATGGTAGGTGGAAGTACAATATTATCCGCAGGTATTGTCTATGGTACAGGATCAGATATACATAACCAGGCAGAGGTACAGGATTCTGTAGAGGAACTGGTGGCTTATTGGAGCGAAAGGGCAGAAGGAAAGGCGGATGAGGCCTTACTAAGAACAGTTGCAGAAAAATCTGGTGATACTATCAATTGGCTTACTAATACAATTGGTGTTCAATTTAATGGACCATTCCCTGCAGGGACCAGCCCGGTATCCAGAGCAGTTATGGCAGCTGATGGCGGCAATGGAATCATAGCCCCCATGAAGAAATATGCAGAGAGTAAGAATGTAGAATTCTTTTTGGAGACAAGTGCTACGGAACTAATTACAAATAAAAAGGGTGAAGTAACAGGAGTTAAAGCAACAGGTAAAGATGATAAGAAGCTTACCTTTAAGGCAAAATCAGTTATTCTTGCAACAGGTGGCTTTGACCGTAACGAGGAATTAATGCAGAAATATGCAGCAGAAGCTGTAGGTGAGTTTACTTATGTTGCTGTAGGTAATACAGGTGATGGTCTGCTTATGGCAGAGAAGGTTAATGCGGGTATTGTCGGAAATGGCAGCGTAATCGGTTTTAAGGGTGTGGAAGGAGAGTTGAATGCAGAATCTGAAATCAGCTCACTAATGTGGAGCCCATACCTTCTCGTTAATAAAGACGGTAAGAGATTTGTCAATGAAGCCTCTGACTACCCTGTCATTCATGAGGCATTATTAAAGCAGGAAGATCTTAGAGCACTTTTAATCTTTGATGCTACTACATATAATCCGTTGTTAGACCAGGCTGTTGAAAAAGGAGAGGCATATGTTGCTGATTCACTGGAAGAATTGGCAGAGTTGAGCGGCGTTAATAAAGAAGCGTTCCTGGATACAGTTGGTGAATATAACCAAATGATAGATAATGGTGAGGATACCCTATTTGGTAAAGTTCTTACCGGGCAAACGAAAATTGAAACCTCAAAATTTTATGGAGTAAAAATTATAGCGGCATCTATTGGTACAATGACAGGTATAAAGATTGATACAGAGGCGCATGTTCTGGATAACAGTGGTAATATCATACCTAACTTGTACGCTGCCGGCGAGGTGGCCAACGGAGAATTTTTCTATAAGGTATATCCCGCAAGCGGTACCTCCATACAGATGTCTTTAAGCCTCGGTAGAATTGCCGGTGAAAATGCATCCAAAAGCTTGGATAAGTAAAATCACAAGAGGCTCTATATTTTCCAGGAGTTATGATGTAGAGGGTATCTCATAGACCCAATAAAAATAATATGAAATTTTAATAATGTTAAGGGACAGTTGCCTATAGTATTCTTTTTTGCAGCTGTCCCTTACTTGTTATACTACAATTAAGTGTGTTTTACCGTCGTCTACTAGTTTTATTCGATTCCCCTCCACCCTTTCTCCGTCCAGTATGATTTCTTCCGTAGTCAGTACCCCCTTGCTTCTGCTTTCGATTTGAATACCATATAGTGCGGTTCCATATTTATATTGAATAGAAAAATCTCCAAAGCCGGCAGGAGTTGCGGGATCAATAATCAGATAACTGCCTTCTTTCCTTATTCCCAAGAACCAGTTTATCAATCCTTGATACATCCAGCCAGCTGAGCCTGTATACCAGCTCCAGCCACCTCTTCCTGTATAAGGAGCGCCTAAAGAGATATCTGCAATCATAACATAGGGTTCCTTTTCGTATTTAAGGGCATCTCTTTTATGTGAAGTGATATGAATTGGATTTAGCATGGTAAAAAGGGTATGAGCCGTATTATAATCCTTAATCATTGTATTTGCTATGGCAAGCCATACAGCTGCATGAGTATATTGACCGCCATTTTCTCGGATACCTGGGTAGTAATTCTTAATATAACCTGGATTTTTGTTGGTTTTATCAAAGGGTGGGGTAAGGAGTAAGGAAATCCCGTCTTCTTCCTTGACTAAATAGCGATTGGTAGAGCGCATAGCGGACAAGGCTCTATCCTTTCTGGCGCCTTTAGATATTACGCTCCAGGACTGGCTAATGGAATCAATTCTGCATTCATCATTTTCTTTTGAACCAAGCTTCGTTTGGTCGTCATAAAATGCTCTTAAATACCATTCACCGTCCCAGGTATTTTCTTCAATACTAATTTTAAGGGTTTCTCTTTTACTCTCCAGTTCTTTTGCAAATTCCAGGTCCTCCTCCTGATAACACAGAGGTATAAAGTCTCCAAGCACAGTAAAGAAAAACCATCCTAACCATACACTTTCTCCGGTTCCTTTTATTCCGACTTCATTCATGCCGTCATTCCAATCGCCGCCGCCCATAAGAGGGAGACCGTGAATCCCGTGTTTTGTATACAGTATTGTTTTCTTGCAATGCTCATATATCGTTCCTGTCATATCTGATTCTTCAGGAGTGAACATTACATCGTGTTGATTTTCCTCCAACAAGGGGCCTTTCAGGTAAGGAACCGTTTCTTTTAGGATAGAATAATCTCCGGTACAACGAATATAGGCAGCAGTAGCATAGGGCAGCCATAACAGATCATCCGATATTCTTGTTCGAACTCCAATTCCCATGGGAGGATGCCACCAATGCTGTACATCACCCTCTTCAAATTGCCTGCTGGCAGCAATGAGAATCTGCCTTTTTAAGGCATCTGGATCTGTGTACAAAAGAGAGAGGGCATCCTGGAGCTGATCTCTGTATCCATAGGCTCCGCCACATTGATAAAAGGCAGCTCTTGCGTTGATCCTGCAAGATATGGTCTGGTACAAAAGCCAGCCATTTACCACAATGTCAATGGCACGATCGTTCGTCTTGACCTGAATCGTTCCTAAGGTCTTTTCCCAGTAATTCTTTACTTGATTAAGCTCCAGGTTGACTTTTGATATATCCTTATACTTATGTCTTAGTCTGCTGATCTCTTTAAAATCATCACTTTGTCCCAGACCAAAGATTACTGTCTTGCATTCCCCGGGTTTAATGGCAATGGATACTTGGATGGTGCCGCAGGCATCATAGCATACCCCTGTACTGTTTGATAATTTAATATCCAGTCCCCGCGGATTTAAGATTCCTCCTTTTAAACCAAAGAATTCCTGCCTGTCACCAGTGTATCCGGTTATCATTTCACTGGAGAAAATAAAAGCATTATGTTTATGAAAATTATAATTATAGATACTTTTTGCACTTAAAAATTCATGTTCATTACTATAATCAGACAAAATATATGGATTCGTCTGGTCTCTTAAGGCACCGAGCACCCACTCCACATAATAGGTAAGGCTCAAATACCTTTCTCTGTCAGAGTTATTGGTTAGCCTAAGCTCCCAAAGCTTTACAGGTTCCTCCAGTGGAGTGAATACTGTTAGTTCCTGAGTAATGTTTTCTTCTTCATGATGAAATATGGAATATCCGAAGCCATGCCTTACCCGGTAACTTCCCCGGTCTGTTCTTCCAAGAGACATGGGAGTCATAACCTTGCCAGTTACTTCATCTTTGATGTAAATTGCCTCAGAGGCTTTATCACTAACCGGGTCATTTGACCAGGGCGTTATCTTATTTTCTCTGCTGTTACCCGCCCAGGTAAACCCTGCTCCAGATTCAGATACGAAGAAGCCAAAGTTCTTATTTGCTATTACATTGATCCAGGGAGCTGGAGGTTTGTTATTTCCCTCCAGCAGAATCTCGTATTCTTTTCCCTTTTCAACAAAACCACCAAAACCATTGAAAAATTCATATTCTGTTTCAGGTGGAAGAGAATGAGAAGATGTTGCTGTATTATCAATTTTTTGTATATTTAAAGAATTCATTTCAATCACCAACCTTTCATGGTACCTGCTACTGTTAGTTTGCAGGTTAAATTATATTTATCAAACTAAGCCAATTCCTTATGAGTAATCTTCAGATTTTACTTCTTTTGAATTTTCCTTAACATTTCTAAAATTAATACCTGTCTTTTCGGAGAAAACAACTCTTGCAACAGTAAAGAGTAAATCCAGCTCGGCTGGTATCATCTGATAAGCATGAAGTATGAAGAGACTGGGCTTTTCTCGACTTGCATCGTATATCTTAAGGGAACTTGTCATATCATTTAGCAAATCTGTAAGCTCCTGCATATATCCATGTTTAGCCTCGCTTAATATGATGAGATCCACCTTAAGATGATTAATTCTGAAATACTCATATGCTTTTAGTACACTTTTTATAATTCCAGTATCTTCAATGGATTTTACTCTTAGCAGTAATACAGGATTATCACCGGACACACCAAATTTCCATAAGAAGCTTTGGTTTTTCCAATTTCTCCTGATATTTTCAACTGGACCTCTGTAATAGCTGGACGGATAAAAGATTGGACTTATTAAGTCCTGGAAGGCATTCAGCTGCGGTCTGGTAATATCGAGATATTTAAGCTCAAGTTCACTTTGTAATCTAAACTTTTTAAGAATATCATCGATTCGATAGGTAACACTTAGTTCTTCGCTGATTCTCACTGCTTCCTCTTTGCTGTCACATACACCTGTGATAAAAGAGAGACTGGCAGTTTCATCAACACCTAAGGTTATATTTACCCTCAAGCTCATAATCGGATCATTGCAAAATCCTGTGTTATTCGAAAGTATTATGCTATGTACCACTGCATCCGGGTTTTGAAGGGTGTTGTTCCTGCCTATAAACTTAAGTCTGTCGTTCTCATATTCCACATGCTTCATTAGTTTTATCTGGGGCTTAACCATATGCATAATGTAGGGGTTGCCACCACCTTTGCCGCCGCGCCTCCTGGATAAGAATACTGAGTGATCCTCTAAAAACTCACTTTCTATGAAGAGCTTATTAAAGGCAGGATGACTTAACTCGGCGAGATAACTATCTCCAACTACCTCAAGATAACTGGTAATTTCAATTTGTTTTTCTTCCTTACTGTTATTTGTAAGTGTGAGTTTACGAATTTCTAAGTTGTGGTCTGGTGATATGCTAACTGTTGTGTGAGAAGATATCTCACCGTCTATTCTTTTAAACTCCGCCTGATGAGGAGAGAAGACTGCTTGATACTCATCGGGTTCTGTTTTAGTGGGATTATAGGCAGCACTCCAAAACTTATCGGAATTAATATCTTTAATATAGATGTAATTACCGGTGTTGGCATAGAGATCCGCTCTCCATCGATATAGCATCATGTCATTATAATTACTGAAGCCATCACCATCAGATGTAATCATAAGGGCGTATTTATTGTTGGATAAATAACTGGCAACCGGTATTTTAGGAGCTACTTTATTAACATATCTATTACTTAATACATCTTCTTTAAAATGTATTTTTTCTAATTTGATGGTATATCCTTTTCTGGCAATTGAAATAAAGTGAGATTGACGTTTTTCCTCCAGCAATACCTCAGTAGCCTTTACAATTGCCTCGGCATGAAATCTTTTTCTCATGATACCTTCGTTTAGAAAGTTGTTAATTGCTACAAGATTCATGCCTTGATGATGTGCCATATAAGACTTTACGATACAGTAAGGTGTCATAGCCAACGAATCAGGACTATTAAAATCAATTGCTTCATAATATCCGTATACACCAAAGGCACCTAGTCCAGACATTTTCTTAAGATTTGAAAAACAATCCTCGGTTGCATAATCTAGTGCCAGAAGAGTAGCATAAGGAGCTACTACTAAGGAGTTCTTAAGGGCTGGCTGTAGTCTAAGCTGTGGAACGCCAAAAGCTTTATACTGATAATTAGAATCCAAATCAAAACGATAATATTGGGATTCAGATATACCCCAAGGGATGTTCATACGCTTTGCATACTTTATTTGCTTTAATACCGCCGCTTTGGAAGTCTGCGCAAATACGGAGCCATCATACTCCTTCATAACCAGATTAGGCATGAGATATTCAAACATTGTACCGCTCCAGGAAACAAAACACGGTAAGCCTTTGACCATAGTAAGCGGCCTTCCCAGTTTGTACCAGTGTTTTAAAGGAACAGCACCTTTGGCTACGGCAACAAAACTTGTAAGTGACGATTCGGATGCCATTAAATCATAGCAACCCTTATCTAATGTGCCGGCCGCCACATGATACCCGATGTGAAACAGCATACGTTTCTCGTTGTATAAAAAGTTAAAGTCTGCGTTCTCGAGAAGATCATCAACTGTATAACTAAGCCTTACTATTCTTTCTATCATAGCTTTTGCTTCTTTGTTACCATTTAAAGCTAACAGTTTTAAAGATGGTTTAACGAAAAAGGGAATTGCTCTTAGTTTAAAACGGTCTGCTTCATTTATGATTAATTCCATGTTACGAAATAGTTCTCTAATCCAGGCAGAATTTTCGATTGGGAGCTGCTCTTTATTAATTAGCAGAGTTCTTATTCTGGCAAGATCCTCTACCAATTCACCTGTTGTGGAGTAGTCATCTTTTAAATCGGTATCGCTGTCACAGAGTTTGATAGAATACCTTATTTCATTAATCAGGCTATCGGAGAATATAGGTGTTTCAACCTGTTCTAAAAGTCCATTTTTGAGGGCTATTAAGTGTCCCAGAAAGTTTCCGCTGTCAACGGTTGAAATATACTCAGGATTTAGTACGTTAAGCGTATGTATGTTATACCAATTGTAAAGATGTCCTTTCCATTTAGGCAGTCTAACTACAGTGTCCAGTAAATTTTCAATTGCTTCTATCGTTGATCCTAAGGTCTCATAGCCAAGATCCTTTGCAGTTAAAATTGAAAGAAATTGAAGTCCAATGTTTGTAGGGGATGTTTTATCACTGATTTTTTCAACATGGGCAATTTGATAATTATCTGGACATAACCAGTTGTTTTCCTTTGTTCCGTGATCCTTAAAAAATCTCCAGGTTCTGCGAGCTGTCTCTAAAAGCAGCTCTTTCTGCTCTGATAATTCCAATTGTGGAGCAGATTTTCTTGGTTGGCTTATGTAATATGCAATAAGAAAAGAAAAACTCCAAGTAAGTGTGATTCCTCCGAATAGTACAATCCCGAAAGTGGGGACTCCCTTTATCACCAGCAGGGTTAAGAGAACGAAAGCTGGGAGAAGAGAAGACCACATATGAAGGAAGTAGCCTTTCTTTGTGTTAGTAATAGAAGCATCTACTGTTTCTGAGGCGTTCCACTTTAGAAGATCTTTTTTACTTACAACCACTCTGAAAAGTGTTCTTATTATGGCATCTGTCGCAATATAGGCTCTATAAGGAATAAGAACAAATTCCAGAAATGCCCGCTCAAATATGATTTTAATATCTTTAAATAAACCCTTGTATACTATGGCAAGCATTGGGCGTTTTATCTTTTGAGTAATAATTGCAAATAATAAGGTGACTAAGGTTAGTAGATCCGAAAAGAAGACCAAGGGTAACCATAGGTAATAAACATTTGGTAATATAGCTAAGTTTAATATGATAAAAAGTGTTTTACTCATGGGTACCATACTGCGTCTTAAATTATCAAACATTTTCCATTTCGATATAGCATTCATGGTTCTTCCGTTTGGGGTCTTATTCCTGAACAACCAAGGTAGCAGCTGCCAGTCACCCCTTATCCATCTGTGTTCTCTTTTTGTAAAAGACAGAACACTACTGGGGAAGGTGTCCATTATTTTAACACTACTGGAAAAAGCAGTTCTAACATAACAGCTTTCCAGCAGGTCATGACTTAAAATACTGTTCTCAGGTATGGTATTGTCTAAAATTCGATGAAAGGCTTCAATATCATAAATCCCTTTTCCGGTATATACTCCTTCTTTAAAGATATCCTGATAGATATCGGATATCACAGATGAGTAATGAGCTAAGCCAGATTCTCCTCCAAATATTTCGGGGAAACGGCTGCTATTCTTATCAACAATATGATTTCGAATTGTGGGTTGAATAATGCCATAGCCTTCCACTACCTTTCTGCTTATCGGATTAATAACAGGCTTATTCAGAGGATGATCAATCAATCCTACAAATTTAGCAGCATTGTCACGCATGAGATTAGAATCGGCATCTAAGGTAATAACATATTTAAAAGTATCAAGTAATTGTTTGTCACATAATAAAGTTGAGAAACTGGTATTCTCTTTTCTGTTTCCACGAAGTAAACTATTGAATTCCTCTAACTTGCCTCTTTTGCGTTCCCAGCACATGTAACAGCCTTCTGATTTATTCCATTTACGGTTCCTGATAAACAGGGAAAATTTCTGATGGTCAGAGGTATAAAGCTCGTTAAGATCATGAACCCGATTAATAAGGGTCTGACTTAGAACCTGGTCTTTTGGCATAATGAGTTTTGGAGCGTCTTCATAGTCTACAAGAAGAGCAAAGTATAAGTTGGCTTGACGGTTTGCTAAATAATGTTTTTCGAGTCGATCAAGGTACTCGTTACATTGCTCCTTTGAATTAACAATTACAGGCATTACCACAAAGGTTCTGGCTGCGTCAGGAATACCTCTTAGATAATCAAGGGATGGCAGTTTCTTTACGGGCAGTCGTCTTGTGAAAATATGATTGGTGATTTCTAACGCTATACCCAGCAGCAGTGGAAGAGCAATTACTAGAACAATTATGTATAAGGAGAGAGTGTCAATATTACCAAAACTCTTCAGCATATAACTGATAAACGAGCAAAGGGATAAAAGAATTAGGAAGGCACATAGAAAATATAAGAAGCCTCTAATATTTTGTTTTTTTCTTATTTTTTGGGGTATCGGTTTATCTAGTATTTTTGCCTTTAGCAGAACTTGTCCATTTTCTAAAAGATAAGCTCCTACATGCCGTGAGCCATTTAAATCCCTTCTTCCTTCCCTGGCTAGTGCGAGACAAGCCTCTGCAATCTTATCTTCGTCAATTCTATATTTCAGGGATAGCTTAACAATTTCACCGCGATAGATACCTTTACTCTCCGAATCCATTCTAGAATAAACCCCATCGGGATCCTTTGATAAGATACGTTCAAGGGTAGAAAACTCTTCAAAAAACCTTTCTTCATCTACTTCGTTAATTTCTCGAAGACTAGAGATAAAAGAATGGATATTTGACTCAAGGAAGGATTCAAGTTTTCCTTCCTCTGAAAATACTCTGGAAGGCATAAAGTGCTTTCCCTTTATTTTGAAATGATAGGACACATACCTTTGTATGGCTTCATCTTCAAAAGACATACTTCTTAAAAGATAAATGACATGGGCGTGGAAGGAGTAGTTATTTTTATAGTCTGAATCTATATCGCAAAGCAGTGAGGTGATATCTGGGATACCCTGCCTGGCTGCTAACTTTTCCTTAACAAATTTATCAGCTTTTGATTTGATCTTCATTATATGAACGACATCTTCTGATACTTCGATAATACTTTCTAACAGGCAGAAGCCAATCATTTCAGGCAGAACCCATATCTCTTTATCAGTTAATGAAATTTCTTTTTGATAGGCATTCATCATAATGGAAATATTCGTCTCGTCAAGATGTCCACCAGAAAGGGCTACCATCTTCTTAGCAACCACATAAATTCGAGGATAGCCACGGTATTCCTTGGTCCTAAGGATTGGCAGAACCTCATAGCTTGTTCCGGAGATTCTTACTTTCTTAATTTCTCGATACATCATTTGAAAATTGTCAAATAACCAACGTGCAGCAGGTATTAAAGATATGATATCCGAGGATATCTCAGATATATTTTTCCTGATGCGCTTTAATTTTTTGTAAGCAATTTTGTTAGAATTAACTAACATGAAGTTAAAACGTAATAGCTTAACGTGCTTATGGCTCTCAGATAATTTTGCCATCTGTTGCTCCCACTCACGCTGACCAAGATTGTCATTGGTATTTGCGAACTCAGGTGGTAGATGGACTCTGAATTTAAAATGTATAAATCGATAGTAGGTATAAGCTAAAATACAAATTAAAATTGTGATTATAATTATTTTAAAGCTCAACGATAAATTAATCAGATAATTCCAATGCATTTCTTTGAAAAAAGATAACATTTTAATCACTTCCTTTCTGCGATGTACAAATTTAAGTATTTTTACATTATACTACCATAATTTACAAATTGCCAGATAATTTATTTGAAAAATTAAAATATATAAACAATGAATGACATAGTAAAAGGCGGCACTGTGTTTCATTTTATATTTAAGGTGAATTTCACTAATTTATAACATAAACATGTACGTTTTATCCAATAATAATTGGTAGGATAAAGCTGTTACTACATTGTTAAAAAATAGGAGGAATAGGAATGAGATTATCAAGAAATTTTAAAAAAGTAATTAGCTTTAGTTTGGTTTCTCTGTTTGTTGCTAGTAGCTTTTCTGCCTTGTCCTTTGCTGAAGAAAGTGAAAAAGTACTTTTACCTATTGATGTGGAATGGAGTTACAATGATGAGGGAATTGATTTAGGTACAGAATGGATAAAAGAAGATTACGATATTACTGATTGGAAAACGGGAATTGCACCGATAGGCTTTGGAGATGCAGTATCTGAAACAAATCCTGAAGTTTTACTTGGAACTGAAATTGGTTATGGTGATGATGAAGATAATAAGTATATGACCACATATGCAGTAACCAAAATTGATGTGGAATCTTTGGAAGGATTAGAAGCTTTAGAAATCTACATACATGTTGATGATGGTGCAGTGGTATATATTAATGGACAAGAAGCATTTCGAAAAGGAATTGATGTAGAAGAGGAAGTGAATTTCAATACTCCTGCTAAATTCTCTAAAAAAGAAGAAACCTTTTATTTGCCAGTTGATATACTACAGACCGGAGTTAACACTATATCAGCAGAAATACATCAGGATGGTGGTGACAGCTCTGATTTATGGTTTGAAATGAGCATTACTGGGTTACAAGAAGCTCCTGTAATTATTGATTATTCAAAAACGCCAATTCCAAATACAGAGGTTGAGGTGGGAAATGTATCCAGAGTTGTAGTTTCCATGAAAGGTGATACTAAGACAGAAAAAGGATTTACCTGGTATACAACACAGGCATCCGCTAATAGTGATCTTCAAATAATAGAAAAAACGGATTTAGAAGAACCTGATTTTAGTAATGCTTTCACATTTGCCGGCACATATTCAAGATCAACAAATGCTCCAGAATATGTGGTGCATAAGGCAGATGCCACAGGGTTAGAGCCAGGTACAGAATATCAATTCAGAGTAGGGGATGCTTCACTTGACCTTTGGAGTGATGTTGGTAGTTTTATCACATCGAATGATGATGGCAAATTCACTTTCATTGACCTGGCAGATACACAGGCGAAAACTGAGATTGAAGCGGAACTGTCGGCAGATACCTTTGAAAAAGCCAGTGATACAGTAAAAGATTCGGAATTTATTATAATTAATGGAGATATTGTAGATGCAGGTATTATAGAAGAGCAGTGGGGATGGGTTTTGGATGCTGCTGATAATACTTTATTAAATACAACATTGGTAGGTGTTGCTGGTAACCATGACGAGGATCCTATGTCTTTCATTGAGCATTTTAACTTAGATACTCCAGCGGGTTCTTCAACTGAAACTGGTGCATATTATTCCTATAACTATGAAAATACGCATTTTATAATTTTAAATAATAACGAAGATTCAGAAGAATTCCGTAACTTTTCAGTAGAGCAAATTAATTGGTTAAAAGAAGATGCAGCAATTGCTAATGCAGATGAGAACATTGATTGGATTGTTGCTGTAATGCATAAAGGACCGTACACCACCTCTAACCATGCGACGGACGAGGATATTATGGGAACAAATGGTGTAAGAGAAACGGTTCCTCCACTCTTTTATGAGTTAGGAATTGATTTAGTATTACAAGGGCATGATCATATTTATGCACGTACTAAGCCAATTGCTAATGGCGTGGCTGCCGAAGCAGAAAAAGTCATTGGCGAATATAATGGAATCCAAGTAGAATACTCAATTAATCCTGAGGGAGCTGTTTATATGATACCAAGCACCGCAGGTCCAAAGGTTTATTATAAGAATACTGAAATTGAGCAGGAATATTATGATTTGTTTGAAGTTGCCAACGAGCACAGTGCAGCTCAATATGGCCCGGATCCAAGTGACCCATCAAGACCGGTTCGCAGCCAAATTCAGAACTTTGTAGAATTTAATATTGATGGAAACAAGCTTACTGCTATTGTTTATGAAATAGACCAGAGTAAAAATGATGGAGAACCCTATGTTATTGACAGTTTTGGAATAATGAACACTCTGGAAGAGGGAACGGAAGAAATACCTAAAACCGGTGCTGACTCAAATGGAACTATATTTGCGGCTGGTTCTATTATGGCATTACTTGGTGTAACTATAATGGGCAAGAATAAAATAAAGAGAGCTTAAAAGTATTATAGTGAAATCTATAAAAGACGCCATCGGAGTATAACCTTTGGCGTCTTTTGTATCCATATTTAATATAAAGATTATTCCTGGAATTTTATGAAAAAGCTCTAATTCTCCAACGGTATTACGGACTGTCTTTCAGTAATCTCTACATCTAATATAATTCTTCTTTGTGCTACAGTTCCGGTGTCAATTTGCTCCATTAGAAGCTCGAATGCGCATTCTGCTTTTGCAGTGATGTTTTGCGATATAGTAGTCAATTTGGGACTGGGGTAAATCGCACTCTCAATATTATCAAAGCCAACAATCGATAGGTCTTTTGGAATTACATATCCATTCCTGCGTGCACCTTCCATGATACCAATAGCCATGATGTCTGCGGAGGCAAGAACGGCAGTGATTTCACCCCTGCGCTCGCTTAATTCGCGCCCAACAACAACGCCAGTTTCATAGATTGGCATAGCAGTATATACAAAGGATTCTTGAAAATCAATATTTGATTCCTTTAAAGCGGTTTTGTAACCTTTAAAGCGTTGATTAACGACGCTGTCCACTTCCTCCGATTCAATAGGACCAACAAAGGCAATATTCCTGTGTCCCATGCTAATCAAGTATTTTGTAGCAATATATCCGCCTTTAAAATCATTAATACCTACACTCAAGATATCTGGATTATCAGAATAACTGTCAAGAAAAACCATTGGTAAATCGTTGTGTGCTATTATTTTACGTACTATTTTATCATAGTGAGGAAGCAGAAAAATAGCGCCATCCATATTCCAGGTTTTGAGTAGGTTTGAAACATCGGATGCACTGCTGACAGATCGAATCATTGCATAATAGCCCTTCCTTCTGACCGAATGCTCCACAACACCAATTAATTCACTTAAGTAAGGATCTCTGAAAAAATTATAATCGCCTTCTCCCAGAGGGATAATGACACCAATGATCTTTGTGGATTTTACAGTTAAACTTTTTGCTGACAGGTTTGGTACATAATGCTTCTTCTTGATCAATTCATTAATTAACTCTATATTCTTGTCCGAAACCCTGGCATGATTACCGTTGATTACATTATAAACGGTCATTACGCTGACACCTGCTTCGGCAGCTATTTCTTTTATAATCGACATGTTACACCCCTCCATAACTACTATTATTATCTATTTTCTTACAAATTGCAAGTGAGAAGCTAGTTTGATTATTATTTTGAGCTATACCAAAAGTCTATTTATACTTGATTTATAAACATAGTAAACCGATAAACTGTTTTGTTGTAATTATTTGTAATTTAATAATTGATTATAACATATTTATAAACTTGATGTAAAATGTTTTTATATAAATATATTAAAATTAACGATAAAGACGTTAAAAAAACATAAAATATATTGACAATGCACAAAAATGATGCTACGCTGAAAAAGGTATACCGATAAACCTAAATTATAGTCAAAACGCGGGAGGATATGAAATGAAAAAATTATTAGTAGTTTTACTAGTTATTACCATGATTTTCTCAATGACAGCTTGTAAAAAGCAAGTAACAGCAAAATTTGAAGACGACTTAAAATGGGATGACGAGAAGCAAGAGTATGTATTTGAAAAAGATGCAAAATTAACATTCTGGCATGACAATGAAGTTTATGCTACAAAAATTGTTGAACTTTGGAATGCAAAGTATCCTGATGTTGAATTAACCTATCAAATCGTTGGTTCAACGGATACAGCAGAAAAGATGAAACTTGACGGTCCTGCTGGACTTGGAGCAGATGTTGTATACATACCTCATAACAGTGTAGTTGATATGAGAGAAGCTGGCTTATTATTTCAAATGCCAGAACGTGATGAAACATATTTTAAATCTATCATGCAGGATTCTGCAACAGCTGTAACTTTATATGAAGATAATATGTATGCGGTTCCATCCAGTGTAGAAAATATTGCTTTAGTATATAATAAGCAGATCTTAGCTGCTTTACCTACACTTCCTACCGTACTTAATCTGACTGCTGCTAATTTATTGGAGCAGGTGGAAAGAGAAGAAATTTATCTTGAAGAATTATTTGCAGGCGTTGCAGCCTGGGGTAATAACTTAGCAGGTACAGGAGCTGAAATCCCTTACCTTTCCGAGCGTTTTGAGAGTGAGGGAGAAGAAGGGGTTGCAGCTGAAGATAAGCATACACTTCTTGCATATCAGTTGTATGATGCATACCACAATTATTTCTTATTAACCAGAGACGGTTATAGAGTATTTGGTGAGGATAATAACGATCCTACGAAATTCGACATAACATCACCTGCAGTTACCTCATCTATCAAATCTGTAATAGGGGATTGGTATGGTAATAAAGATGGTTCAAAATTATTCCCTGGTTTAGCAACTATTCAGGATATGGGATGGGATCAAGGACCATCTCGATTCCAGAAGGGTCAAGTAGCTATGACCATTAGTGGTCCTTGGGTAATTTCAGATATTAATAAGAATTTTACTACCTGGGCTGAAACAGGCAAATTTGGCGTAACAGCAGATACAAAAGTTTCTGATTTATATGGTGCAATTAAATTGCCTAGATTTAATAATGACCAACAGCCTATTACCTTCTCCGGTGTACAGGTTACAGGTATGAATATATATACTAATTATCCAAATGCAGCTATGAATTTAATGAGATTTTTAACCAGTCAGGAAGTAATGAATGTTATTTATAGCAGCTTGGGCAAGATTCCGGCAGTTAGTGATTCCTCAACAGTTCCAGGATTAAATGAAGATATTATCAGCCAGGGCTTCTTAAGTCAGGCTGCCTTTTCCCATGCAATGCCTGTAATTCAGGAAGGTAATTATATGTGGGATCCTCTTCGTGATGTATGGACCAATATCTTTGACGAAAAGATGACGGTTGAAGACGCACAAGCAAAATCCATGCAGGATTATGAAAACATCCTTGCGAATTCAGGAAAAACCGCTGAAGAATAAATAATGAGCTTGATTTAAACAAGAGGGTATTGCAGAACGTTCTTAGGGAGCGTTTTGCAATACCCACTCTCAAAAATAAGGAGATTTAATCCTATGGGGAATAAAAAGAAAAATAAATGGTGGCATAAATTTATTGGTCAGAAGATGACACCTGCTGGTTGGCTATCCTTTTTTATTTTCGGATTGGGCCAGTTAAAAAATAAGCAAAAGGGCAAAGCAATATTTTTCTTCTGCTTTCAATTTATATATGTATTAGTAGAGGTTCTAACTAGTTCTATTATAAATCCCGGAGTTCCAGGACAACCAGACTATTGGGGATATGGCTTTTTTAGAAAGGGTATTCATGGCTTTATTACCTTGGGATATACAACTGGTGGAAGATTCCGTGATAATTCTCCGGTTATGATGATTGAGGGTATCATAGCCATTTTCTTGCTGCTTATCCTGGTGGTAATCTGGCTGTTGAATATTAAGGATGCCAATGAAAACTATTTAAGTTATAAGAAAACAGGTGTCATTCAGTCTTCAAAAGAATTTTACAAAGAGGCGTTTGAAACTGGCTTTGCTTATGTTGTAAGTGCACCTGCTTTAATTCTTCTTATGTTTGTAACTATCTTACCAATTATCTTTTCTTTCTTAACTGCCTTTACAAACTGGGATGCCTATCATAGTCCCCCAGCAGATTTAATTGACTGGGTTGGCTTTGCTAACTTCTCACACATACTTAAGCTTCCCGGATGGAGAAGTACATTTTTTGGAGTAGCCAGCTGGACAGTAATATGGGCTATTCTTTCCACTTTTACAACCTTCTTTGGCGGACTACTTGTAGCAATTGCTATTAATAACAAACGAGTGGTATTTAAGAAGGTGTGGCGTACAATTTTAATTTTACCCTGGGCAATACCAAGTATGGTATCCTTATTAGTATTTAAAAACTTTTTGAATCAGACCTATGGTCCTTTAAACAGAATGCTTGAAGCCAATATACCTTGGCTGAACGATGCAGTAATTGCGAAAATAACCTTGGTAGTCATTAATTTCTGGCTGGGTGTTCCCTATTTTATGATGCTCATGACAGGAATTTTAACAAGTTTTGATAAAACTATATACGAAGCTGCGAAAGTAGATGGAGCAAACTCTGGGCAATGTTTTAGAAAAATAACCTTCCCTATTCTGTTCTCACAGGTAAAACCACTGTTGATTATGTCCTTTGCGGGTAATTTCAATAACTTTGGTGTTGTTTTCTTCCTGACTGGAGGAGGTCCAAGAAATGTTGCTTATGAATATGCAGATCATACGGATATCCTGATTACCTGGATTTACAAAATGACCAAGGATTTTCAAATGTACAATATGGCCTCGGTTATGTCAATTATCATATTCCTGCTAATCGGTGGTATTTCAACCTGGAACTTTTTACGTAGTGATGCTTTTAAGGAGGACAATTAATATGGAAAAACGCCGCAAACGCACGAATACCATGTCTATAGCAGATCGCATTAAGGATATTCTGGCTTATATTGGAATTTATGCCTTATTGATTATTTTAGCTATATCCATATTGTATCCTGTTATCTGGATTGTTGGATCTGCCTTTAATCCGGGATCATCCCTGGCTTCGGCATCAGCAATTCCCAAGCACCCGACTTTGAATAACTTTATTCGATTATTTAAAGAAACGGACTATGAGCGTTGGTATTTAAACACGCTTTCCATTGCTATTCTTAACACGATAGTTTCCGTTGTGCTTGTAGGAACCATGGGCTATATTTTTGCAAGATTAAAATTTGCAGGTAAGAAAGTGGGTCTGCTTACCATTTTAATATTACAGATGTTCCCATCTTTTATGGGAATGATTGCGATTTATGTATTATTTTTAAATTTTGGATTGCTTAATCAACCATTGGCACTTGTTATCATTTATTCTGCTGGTCAGATTCCTTATAATACCTGGCTAATCAAGGGTTACCTGAAAAATGTCTCAACCTCACTGGATGAAGCAGCACAGATCGATGGAGCAAGTAAGCTGCAGATTTATACGAGAATTATTTTGCCAATTATGTTTCCAATCTTGACCTTTGTGGCAATTACACAATTCATGGCTCCTTGGTTTGATTATATTTTACCTAGCTTTTTGATTTCCTCCACACAGAGAAAAACACTGGCAGTAGGGCTATACGAATTAATTAATACACAGACAAATACAAACTTTACAATGTTTGCTGCAGGTGCGGTATTAGTAGCAGTACCTATTGCAATACTTTACCTGTTCCTTCAGAAATATCTGATAGATGGATTAAGCGCTGGAGCAAATAAGGAATAATTAATTTTTATCAACCTTGGAAAGGACGGACACCTTGGATAAGAGTTATCAGATTAATCCAAGCCCTCTTAGTAAACAGAAGAATACTGTAAGAGGCGATTATTATAGATTTACAATACTAACCCCATACCTGATACGTATGGAATATGACGAGGAGGGTAGATTTGAGGATCGCGCTACACAGTCGGTGATTTTTAGAGATTTTGAAACACAGAAGTTTCAAGTTATCGAAAAGAATGACAGCCTGCAGATTATCACGGACGCTATTCATATACTTTATGACAAAAAAAGATTTTCAAAGAATGGCTTGACAGTTAAGGTTAGATGGAATTTGACGGCCTATCATAGTATCTGGAATTACTCGGACCCTGTGAAGGACTTAAAAGGCACAGCAAGAACTCTGGATGGTGTGGACGGAGAAATAGAATTAGAACAGGGCATCTTATCACAGAATGGATTTTCTATCATAGATGACAGTAATTCCTTTCTCCTTACTGAGGAGGGTTGGCTGGAACAAAGACGAAAGGGTGTTATTGATCTTTATTTTTTGGGATATGGAAGAAATTATAAGCAATGTTTAAAAGATTTCTACCGATTAACTGGGGAGACTCCGCTGCTCCCTAAATATGCATTAGGAAATTGGTGGAGCAGATTCTATCGTTACACCGAACAATCTTATCGTACCTTAATTGAAAGATTTGAAGAAGAGAAGCTTCCCTTTACTGTTGCAGTTATGGATATGGACTGGCATTTGACGGACCTTGATTCTAAGCTTGGAAGCGGATGGACAGGATACACCTGGAATAAAGAACTATTTCCAGATCCGGAAGCTTTTATGAAATGGCTTCATGAGAAAGGGTTAAGAATTACGTTAAATGTTCATCCTGCAGAAGGCGTTCGGGCTCATGAGGAAATGTATACAGCAATGGCAGAGGAGTTGGGAATAGACAGTAAAAGTGAAATTCCGATTGCCTTTGATGTCACCAATCAGGAATTTTTAAAAGCGTACTTTAAATATTTGCACCATGACAAAGAAAAGGAGGGTGTGGATTTTTGGTGGATTGACTGGCAGCAGGGAAACCACTCAAAGATTGAGGGATTGGACCCACTTTGGATGTTAAATCATTTTCATTTTCAGGATTTACAGAGGAATGGAAAACGAGCATTAATACTATCCAGATATGCAGGAATTGGAAGTCATCGCTATCCCATTGGGTTTTCGGGGGATTCAATAATTTCCTGGGAGAGTCTGAAATTCCAACCATATTTTACGGCGACAGCCTCTAACATTGGCTTTGGATGGTGGAGCCACGATATTGGGGGGCATATGGATGGTATTAGGGACGATGAGCTGGCTGCCAGATGGCTGCAGTTTGGAGTGTTCTCACCAATCCTGCGCCTGCATAGTTCTGGAAGTATGTTTAATGGGAAAGAGCCCTGGCGTTACAATGATATTGCACACGCTGTTATGAACCGTTTTTTACAATTACGGCATCAGATGCTGCCATATCTTTATACGATGAATTACAGAAGCAGTGTGCAGGGAGAACCGCTGATACAACCCATGTATTATCAGTTTCCCAATATTTCGCAGGCATATGAGGTAGGAAATCAATATTATTTTGGCAGTGAGCTGATAGTAGCACCAATTACTGAAAAGATGGACCATTCTTTAAATCTTGCAAAGACTAAGGTTTGGTTGCCGGAAGGAAGTTACATTGATTTCTTTCAAGGAATTATCTATGAAGGAAATCGATATTTGGAAATGTATCGAGGGTTGGATACCATCCCTGTGCTGGCAAAAGCCGGTGGTATTATTCCGATGAATGGATGCAGTGATATTCTAAATGATTTAAGTAATCCGAAGGAGCTGGAGATTAGAATATTTGCCGGCGAAGATGGACAATTCTGCCTTTACGAGGATGATGGAGAAAGTTTGGAATATAAAAAAGAAGCATTTGTAAAGACCACAATGATTCTTGATTGGCATAAGAATAAGTATTTTAAAATTAGTGCCAGTGAAGGTCATACTGGTCTCATCCCGGAAAGAAGAAACTATAAATTAAAATTTATTGGATTTCAAGATTGTGAAGATATAAGTGTAACATTAGGTGGTACTATCCTTCAATTTACAAAAAAATACGACGTAGCTTCAAATCTATTAGAACTTACGGTGGAGAGTGTGGAGGTTACCAAGGAACTTTCGGTACAATTTGAGATAATGGAGATATGCGGAAACAAGACAGAGGAAATGTTGCTGCAATTTTTAGATCAAGCTCAGATTGAGTTTCAGCTAAAAGAAAGAATTTATTATTTATTTAAGAGAAATTCTAATATCGCTAAAATAATGACAGAACTTCATATGATGAACCTTGGTCAGAATTTATTTGGGGTATTATGTGAAATTCTACTTGCTAGTTAGCAGTAGGTTAGTTATTCAGATTTATGACACCGTTGGAAGGAGAAAATAATGGAATTATCATCAATATTTCATAAGGCGGGCAGTAATTATGCATATGCTTATAATGATAAAACACTTCATATAAAGTTACAGACAAAAGTAAATGATGTTCAAGAGGTGGTTTTAGTCTTTGGGGATCCTTATGATTTTAGAGAAGAAGAGGGAATTGAAGGAGACTCCAGATGGAATTGGTTTATACAATATAGACGGATGGAGAAAGTTGGGACGGATGGTGTTCATGATCTTTGGTTTATTGAAGTAGAGCCGGATTTCAGAAGAATGAGGTATGCCTTTCGACTTGAAAGCAATGGAGAGCACTACTTGTATGGTGAACGCAAGATTAATAAAATTACAGGAGACAGTGATTCTAATTTAAGGGATCAGAAGAATTTCTTTGCATTTCCATATATTAATTCTATTGATATATACAATGCACCGGAATGGGTAAAGGATACGATTTGGTATCAAATCTTTCCAGAGCGCTTTGCGAATGGTGACAAAACCAATGATCCTATGAATACGAAAGAATGGGAAGAACCACTGTCTTCTTCCAGGGATTTTTATGGCGGTGACTTGCAGGGAGTAATTGACCATTTGGACTACTTAGAGGATCTGGGCATAAATGGTATTTACTTTACGCCCATTTTTCAATCTGATTCAAATCATAAATATGATACAATCGATTACTTATCTGTGGATCCCCACTTTGGAGATAAGGAAAAACTAAAGGAATTAGTGGATAAAGCACATAAAAGAGGCATACGAGTGATGCTGGATATTGTTTTTAATCACAGCGGTTTCTTCTTTGATAAGTTCCAGGATGTAGTTGATAAGGGGGAAGCTTCTCCCTATAAAGATTGGTTTCATATTCACAAATTCCCGGTTTACGATAGAAAGGATGAGTTAAGCTCCTCAAAGGACTTAAATTTTGATACCTTTGCCTATACACCAAGTATGCCTAAGTTAAATACTGAGAATCCAGAAATGAAAGAATACCTGCTGGGTGTAATTCGCTATTGGAGCGAGGAGACTGCCATTGATGGCTGGAGACTGGATGTAGCAAATGAAGTGGATCATCACTTCTGGAGAGAATTTCGTAAGGTTGCCAAGGAGAAGAATCCAGAAGTTTATATTGTTGGTGAAGTGTGGCATGATGCAAATCCCTGGCTTGGTGGAGATCAATTTGATGCAGTTATGAACTATCCTTTGAATGATGCAGTTCTCGGCTTTTTTGCAAAAGGGGAGATGAACTCGATAGAATTTGAACAGGAAGTAATTCGTACGAATTTCTATTATCCCCAAAGTGTAAATAATCACATGTATAACTTGTTAGATAGTCATGACACTCCAAGATTTCTGTATCAAGCCGGTGAAAATAAAGAACTGCTGAAGCTTGCTTATGTATTTATGATGACGCATACAGGAGCCCCTTCTATTTATTATGGAAACGAGGTTGGAATGACGGGAAATCAAGATCCTGACTGCCGCCGTCCGATGCGCTGGAAAACAGGAGATCAGGATTTAGAGCTTTTGTCATTTATGAAACAATTAATAAGGATTAGAAAAGAACATAAGGTATTAAGAGATGAGGGTGGATTACGTTTTTATAAGTCGGGGAATCCGGATGTTCTTGTTTACCAAAGGGCTACAGAAACAGAGAACTATTTTATATTAATGAATCGTTCTAATCAAAGTCAGCACCTTCAATCACCTGGTGAAATTCAAGATAACAATTTCATAGATCTATGGACAAATCAACAGGTTGTAATTAAGAGCGAAATTGAACTAAAACCCTATGGGTTTAAGGTTTTAAAGAAAATAAATTAGATGAAAATAGATAGGGAGGTTTAATAAGTGGAAAGAAAATCTGTAGAATCCCTTGCAAATTCGGCAAGAAAAGGTGGTATCCTATTGCATCCGACTTCATTGCCAGGATTATATGGAATAGGAGACTTAGGGGCAAATGCATATCAATTCGTTGACTTTCTTGCGGAAGCTGGTCAGTCACTTTGGCAGGTATTGCCACTGGGTCCAACCGGATATGGGGATTCGCCTTACCAGTCCTTTTCGTCTTTTGCCGGGCAGCCATTAATTATTAGTCCGGAGCTTTTAGGAGAAATGGGCTTACTTACAGAACAAGAATTAGAACCAAGGAAATGGGACCCGAATAAAATTGATTTTGGACCAGTAATTAAGTATAAATTGGAGCTCCTCCGTAAGGCTTATAAACGATTTGAGAGTATGAATAATGGTAAAATGATTGAGGGGTTTGAGTCGTTTTGCCAACAACAGAAGGAGTGGTTGGAGGATTATGCCTTGTTTATGGCAGTTAAGGATGCTCATGGTGGCGTTATGTGGTGCCAATGGGATTCTGAAATCGCATTTCCAACACAGGAGGCATTAGAAAAGTGGAGAAATAAACTAAAAAGTGAAGTTCGATATTATTCTTTTGTTCAGTTTATCTTCTATAAACAGTGGTTTGATCTTAAAGCATATGCAAATGCAAATGGAATCTCAATTATTGGAGATATTCCGATTTTTACTGCCTTCGACAGTGCAGATGTCTGGGGAAATAAGGAGCTGTTCTACTTGGATAAGGAAGGCTATCCGGTAGTGGTTGCAGGCGTACCGCCGGATTATTTCTCGGAAACAGGTCAATTATGGGGAAACCCTCTCTATGATTGGGAAGTACA
This sequence comes from Mobilitalea sp., assembly GCA_047606065.1. Lineage (GTDB taxonomy): Bacteria > Bacillota > Clostridia > Lachnospirales > Lachnospiraceae > Mobilitalea. The sequence continues at coordinate 36,347 of JASGEU010000095.1, forward strand.
TAAGGCACAGGACTTTAAGTGTTGGGTTAAAAGAATTAAGTATACCTTGGAAATGGTGGATTATTTAAGAATTGATCATTTCAGAGGCTTTGAGGCGTACTATGCAATTCCCTATGGTGCTAAAAATGCAGTACAGGGTAAATGGCGTAAGGGTCCCTATAAAGATTTATTCTATGCTATTCAAAAAGAACTGGGTGAGGAGCTGCCTATTATTGCAGAGGAC
>JASGEU010000096.1:0-5730 GCA_047606065.1 Mobilitalea sp.
GAAAAATCTATTTTTGAGTCTCATGTGAAGACTCAAGTTTTTTAGAATTTTCAGGGTTGTTTCACTGTTCAATTATCAAGGTTCGTTGTGCTGTTTCTTTGTTTCGTTTGAAGCAGCTTGTATACTTTACCATATCCACTTTATTATGTCAACTACTTTTTAAAATTTATTTTCAAGCTTTCATTGAATAGTTATCAGTGGTGGAGTTATATCTTAACATCTTTATTTCATTATGTCAATCATAAATTGAATAAATTTTTCAAACAATTTTTACAATTTATGAAACATAACATCTTACCCAAAATGACACTATTTCATCAATATTTATTATGTATCACAATGGGTGATTCATATGGTAACACACCCACACTATAAAGTCAACCTTAAATTGTATTAATTTTATATTCAATTATTTACAATTAGTAAAAATAGGTAATTAGTATTCTCATTAACTCATTACCTTTGCTCAATATCTTAGATAGTACAGGTTCTGCAATGTCAAAATCATAACAGTTTAAATAAGCATTTCTTTATTATAAGATTTCCTACTGTATTTCTTTCTTGTATTTCTTTCTTGTATTTCTTTCTTGTATTTCTTTCTTGTATTTCTTTCTTGTATTTCTTTCTTGTATTTCTTTCTTGTAAAATTTCTTGTTGTATTTAATTATGACTATTCTTATAAATTAGTTATAATAATGATCAGTAAGACTATGAATATGTATAGATCAGAAACCATAGCAAAGAGTTCGATATTATTCTTGTTCTTTCTAAATAAATGCATACTTCCCGCAAGTCCAAAATAAATGCCTCCTGCAAAAGCTGCTGCCAGCCTGAATTCATGAATAGCAATGGAGCATACTCCCAGCAAACCTAAACAAATATTTGAAAAACCAAGTTCTAAGATAATAGGATGGCTTTTCGGATCGTTAATTTCAAAAATCTCTTTTGCAGTAAAACCTGGTGAAAGCACCTGCTTAATTCCCGCAGATAATAAACGTAATCCAATTGAATAAAATGCAAACCATTTTAACAATAAAATACGAAATGCAGAATTTGATAGTTGCATTTCAATACCTATAGAAATAAATGGACAAACAATAAAAAATGCTATCACAGATAATTCATACCATTTTATTTTCTTCATAACACTCCCTCATAACTTACAGTAATACATAGTTTTGTTCTATTCTATGGTATTAATACTATATACATATTCGGTGTACATAGTTGTATCCATTTCGTATCTTTAATAAAATCCCCTTTAAACTATTGCAATGCCTATCTTATTGTAGGATAAGCCTATAATATTTGCATTACTTGATCGTTATCACAGACTTTACTTATCATTCCATCTTGAACCCAATAGGCTTCTCCATATAAAAATGTTTGACCATTTTCAACCAATATAAATGCTCCATCCACCAGAGCATAGAAAGGACGGGTCTTGCTATCTGGTAAGGAAATGTCTTCGAGTACCCGTAATTCATCCACACAGATATCTTTTATATACTGAAAATGTGGTAATATACTTAACTTGGTCAAATCTAATCCCTGTAGGTATCTTTCGTATAATGAATCAATGGCTTCACCCTCTAACTCCGGCTGCGCATATACTATATCGGCACAATTCATACTCCCTGCGCTAATTCCAATCACTATTCCTTCATATTTTTTCATTAACTCTTTTAAGTGTATTTTATTAAAAAATGCATTCTGGGTGGGAACATGTCCACCTGCTAATATAATAACATTGTAATCATATAAGATATCAGCTATCCTATCCTCATTCCTTGCATCACATACATCAATAATCGTTAATGGAAGATTACTTAAGTTAAATGCTTCTAGAAAAAGTCTTCTATAACTTTCATTAATCTGATATTCTTCAGGTGCAGAACTTAAAATTAAACATTTTACTTCACCTGTCCAATCTTTTGAAAGCAACTCTAAAAAATGATTTGATCCATCGAGGGCACATGCCTTCCTGGTTTCATTTTCAATAAAATTCCCACCGATACTACTTGTTAAATATAATTTCATTTCAATTCCTCCCAACAAAATAAATTCTGGTACCTTATTACTTACATAAAAGATAACACCCACTTACTTCTTAATCTCTGTAACCTAAAGTTAGTCATACTTTCGTACAGGCATCCTCCCATTTAGTAAGCCAACTATATTGATTATTTAAAAAACTTTCGTCAACGCAATCCAGACCCTGGCACTCAATAATCGTTGCCTGAATATCGAAATGACGTATAGCAATATAATCGAATATGTTTCTTAGTTCAGCATCATTTACACTGTAATACTTATTGTATCCTTTTAAAAACATTTCTACATTCTTCTTAGTCCTACTAATACCCATTTCAAAATTTCTATTTGATAAATCGAAATAATCCGTACCATCACATACAGTAGCAATATCATATAAGGGATGTGCTATCCCACAAGCATCAAAGTCATATATAATAATTCCGGTGTTATTATGTATCATGTTTCCTATATGAAAATCGCCATGACAGAATTCCAACTTATTATCTTTCACCCTATTCCATAGTTTTGTTCCTATCTCGCTAAAATGATCAGTCTCTTTATAATGCTTTTTATTTAAAATTGATAGATACCGATCAATATAAAATTCTCTACCCTTATGATCTAGTTCACCTTTGTATTTTTCCATTATACAACGCATCTGTCCAGACAAATGTCCTAATTCCTCCAAACTATGTTTCCGCTTGGGTTCACCGCCTTCAACATACTCATATAAAATTGCAATTCTTCCATCATCAGTTAGAAAGAAAAGATCACTATTAACAGTTGCTACGATGATTGGAACTGGAAATCCACTTGATTTTAAATAATGCATTACAGCCGCTGACTGTAATGCATTATTTGTATACTGTTTACGAAACACTTTCAATATATATTTTTTGTCCTCTTCTTTTACAATGTAAACTTGTCCTATCCAGTCTCTTAATAATTGAATATCTTCAAACTTGACCCCATACTTCTGCATTAATTGTTCTATTAATATCATTATCACTTCTCCATTCCCCGCAGATATCTATTCCTGCTTCAGTCCGTATATCTATCTATTCGAATATTGTCTCAGTGTGATAAAAAAACTGATGCACTCCAGTTCTGAGAGTTTTGGACATTTATAACAAGAAAATTCTAGTATAAGATTACTGCATCTTTTTTTAATTCATACTTCGAAATAGGTTCCCAGCAGTTTTAAACATGTTATTTTTAGGATATTTTGTTTCCAATCTTTCTATTATATTAATGATAATGTTAGTGGGGAATAATCGTTGTTGAAATAATAAGAGTAACGACAGTACCCCTTCTACTAGTCCAATGATAAAGAATATTATATGTAAAGAAACAACCGCGCGAAGTATAATACACTGTACAATAATCCAGATAACTAAAGCAGCACTTATGATACAGCTTATGTAAGCCTGATATTTTATTTTAAAAATCATTAAAAGTGAGCAAAAAACATTACCAAGACCAATTAACACAAATAAAATGATACCTGGTATAAGAAAATCATTAAAAGGTGAATATTTCAAGGCATCCGTTGGCATTCCCCCAGGTCCTTCCGGATTAAGTATGGCCATCAAACCGCCGCCCATAGCACCTACACCTACAAATACATGTAAAAATAATAGTACTCGATATACTAATTTCATTTTTAAATCCTCCTTGTTATTGTTTTATACTTCTAGCCTTATTTGAGAATTATTTTAATCTACATTTTTGGTTACACTTATCATAGTTTAGCTTGCTATATTCTGTCAAATAATACTTTTGAATAATTACTGATAAAAAGTTTTCTCATAAGTAAATCATTATTTAGCCATAATACAAGTCGTTTCATCTTGTCGTGAACTAAAAAAGCCTAAAACATTATTTGTTTTGGCCTTAATTAGTGTATTTATCTAATATAAACTTTATTTGATAGTACTAGCTTAAGATATTACTTAATTATAACTTATTAGTCAATTTTAAATATTGTAATTGTTGTTTTAAGGTCAGAGGAGTCATCATTCATAACTTTTGAAGCCTCATTCAGCCTTGTAACTGCTTCCAATTGTTGCTGGGCTGTTGCATCTACTTCTTGAGATGCTGCTGATGTCTCTTCCGCAACTGCAGATATACTTTCAATTGCATTTAATGTATCGTTCTTAGCTTTATCAATATCGCTAATTCCTTCTGCTATATTTCTCATTTTTACAGCCAAATCATCAACCATAGTATTTATATTGTTAAAAAGCTGTATGACATTTAAAAGCCTATCCTCGGTTTTTTTTGAAATTGAGCTTGCTTTCATGACCGTATTTACTGCCGATTGAGTTTTCGAACTAATACTATTTACAATTTTTTCGATCTCTGAAGCGGAATTAACGGATTTTACTGATAATTTTCTAATTTCATCTGCAACCACGGAAAAGCCCCTCCCAGCATCGCCAGCCCTTGCAGCTTCAATAGATGCATTAAGGGATAACAGATTTGTCTGCTCCGCAATATCATTAATTACAGCAATAATCTCTGTTATCGCATTTGACTCCGCTACTAATTCTTCTATATTAATAATAGTATCATTACTTATTTGAATATTAGCTTTTGTTGCGTCATTTAATTGATCAATTTCCGTAATTCCATCCGTTACTATTTGCTTGGTATTAGCTGTTATCAGCTCAATTGCAAGCGAGTTATCATAGACAATATCTATTTGCTTCGCTAGATTGTCTGTTTGCTGTAAGCACTGTTGTGCATCCGCCGCTTGCTGTGTAATACCCTGTTGAATTTCATTAATTGCAGCTGTTATATCCTTAGATGCAGTTAATAGCAGCTCCGAATTTTGTGTTACATTTTCAGCAGACGAACTAACATTTTCACTAACTTTAGATGTCTTTGCAATAAGATCTTTTACATTATTAATCATATGATTAATACTTTCACTCAACACATAAAATTCATCCTTACGCCTTGTTTTTACTCTTTTCGTTAAGTCTCCATCAGCCGCTTTCAGTAATACCTCTATAATTGTTTTAATATTACCACTAATGCCAGATGAAACAATGACACCTATAAATCCAGAAATTAGTGTTGCTAAGACAATAATTATTATTGTAATATATTTAATGTTATCGGCTTGACTCGTAATTGAGGAGTATGGTACCAATGCAGCTACCATTGCTCCAGTCGTGCCTATTTTTGAGCATATATATAAATTCATTTCACCGTCTAATTCCACGTCTGTGCTCCAGGTACTATTTTCCTGATTAACACCTTGCATATAATAATCTGTACCGAAGAAAATATTTTCCGAACTATTTCCTGTCGCTGTAATCTCTCTTCCTTCTGGTGTAATAAAAGCAACTTGACTACCCTCTGGAAGATCCATGGATGCTAATGCATCAGTTATAACCTTCATACTTACATCTATTATAATAAATCCTGATTTTTTACTGTAATTATTAACATATTGCTTTATATATGATAATGAATACTTTGATGTACTCAACCCAAGTTGTGTATCTACATAGGAGTGCAGACCAACCCAAACATCTTTTGAAATGTGAACAGCTTCCTCTGTTTTCATAAATTCTTCATATGGAGCTTTATCTTTAAAACTTCCAGTCGTTGATATGGGATATCCATAGTCTGTAAAAATAGTTAAATTTTCTATGTATTGATCCATCAAAACCAATGTTGTTA
>JASGEU010000097.1:0-27254 GCA_047606065.1 Mobilitalea sp.
CATTACCGGATACCATTACCTTTGGTGCAACTTCCGGTGTATTCTTTGTTTTTATCTCGATGGAAGTCATCGGAATTGTGGCATTATATGTAATGTAGCCTTCTGTCTCACTGGTATTTTGAAGAACACCACCGGAAACTGTTACATTTTTTGAATGATCATAGCTGTAAACATTACGAATCTCAGATGGATTTTGATCCGAACTGGATACTGCAATCATATCCAGATCATCCACAACAATATGGTTTGCTGCTTCAACAGATTCAATATTAGACCATAACCCGGTTCCTGATTCATTACAAGCTCTTAAACGATACGAGTAGGTTTGTCCGGTAATTGCTGTTTCATCATGGTAACCGGCAATGCAGGGAATCTCTTTGTTTTCCCAGTTACGGCCTGAATCATAAACATAATCTGCTTCATCCGCAATAGTTACCCAATCGCCTTCCTCAGGACTGGTTCCATCCGCTCTCTGAATTTCATACCAGGCACCGCCAACAACACCGCGCCACTTAATATCTCCTACCGTAGTAATTCCATATAACAGGGGAGGCTCCTCTGTCTCCGGTGCCGGAATCGGTAACATTCTGGCTTCTTCTATAGTAGCAGCCTCTCCGTTCAATAACGATGCATAAGCATAAATGCTTCTTACGATTTTTGTCTCATCATAATAATCTCCAGAAGGGAAGCCCGGCCAATGATATGCCGCCCAGTTTCCAGGGTCTTCTGAATGAAAGTAGTATCCATACCCATCTTTGTGAGCTCTTAAGCTCCACATCATCATACCGTTTGTACCGACCTCAAGACCAGCATCAAACACCTTATTTACATCCTCCACTTTGGTGTACGCACCAAATTCACCAAGGATAAAAGGTTTTCCGGGCAACGGATTGCCTTCATGATCCAGTGCCTGAGTATTACCGGTATTGTGAGACAGTATCGTATCCTTTCTTGTCTTATCCGGATAATATCCTGTATAATAATGGCTTCCTAAGATATCTACATTGGGGTCCTTTAAAGATTCTGCGGTTGCGTCCATCTTACCATCTAAAACCAATTGATGGATACCGGTGCTCTTAAGATGCGCTGCGATATCGGTTGTCCATTCCTGTGGAAATTTAGGATTAGCTGTATCATCATATGCTGCCAGCTCATTTCCTGTTTCCCAACAGATAACTGCAGGATCATCCTTGTATTTGATACCGGATACAGAATTAGTTCTTTCCATCAAATGCGATATCATCTGCTTAAAATAATTTCTTGCTTTCGCGTTGGTGTAAAACTGCCAGGCATTTGGATCCAAACTCGAGGTGGTATTAATTGGTATACCTGCCAACTTAACATAACCGTCTATTCCACCAACCCAATGCCAATGATCTACCAAAGGAATGATGACGCGAACTCCATATTTATTCGCGAGTGCCAGCAAGCTATCCAATTTGTTTAAGGCATTCTCATTAAAAGTAATGTTACCCTCCGAGTCAACACCTGTGACATAAGCTTTTCCATCATTATTTCCATTCGTAACCGGAATGGTATAGGTTCTTGTAACTTTTCCTCCCATAGCCATAATCGTCTTCAATGCATTTGCTTGTTCCCAGGGATTGTCTGATGTAGCTTGCGGATAATTTAAAGACACAAACTTAAACTCATTCTCGCCCTCCATTAATTGTGTTTCATCCACTGTGATGTAATCCGTAAAAACAGTTTGGAACTCTTTTCCGTCCGTTGTGTCCAGTTCAACATCCCCGAACTTGGATAAAAAAACGGTGGTGGAGTCCTCGGCACTTACTACTTTTATTACACCTGTGTCAGGTTCAACTAATCCACCTAGAAAAGTTAATAATAGCATAGAGACAACTAATCTTTTCCCTTTTTTTGATTTCATTTCACTTCTCCTCTTTAATTAAATTTCTTAAAATAATAAAGTTTTTATTATAAATCCTCTCTATAAACTTTGATTACCGTTTGATTACCGTTTGAATCGAAGGTACGGATATAATCCACAATCTCATCAAAATTAGCCCAGGCAATTCCCACCTTTTGATCTGCCGCTCCGTAGGACATAATCAATTCACCATCTTTTACAATTCCTCCTGTTGTAAATATACAGGGGCAGGCGAACTTATCCGGAAGTTCCCATTCCTGTTTCGCATAAATCAATCTTGTAGAGCATCTATGTATTATTTTGGGGAAACCATTCTCTTGTTCTTTTAAAATCATAAAGGATTGCGTATATCCAAACTCAGGCAGCTTCTTACCATGATACGAAACCAACCACTCTCCATTGTTTAGTCCAATAGGAGGAAAGCTGGCTCCAATTCTTTCGTCCTCCCATTCAAAGATACCTATTGCCAGTAATTCATTAGTTGCCTTATCAGTCACAAAATCCCTGAAATTATCTGCTGCCGCTAAAAACATGGAAGGCTTATGAATTCCTTTTCCTGCTTCAAATACATCCGGATCATGCGGCCTATGAAGCATTACATGCTGTAACCTTCCGTTAATTTTCATTTTTTCAGGAAAGAAAAAAACATCTCTGTTATCAGTGAGATTACCATCCGTCAAAGTACATACATATTGAAAGGCTTGATCATAATCTTTTTCTTTCAATTTATTGAGATTTAGCTTAAATAAAACGGTAGTTGTGTCATTTTTATAGGCTGCGGTTCCAAAAGGATTATCTTCTTTCATAGCCCAATCCGGCAGATTATCTCTTCTCATATCTCCCTCCCAGTAAGGTCCCGGCGGAAACATCCGACAAGCAGTGGTTAAGTAGTACTCACCCTCCACCGTAAAAATTCTAGGATCTTCGATACACCCATTGGCATAGTTTACTACCTTGTCGCCCACGTCATCTGTTATGTACAACCTGTCAATCTCGTATTCCAAAGCCGGAGCTAAGGCTGGTCTGCTAAAATCCACATCCCAGGTTTCCCCATTATCTTCACTCTTTGCATACCCCAAAAAGATAGGATACGGATCGGATAATCCTCTTAGATTTTTTTGCGGCCAAGGTCCCGTTGCCCGGAAAAGCATATGAATTGTGTTAGTTTCTGGGTCCTTTACAATTGCTGGATTTAACACCATCGTATCTGCCCAGCTGCAACCAAATTGAGGCACAATGACTGGTTCTTTTGAATATCGAATGACAGGTTTTTTCATTCCAACTCTCCTTATATAGATATTTTTCTGTATATTATCATAATCAGGAATCAAAAGTAATTGCGCCACTTTGTATTTATATGCAATTATTTAGTTCATAAAGAAACCGACATAATAATTATGCCGTTAAGACACAAATACTATGTCGGTTATTACAATCATTGTTTCATAATTTCTTTATAGCCGAATTATTTTTAGACCTTCTGCTTCATTTAGTATCCTATTTAAAAATCCGGCAGCTCATTGCGTACGATAACATTCTGTGCCCAATACAGATTCTGTATTGCAGCGTTGGAATTATAATCAAAGGTCATCTCCGCCCAGCTCATTACAAATACCCACCTGGGTTGTGATGCCAATAAACTTGCCGTTGGAAGAGTCGCGCATTCACCAATGGCAATTGGTTTGTTTCCTGCAACGGAAAGAGCTGTATTATATTTTTGAGTCGTAAATCCGTCTCCATTATAAACATCCAGTGCGAAGATATCCCAATAATCATTACCTGGATTATATCCGCTCCAATTATAATCTAAATCCTGCATGTCCCATACCCAGATAAGATTGGAGAGTCCTTTTGTATTCTCCAAATAATCATGAGTCAGTCTGTATAAGGCTGCTGTACCGTTACTTCCCGATCTCCCTGCCCACCAGAAAATGCCTTGATTCATCTCGTGGAACGGACGGAATAATACGGTAACACCATTATCCTCCAGATATTGAAGATAGGTAGCATAGGTGTCCAAACGCTTCTTCCATGCGGTATTTAAGGAACCGCCATTGGTTATTAAATCATTCCATTGTGAATCGGAAAGCTTACTTACCACACCACCGTCCCAGCTTCCCGGCTCTGACTGCGTTGGTGGTACAACATGAAGCATAAGCTGGACGATAGAGCCATTATCCCACTGGCGTTTACATTCATAAATCATAGTCCAGCGATTCGCTACATCGGATGATGAAAATAAGAAATCTCCGCTCCAAAGTGCAGGATATTGACCTGTAATACTATATGCCCGCTCTGTCTGTACATCCGGATCGGAATTCGGCTCTCGGTTATGAATACCAATCATGGTCTTATTGCCGCTAATGCTGTTGATATAATCCATTACGCTACCAGAACTCCCGGAACCCGACCCATAAACCTCCACTTCCCATAGAGAGAAGCCATATGCTGTAGCTCTTTGAATGCAATAAACCTTCACATATCTTGCAGTCGTCGCAGCAAAGGAAATGGTTTGTGTTCCACCGGTACTGTTGTAATTTGAATGCACTGTCGTCCATGTCGAGTTATTTGTTGAAGTCTGAATTTGGTATTGTGATGCATAAGCAGCTTCCCAAGCCAGCTTCACTTGTGAGACTGTATAGTTTGCTCCTAAGTCTACAATGAAGTTCTGGTTATTCGCATAAGCTGAGGACCATCTTGTATTACCATTAGCGTCTACTGCATTTGATCCGGGGTAAGAAGATGATTCCGTTGATGATACCGTAACTGCTTTACGATATGCCAGATTTTCTGCTGCTTTCGCTGTTTTTGTATTAATGTCTGTCCCAAGGTCTAGTAATAACATGGCAATGATTAAGGTCATAAACAGTGATAACTTTAATACTGTAGGCCTCATATTAAACCTCCTATTTTTATTTGTAATTAAATTATAAATGAAATTAATTGATAAAAAACTACCATTATTTGTATATCTATGCTCGATTTTGTTTTTTTTATTTCTAGCCCCATATTTCAGAAAAAACCGCCAACCATTTGTTATGATTGACGGTATCTTGAATTATTTCCTCTGATTTGACAGGGAGAATAACAGCTGTACTCTATTCTGTTGTAGCCTTTTCTTGTTTTATTTAATACACAGTATTGCGATATTCTTTGGGGGACATACCAACCTTCTTCTTAAAAGCCCTTCCAAAAGATACAGCATCCTCATAACCAACCAGGCACCCAATCTCATATACCTTTATGGTTGGGTCCCGTAATAATTTTCTTGCCACCTGCATTCGGACTTCCAGTAAGTAATCAGAAAAATTAGTTCCAACTTCCGTCTTAAACAGGTTACTAAAATAAGATGCATTTAATTCAACAGAGTCTGCTACATCATTTAATGTAAGGTTCCCTTTATAATTTTCTGAAATATATTTCTTAGCAAGCTCTATTCTTATTTTACTTCTCTTTTCTCTCTCATTTTTAATAAACTCAATTACATCCTTGATAATATGATTCATATAGGTCTTAAGTTCGTTATATGTATTGATATTATCTAAGAAGAACACATAATCATGGGCACAGCAAAGAATTGCCTCTTGAAAATCCTTTACCTGAAGTAAAAGGAGATCAATGATATCTTTCATATATCTTCTAAATCTGGAGGAATCAATATAGCACAGATCTATAAAGATTTGGTCCATAATCCTTTTTGCTCCAATATAATCATACAAGACAATATTTTGAACAAGCTTATTAAGGTTTGGTTCAATGGTATAGTTAAAATCAATTATTTTTTTATCAATCTCATTATATTCAATGAGGTGGTTTTTACCTAAGTAGAACCGGGCATCTGCTGCCTTTTGTGCTTCCTGGTATGCTGTTTTTGTATTTTGAATCCCATAATAAACATTACCCACACCGAGGGTATAGGTCGTATCTTCTAACCCAATGCCGCAAATTTCAGCGTAAATCTCTTCAGATATATCTGCTGGATACAATTGTTCATCGGAATAAATCAAATAAACAATCTCCGTATTATTTATATATTGCATCATCTGGCAGGTTTCGATTGTCTCTACTTTATCTTCAATTTTAGAATAAATGGTATCTAAAGCACCTTCATATTCCATACGTTCCATCTTTTGTTTATAATAATTATCAATACGACATATCATTACAAAATAATAGCTCTTGTCCAGATTTAACCCAATCTTATTAAGAATTTTTTCTTCTTCCTCTTTATTTTTAATTGGTGTATGAAATATCTGTTTTAATGTATTGGTAATAAGCAGCTGATGGCTTTCCTTGCGGTAATTTTCTTTCTTGATATCTTGTTCTAAGGCATCTTGCGTCTTTTTTATAACTCCAATTAGTTGACTTTTATTGATTGGTTTTAGAAGATAATCTACTGCACCATCAACAAAAGCATTTCTAATATATTTAAATTCATCATAACCACTTAAAACGATTACTTTCATCAGTAAGTAGCGTTCTTTGACTCTCTTAATCAGCTCCAAGCCATCCATGACCGGCATACGAATATCTGTTATCAATAAGTCAATTTTATCGCATTCCTCCATGTATTGAAGTGCCAGTTCTCCATCGGAGGCTTCGCCGACAACATTACAATTAAGGTTACTTTTTTCAATAATACTTCGTAAGCCTTTTCTAATTATCACATCATCATCTGCTATAAATATATTCATATCTTCCTCCACACCTCTTGCTCTGAGCCGCCCGTTCCTTACTGCTTTTTAATTATAATAGATAATACTTGCCTTTACAATATCTTTTTTGTACAATAGTTACAAAGAACACCCCATAAAACCTACTATTGTTGTACTTCAATTCTTATAATTGAGAGGATTGTGTCCTATATGATTAAAAAGTTATTAACTTTTTATAATAATAAATCCATATTTTTTCGTTTATCCTTTATTATACTTTCTCTGTTTATTGCGATGCTGGTCATACCTATTATGAATTTTATGGTCTTTTCCACAGAAAAGAAAAATTCAATCTATAGTACGGTTGATCAGACAAATCACCAGGCAATGAGTAAAATTGATGATTATCTGATTGATATTGCAAATATTACAAAAATCCCCCTTACCTATAAGCAAAAGGATAAATCATATCTTCGATATTTGGAAAACTTTAATAAGACAGGCAGCATTACCAGAGATTTTCAAGTTATGAGCGAGCAAATGTTTGAGGAGATATTCGCTTATAAGCACAATGTTGAAGCCTGTTATGTTTATAATTTATCCGGGTTAGGTGATTATAAAGTTCGTACACCCGTATATAGAATATTAAACCCGGTCAATTATCCCTGGTTTCAGGAAAGTGTTGAATTATTTGGTAAACCAGTCATATTGGACACCTATGAACTACCGTATGTGTCCAATAAAAACAATCCCGTTTATGTATTCGGTGTTTCAAGAGGAATTGTCAGTTTTATAAACAGTCAAGTGGAAGGAATCCTGGTTGTTGTTACCCGAACGGATTATTTTCGAGAAGTATGCAAAAATATGAAGATTACAGAAAATCATCGTATTATTATCTTGCACGATGATTACGTTATCTATGATACACAAGAGGAGAATATTACCTCTGTTGCTTCCAATGATATTATGAAAATCGACTGGAATGCACCGGGCAACAAAAAAACAATTGAGATTAACGGACAAAAATATATGTCCTCTTCTCTGTTATCGGATTACAGCGGCTGGAGAATGATTAGTTTAATACCACAGGAGGAAATGTTTCATGATTTAAAAAGCTTGCAAAATACAACGTTATTAGTTATTACCTTGTTAGTTGCAATATCTTTGTTACTCGTGTTTCTTGTTTCTTCCCAAATCGTTTATCCATTGAAGAAGCTTGCATCCTTAATGAAGCTTGCAGAAAATGGCGATTTTAATATTAAGATTAATGTTAACAGTAAGGATGAAATCGGCACCTTAGCACAATCCTTCAATTCGATGACAAGTAAAATAGACAGTCTAATTCAGGAGGTTTATGTAGAGCAAATTAGGCAAAGTGAGTTGGAGCTTCAAATGCTTCAGTCTCAAATTAATCCTCATTTTATTTACAATACCTTAGAATCCATCAGTATGATGGCTACCATTCATGATGATGATACTACATCAGAAATGGCGACAAATCTGGGAAGCATTTTAAGATATGGCATTAATAAAACAAAAGAAGAAGTAACAGTGAAAGAAGAACTTGATAATCTTGAAAAATATATCTATTTACAGGATATCAGATTTCATTCTGTATATACGATTACTATCAATGTAGATCCAGAACTATATTCCATTCACATTATTAAGCTGATTTTACAGCCAATTGTGGAAAACGCTATTTATCATGGAATGAAGGACATACGTTCCGGAGGTAAAATAATAATCAATGGCTATAAACAAGATAAAAAACAACTGATCTTTGAGATTGAAGATAATGGGAAAGGAATGACTGATCAACTAACCAAAGATTTAAATGATTATATCAATGACAAAAATAATTTATTTAATAGTATTGGTCTGAGAAATGTTAATAAAAGGATTAAAATAAAGTATGGTGATGAATTTGGACTCGAAATACAAAGTAAGCCCAACGAAAGCACAAAAGTAATCGTGAAACTACTAATAGAATAAAGTAAACCTTGCTAGAGCATCGGTCAAGTAGTAATATGACTGATGCTCTATTTGAATTTATTGCTTCATGAACCTATTCAGAAAATCTCCAAACTAGCCTTTTTAATAGCAATCTTCTCTATTGTTTTAAAAAACAAGGCACTAATAATTAAAAAGACAAAACCTACGCCCATTTCTCCGGCAAGCAGTGTTCTAAACCGGTTTAAGTCCATATTGCCAAACAGCATTTTTGAAGCTTCAATACTTCTTGTAAAGGGTAAACAATAAGAGATAAACTGGGCAAACTGCGGCAGGTCTTTGACAGGAAAATTTGCTCCGCATAGGATTGCCATTGACATGCTAATGAGATTTAATAATAAGTTCAAGCTATTACCAAGGAGTGAAAATACACTGATAAAGATACCAAACCCAACGGCAGCAAAAACACCAATCAAAATTATTATTAAAAATAAAAAGAGATTTACATTGGTAAAATCAACTCCAAAAATTAAACTGCCAAATACTATGCCCATAAGAACAGTTACAAAACTCTCAAAAATAAAGAAAAACCCCTTTTCAAAAACTGTTGCTATTCGACTATGGGGTGAAGCTATCAACCATTTTAATCTGCCAAAGTGTCTCTCACCCTCAAAGGACCCTCCAAGGACAAATACGCAGGTATTATTACAAAGTAACAGAGAGTTTCCGATCACCCACTGCGTCAGATATTCGGTCCTAAAACTGGTTCTAGCAATAACACAATAGTAAACAAGTGTAATAAGCGGTATTGAAATTCGATAAAAGATTAGCTCCTCTATATTAAATTGTGCATTACTACCCTTATAATAAAGCCAGGCCTGTTGAAAAAATATTTTAATTTTGTTCCTCATCACATCATCTCCAGACTCGCATTTATTTTTACCCTGCGCTCAATTACTTTATATAGCAGGTGACAAAGTATCGCATAAATTATTATTTGACCAACAAGAATTACAAAATATTTAATAAATTCATTACTTGTCAATCCAGCATCAAAGGAACCTCGTATTAATTTCACTACCCAGGTAGGAGGCAATAGATATGCAAGAGGCCAGACCCATCCCGGCAGTAGTTCAATAGGGATAACAAATCCGCAAATAAGTGAAATGGGGATGTCGAGACAATTCATATAAAGTGTGGTTTTTCTCGAAAGGGTTAAAAGATAAGCAAATATTTGTGAGAATACGATAAATGCACACAGTCCAACCAGCAAGGCTACAATGAGCATAATAATATTAGTAATAACAAGCTTTGCATGAAAAAGAAAAATTGCTGTCAGTAGGGTGATTCCAAAGGAAACCAATGATAGTACCGTATTCCCGATTATTTTTCCAAGTATAATTAAGTTAAAGCCAGCAGGAGCTGTGAAAATAACTGATAGCGTTCCGTACCAACGCTCCCGGTTAATGTCACCAATGGAGGAGAAGCAAATACACACCCATATGCTAAAAAGCCCAGCACCGACTACAACATAAGTCATGAAATTATCCATTTGAGAGTTTTTGAACATATAATAAAGTAATATTGTATTGGTGATTGGAGCAACGATCAGACAAAATTGAAACATCGGCCTTGCAAAGGAGTTTTTCATTTGAATTTTCATGGTGCCCCATATAATATCTAATATATTTTTCATTTTTACCTCCATATCGCCGCCAATGGCGGCATAAACATTACCAAGGAAAAAAATTCTTCTTCACACTTCCCCCAATAACTGAATAAAAACATCCTCCAGAGTCAGTTCCTTTTGTGATAAAGAAATTATATTATTGGTTATCTTTATAACCTCTGAAACTAACTCATACTCCGCATCATATTTTATCAGATATACATCTTTCTCCTCACACTTGTGGCAGACAACTGATTTAACACCCTTAAGCTTTTCTAGTTCTTCTGTATATGCACTTGCTGAACTTTTTGTAATAAGCTCCAGTGTATTTTGTGTCTCCAATCTACTTTTCAAGCCTCTTGGTGTATCAAGAGCAACCAGCTTTCCCTTGTTAATAATAGCAATTCGGTCACAAAGTTCATCCGCCTCATACAGATAGTGGGTCGTAAGGACGATTGTTTTACCATGTTCTCTAAGTTTTTTAATCAAATCCCTAAGTGCTCTGGCACCTAAGGGGTCAAGTCCAATGGTGGGTTCATCCATAAACAGAATTTCAGCATCATTCATAAGCCCTCTTGCAATCTGTAAACGTTGTATCATTCCTTTGGAGTAGGTTTCAACCATTGCATCAGCTTTATCTGTCAAGCCAACGGTTTCAAGAATTTCCTCAATTTTCTTCTTTGCTATGTGTGATGGCATACTATATAAATTTGCAAAGTACTGCAAATTATCTCGTGCTGACAATCGACGATATACCCCCATCTCACCTCCAAAGATAAAATTAATCCTGCTCCTTATTTTCTTCTCTTCTCCAAAGGTGTTATAACCCAATACCTTACATATCCCTGATGTTGGAGCTAACATCGTAATTAACATCTTAATTGTTGTGGTTTTCCCTGCACCATTTTCGCCTAATAACCCAAATACTTCACCTCTCTTTACATCAAAGGTAATTCCATCCACGGCATTGGTCAGGGTCTTCTTCCTTTTAATAAATCCCTTACTTTTTATGTACTCTCGTCTTAAATCTCTTACCTGAATTACATTTTCCATTGGTTGCCCCCTATAGCACTTTACTTTCTTCTGGTATTACCTTACAATTATAAAAAATCCAGACTTAGGATGATAGTGAAATCTTACTTCCAAAAAGGAGTGTCATATGGCTACCTACTGTGCAAGCGTATTAATTTCAGAACTTAGAAAGCAAAAAGGATTTTCCCAAGAGAAACTGGCGGAGGGAATTTGCGATAGAAGAACCATATCCTATATTGAAAATGGCAGCATTTCACCCAGTAAATATGTGTTTGAAAGACTAATGCAGAGATTGGGAGTTGACCCACAGAGATTTTCTACTTATATCTCAAGTAAGGCAGAATTGTATTTTGACGAAACCAGAAACAAGATTGCGCAGTTGTTTCGAGAAGAAAAAGAAAATGAAATATTAGAAATTCTTGATTCCCTGGAAAACAATAAGCTTTTAAACAAAAATAAATTTGTAATTCAGTACATACTAAAAACCCGTGCCTGGATTGTTGCAGGAGGAATGGATTGGAATAATGCTTCCGATTCGGAACTTCCAAAGCTTCTTGATAAAGCAATTGGTTTGACAATAGACTCGTTTGACCCGACTAATATTAAGAAGGACCTCTATACGGTTATTGAGATTGATTTAATACGAATGTATGGGATTTGGAAACTGTTTACCGGAAGAAAGGAAGAAGCTCTTCCTATATTTCAAGCGCTTGAATCGCTAATAAGGACAGGCTATATTTATGCCCAAGATATCGCAAGGGTTTACACTACACTATTAACCTCCCTGGCAAAATGCCATCGCTGGCTTAATAACTATGAGGAAGCTCTTTTAGCCAGCGAAAGAGGTCTAAAAGTTTGTATTGATAGTCAAGAATATCGCAGTTTACCCTGGCTGCTCTATCAAAAAGCCAGTGCACTTTACTGGCTAGGCGATATAGAACAGGGCATTGAAACTCTTAATGAGGCTATTGTGATATCTAAAAACTATGCCGAGATAGAAATGACAGGATTTCTCCAGAAAAGGATGCAGGATATGAAAAGCGGTAGCTTTTAATGATTTATTTTATCCCTATGAAATCATCCCCGTATTCTAAAAATAATTTTATACAATGGATAAATCAATATGGCTCCAAGGGTCAGGAACATCATTTGATTCCAGGAAAAGGAAACGGCACCCTCCGTTTTCAGCAATCCCACGGTGACAATATTCCCTATAAATAATGCTGGAAAGATAATTGCTGAGGCTAGTTCCATCTTTCGAGAGAATTGAGTCTGTTTGTACTCATCTACGATATTAAGTTTCTTTGAAACCTCTTCATAGATATTTGTACTGTCAAAAATATTTGTCCATCTTTTATAAAATTTTGTTATGACATTATTATCAGAAATATCATTCAGCATTCCATGTGTAAGGAAGTCTATAAAATCTGCCTGCAGCTTTCCCGGATGAGCTCTTTTCCCCTTTTGGTTGGAAATCACAAGTTTATGCGCAAACATTCTCATGATATTTCTTTGCTGTATTGCAAAAATAAATACATAAAATCGATCGTTCATAAAACTGTTGACCAGTTGTTTCATATGATCCTTTTTATCCAAGTCACTTTCAAGGATAAATTGAACACCGCAACTTCGAGAGAATCCATAAAACACATAATCCCCCCTTGTCAGATACTTTTGCTCTAGTTCGGCTTTCAATTCGTCTGAATCTGTAATATATGTAGTTTTTACTGCACTGCAGGTTCGTAATACAATATTTTGCTTATGTTCCTCACAAAACGTATTCTTTGCCAGCTCGATACATTCATATGTGATGCCTCGTCTGGTATTTACATAGTTAATATCCTCATATTTATTCAGCTTGTATGCTTCGAAATATTTGCTCACTTTATTACAGATTATCCGGTCAGTTTCATTCACTTTATCTAGACTTTTGGGTTCACTCTTCCAATTGTAATCGGTCGACAGAATCAGGAATCCTACGCCAAATTTAAATAATTTCAGATATGCACGCTTGATATAAGGATATGCTTCGTCCTTTGGCTTACTGGTCTCAATCTCCACTTCCTTATTTTGGATATCAATGGAAAGTTTCTTATCCAGAATAAAATCCCTGCAATAGGGATTTTTATATGCTTTCTTTTTCTCAGAATTGACATTGAAAAAATAGTCATTAAACAGAGGAAGAAAATCCAGATAATTCGAAATACCTTCCTCCAAACCCTCCTCATAATCCTCTGCAATCTGATTAGCTATATCCTTATATTTAACATAATCAAATTCGAACGGAAATATATATTTTACTTTTTGCTTAATAACCTTTTCTTTGAAATAATCATATTCCATTTATTCGCTGTCCTCCGGTAATACTCACTCTTATTACAATTCCCTTATTTAAATCATTAGGAGATTCCAAAAAATAAAGTTAGTCATGGATAATATTTTATCTGTTTTACTTAAAATGTCAAGTTATGGCTATATGTCGGTCTCATTAACTCTCAACTAATGCTCCAGCATCATATGCACTTCCATGCTTTAATTGTACTTTTTCTTTTGTCCTGTGGCTGATAGTTCAGGTGTTAAGCTAAATCTATCACCGGGATGTTTTGCTTCAGGATGTTTTTCAATATAGTTATGTATCAGCGCTAAAAACCTGCTGCCATATTTAGAATATTTCGCCTCTCCTACACCGGTAACTCGTAGCATTTCATCCTTACCCATTGGCGTTTTTGCGCTCATGTCAATAAGTGTCTTATCATTAAAAATTATATACGGAGGCATATTTTCCTCACGTGCTATTTCAAGCCGCAATGCTCTGAGTTCATCAAACAAAGCATATCCAACAGAAGTAAGTGCATCTTTGGATTTAACTTTATTTGTCTTTAATGATGTTGTCGCTGGTCTCTTATCTTCCTCACTGATTTTAATCAAAACTCTAGTGCCTTCGTCTTTTAAATGCTGCATGGCAGGTCCGATTTTTAGCAAGTGATATTCTCCGGTTTCGATGAGATACTCCTCCAGTTGCATTTGAGTAATCAGCTTCTTTAGCAAATTCTTATTTTTATCCCGCAAAATACCATACGTCTTATACTTAGTAGTTCCATATTGTTCTAATTTGGCTGTCTTAGCACCTGAAACAGTATCAAGAATCACAGTTTTACCATATCTGCCTTTTGCTTCATAGACACAATTAATTATCTGTTTTGCCTCATCCGTCATGTCTAGCTCTTCGAATTCTCTTAAACAATTAGAACAGTTATCACAAGGTTTAGTTATCTCTTCACCAAAATAATGAAGAATATAATTTCTAAGGCATTCTGTAGTATTACAATAGTTTTCCATCGTGCGAAGGCGCATGGTATCAAGTTCACGGATGCTTTCTCTATCAACCGGATCCATATCGCTCATCTCTTTATGTTCCAAAAGAAAACGGTTAATTATAATATCCTGTGGCGAAAACAGGAGAATACATTTTGACTCTAATCCGTCACGTCCGGCTCTTCCTGCCTCCTGATAGTAATTCTCCATACTTTGAGGCATATTGTAATGGATTACGAATCTCACATTTGATTTATCTATCCCCATACCAAAGGCGTTAGTTGCGATAACGATACTTGTATAATCATAAATAAAGTCATCCTGCATTTTCTTTCGTTCTTCTGCACCTAATCCGGCATGATATTTTGCCACTCTAAATCCATTACGAAAAAGAAGCTCATATAGCTTCTCCACATTCTTTCTGGTTGCACAGTAAATAATGCCGCTTTCACCCTCGTGTTCTTTTATAAATTCGAGTAGATATCTATCTTTATTTTGCGGCTTATCCACCTGGAAAAATAGATTTTCTCTGTCAAAGCCAGTAACCAATTCATATGGATTATTTAGTCCCAAAGTACAGATGATATCGGTTCTGACTGTTTCAGTAGCAGTTGCTGTAAAGGCACTAATCATTGGCCTTTTTTCTAAGCCAGAAATGAATTCCACAATCTTAAGATAACTTGGCCTAAAATCCTGCCCCCATTGTGAAATACAATGTGCTTCATCAACAGTAACCATCGAAATATCTACATTTGCTGCAAAGCTTCTGAAACCATCATTTGTAAGTCGCTCCGGCGCCACATATATAATCTTATAAGCTCCATTTCTTGCTCGGTTAACAGTCTCTGCGAATGCCTTTTCTGATAAGGAACTATTTATAAATGCAGCCGCAATACCTGCTTCCTTTAATGACTTAACCTGATCCTGCATCAGTGAAATCAAAGGAGATATTACAAGTGTAACTCCGGGAAGCATCATTGCTGGGATCTGATAGCAGATAGATTTACCGGCTCCAGTAGGCATAACAGCCAATACATCTTGACCTTTCAGTATACTTTCCACAACAGCCTTCTGTCCCGCTCTAAAGGAATCGTAACCAAAATACTTCTTTAATACTTCTTCCGGCTTTAGGGACTGAAGGTCATCAGCGATTTGAGGTATTGCTATCTCCTCCTCATAATACTCTAACTGTTCCTGTTCCTCCATTGTGTCAGCCTGATCTAATAAGCTGTCCCAGAAAGCTTCCTCATTATTCATTTCATCATATTCATTATTAAACCAATTCATATACTATCTTATAATCTCCTTAATGAAATTTACTCAAAATTCTTATACCTGAATTGTATACGATCTTCAGTAATTTTCCGCTTGTTATTACTCTTGTTCTTGTTCTTGCTCCTGTTATATCTTTTATCCTCCCATTATGCATATGTTGTAACTTCCTGTAAATATCTATCTCTCTTTTTCTGCATAATTACTCCTATATTAAAATCCATTGTACAATATGCCCTTATTTTTCATTATTATATCCTTGATATATTTTAAAGTAAACTCGATATATTTAAATCCCACTTTCATCATGGTATGTATTGGAATAATTGTATTCCATATACAAGTACTTGTCTCATTCAGGCAAGACTTTTGGTGCTGAATCATGCAACCAATTATTATATTAGATGATCACCTAATATAAATCAAGTCAGAGATTACAATCCTATTATATACTACTAATATGATGTTTTTTAATATTTTTAATAAGCCAAACAAGTATTAGCTAATTAATAAGGGTTACATTTAGCATTAATTAAAATAATATTAGATATATGTCTATTATTTATATTAGATTTTCATCTAACATCATTGACATTTATAATATAACGTGATAAATTGGTAAAAAACAATATGGGAGGTAACTAAATGGAGATAATCTCTTATCAATTACTGACAGAGCCTAATTGGGAGTATGAATTGGTAAACTGTATCACTGAAAATATTAGTACAAAAGAAAAGGAGGTTAATAAGTCCCCCATACCCAATGAAATTTCTGCGATACTAAAGAATGTTGGTAGTTTCAAGGATAAGGTTATAGAAAAGATTATGCCGGTCTTTGCAGAATATCCTGATATAAAGCTGATGTTTGAAAGCAGTATTCTGGAAGTTGACAACAGAGCAAGGCCAGTGCTTCATAATCTGACCAGCCAGAAAAAACTCCATGCAGGAATGACCAACGATGAAATAGATTCCATCATGTTAGAGGGAATCGAGAAATGGGCTAAATCAACCAGTGGTGAATATAACGAAATTAAGATTAGTAATATCTCTGATTTGATTGATTTTTTGAAAAATTTAGAAACAGAAGACAGTGTAAAGATGAAAATGATAACCATGTATTCTGAACGTTATCACCTATTACCAAGAGTACAACAGTTTCTAGCAGAAGGGGTTAAGATCTTGCAGGAACTTTATCCAACGGTACAAAAGGATTATGAGGAAGCAATGAAAACGTTTCAGGATAAAAGCTATCTGGAAGAGAACCTTAAGGAATTGGGACTAATCAAATTCGGCAAATGTAACCAGATGGTGGTACAACTGTGTATTCTCCCCTATAATCAGTTTGCAGTAGATTGGGAAGATGAGGAAGAGAAGGCTGTTATTGCGGAAATTGGTATCTACGTCTTCAGTCTTCATAATAAGCTTAAAAAGATTACCTTAAGTGATTCCAAGCTTCTTAGCGCTTTAAAAACTTTGGGTGACGCAACCAGACTTAAAATAATTTATATGCTGACAGGTAAGAAAATGTACATTCAGGAAATTGCAGATGTTGTAGGACTGACACCGGCAACTGTATCCCATCATATTAATTTACTGCTCCAGGAAGGCTTTGTATGTGTGACGGTAGACGTTGAAAAAGCCAAGAAAATCTTCTATGAAATCAATCCCTATAAATTCAATGAGGTTGGAGAAGCAGTAAAACTGCTGGGGCTTGAGGCAATCACTGGGGACTGGAAAGGAGAAGAGGTGTAATGGCTAAGAATTTAAAATATCCGGTAGTCCGTACCCTTAAAAGAATGTTAGCCAATGTTTCTGCACAGGATAAAAAAATTTATCTCTATTTTATTATATATACTTTGACTGGAGGAATCTACCCCTTTCTTGCAGTACTACTTCCTAAATATCTCTTGACGGAAGTAACCGGGTCGGCAGGAAGTATAGAGGGTATCCTACGAATTGTATTAATCTTTCTTGGCTTGATGGCAGCCTTTGGATTTGTAAGGACTTTTATCAATTCCGTTGCCTATCCGGCAATCACTTATTTAAGGCTCGATTATTTGAGAGATACCTTTGATAAACTGGTTAGTATCGATTATCAGCATATGGAGGATGCAACTTTTTTTGAAAAGAATGAAAGGGCTTTACAAGCCAACGGTACGAATAATAACGGTGTAGAAGGAGTATATCATAATTTATTTGAGGTGGGTCCGGTAGCTTTCACCTCCTTGGGACTATTGATCTTTATAGGAAGATTAAATGTCTTCCTTCTTCTTGGCTTACTGCTTAATATTGCTATTGGTATTTGGGTAAAAAGAAGTGTACATAAATATAATTACCTCAGAAAAGAAGATGTCGCACATGCGGAAAGACGGATGCAGTATTATTATAATACCACTCATGATTTTGGTTATGGTAAGGACATCAGACTGTATCGATTCCAGAACAGAGTGAATGAAAACTATAATAAAGAAATCAAAGGATTCTTAAACATTCAAAAAAGTATTAAAAACAGAGAGTTTTCTCTAGGTTTACTTGAAGTAGTGACTTTTCTGATTAGTAACGGACTTACCTATGCCCTATTGATTTATAAGACTGCAAATGGCATGCCCATTGCTGACTTCTCCATGTATCTGACAGCGGTTACTTCGCTTACGCTTATGTTAAATCAGGTATCGGAGCAGCTGACTTTTATCCTGAATGAAGGTCAGTATGTACACGATTTTTATACTTTTCTGGACAAAGACCTGGGCGATAAATTAAAAGATAACAAGTCGGAAAGTGCTAAACGGCTTGCTGAAGAGGATACCCTTGAAGTTATCTTTGACAACGTAAGCTTTTGCTATCCGGGAACCGAAAAGTTTATCTTTAAGAATCTTAATTTTACCATTCATAAAGGGGAAAAATTAGCGATTGTAGGCATTAACGGAGCTGGCAAAACAACCCTTGTAAAGCTTATGACCGGATTATTCCCAGTAACAGAAGGTGAGATTAGAATTAATGGAATCCCTATCTCTGAATTTAATAAAAAGGATTTATATGCTATGTTCACAGCTGTTTTTCAGGATGTTAACGTATTGGCATACACAGTAAAGGAAAATGTTGCCTGTTCCTCCTTGAGCGGGAACGAAGAGAACGTCCTTAAGGTTCTTGAAAAAGTAGGTCTTAAGAAGAAAATTGACAGTCTGCCAAAAGGCATTGAACAGACAATGTTAAAAGTAATCGAAGAAGACGGTGTTGAATTCTCCGGTGGAGAGAGTCAGAAATTAGCCATTGCAAGAGCCTTATATAAGAATGCCAGAATGGTAATTATGGACGAGCCCACTGCAGCGCTGGATGCTTTGGCAGAAGCTGAAATTTATGAGAACTTCAGCGACCTGGTAAAAGGAAAAACAGCAGTATACATTTCCCACCGACTTGCAAGCACAAAATTCTGTGATAAAATTGCACTATTTGACGGGGATGGCCTGAAGGAATATGGAAACCATGAGGAACTCATGGACCAAAAAGGTGAGTATTACAATATGTTTATGATACAGGGCAAATATTATAATGAGGAGGTGGCTGTAAGTGAATAATGTGAAAACTCTTAAGAAATTTATCAGTGTTTGCTTTGAGATATCACCTTCCTATATTTTTCTTCTGCTATTACAATCCTTAACGGAAACCGGGCAGATCTTAATCAATGTAGTACTTCCAAAATTCCTGGTAGATGAACTGGTCGGTGGAAGGGACAGAGAACTGCTGATACGCTATGGATTACTGATTGTTTTGTCCAATGTGCTCTTTTTCCTGCTTAATAAAGTTATGAAGCGAATACTGGAAGTCCGCAATATCTATATGAAAGAAAAGCTTAATCAGTCCATGGCGGATAAAATCATGAAGGTGGAGTTCGCCTGTCTGGAAGATCCCTATTACCTGGATTTAAAGGAAAGAGCCGTCTTTGCCTGCCGTACCATGGGCGCACTTGAAAATATGATTCGAATTGTTACCGATGTACTTAAGAATACCGTGACAATAGTCGGCCTCCTGGCAGTTATGTTCACCTTAAGCCCTCTGTTTGTACTGCTCTTAGTGGCAACAATTGTGATAGCTGTGATTATGCAGAATTTCTTCTCCAAATATCAATTGAAATTCTATCAGGAGCTAATCCCTGTTAATCGAAGATATGGATATTATATGCAGCTTTGCTTTATTGATAAGCTGCAAAAGGATATAAGAATTTATGATATGAACAAAATGCTTACAGACAGGGTTATGGAGTTTAACGGAAAGATTTACGACTGGTCCAAAACCTTTCAAAGAAAGCAGGGTATCTTCCTTGGATTTGCCGGTATCATCAATGACTTACAGGCTGCCATTGCCTATGGTTACGTGGGAATAAGAGTAATCTCAAATACCTTTGGGAGCAGAATCGGAATCGGTGCCTTTACCATGTATGTATCAGCAGCCATTAACTTTACCACAGCTGCTACTAATTTAGGTAAAAACTTTATGACGGTAATCCAGATGCTTGGATACCTGCAACCCTTTATGGAATTCATGTCCCTGCCCGATGAAGAGAAAAAGGAAGGCAGTTTGCCCTTTGAAGGGAAAGTAGAATCTCTGCGCTTTGAAAATATCAGCTTCCATTATCCAAAGACGGAACATATGGTACTTAAGAATATCTCCTTTGAAATCAAAAAAGGTGAGAAAATCTCAATTGTTGGCTTAAATGGAGCCGGTAAGTCAACAATCGTAAAACTTCTGTGCAGATTATATAAGCCTGATAGCGGAACCATCTATGTGAACGGTCATGATATTTATGAGTATGAATTCTCCAGTTACATGAACGGGTTAGCAGCGGTCTTCCAAGACTTTAAGCTATTTGCATTCTCCATTTTTGAAAATGTCAGAGGTGGGGAAGAACAATCTGACGGTGAGAAATACCGCTCCAAGGTCAATGAACTGTTGACTCAGGTTGGGTTAAAAGAAAAAATAACAGAGCTGTCAAAAGGAATGGATACTTTATTTGGCAAAGTCTATGATCAGGAAGGGATAGAAATGTCCGGCGGACAGAGCCAGAAAGTAGCCATTGCCAGAGCCCTCTATAAAGATGCTTCTCTCATTATACTGGATGAGCCTACCAGTGCCCTTGATCCGTTAGCAGAAGCAGAAATCTATGAAAACTTTAATCAGCTGGTCGGTGACAAAACAGCTATTTATATCTCCCATCGCATGTCCAGCAGTGTATTTTGTGATAAGGTGCTGGTCTTAGACGGAGGCCATATAACAGACTTTGACAGCCATGTTAAGTTAATGGAGAAAGAAGATAGTATGTATTACAAACTGTTTCGGTCACAGGCTGTGAATTATCAGGTGTAAATTCAGAAGCCCCTTCTATATATCATGTTTGAACGGTGAAAGCAATTTAATAATAACAAAAAAGCATCAAGCCAGACTATATCAAAGTCTAACTTGATGCTTTACTACTTTTGTAGTTAAAGCATCGTTATGTGAACAATCCCTACTACATAATAATTTCTTCTAAATTTGCACAACTTTTTCTTTCCTTGCTTCTATTAAAAAAAAGTCAGTCAATGGCTAAATATGTATTCCCCGGTTATCCTATACCATTCTTATTTTATGGTAACCTTGATTTTCTTATACTCGCCATTTTATGCATATGCATAGATGTAACAGGTTCTTTTGAAATTGCAGTTATTTTACCACTACTGTCTACCGTTGCAATTGCACCATTGGAGGATTCAACGGAAATCTCAGTGATATGTAGCTCCATCCTCATCCCCTTCGGTAAAGCTATCTTGCATGCCAGTTTCTTGGAAGTTCCACTTTCAAAGTAATGCTGGAACTACCCGAATTTACTTTTGTAGGGTTTGCATACTTCTTACTCACTGTCGTGGAATGCACCATCCTTGATACGGTCATTATTACCTTCTTACCATTGATTACTTTATAAGCTTTTACCATGTATTTATAGCAGGTATCCTTTTCCAGTCCCGTAACCTGGTAGCTTGTTTGACTTGAGGACAACTCTGTGATTTTTACCAGTTTGCTTTCTGAACCGCAGGGAGCTCCATAGATAACATACCCATCAGCTCCGGATACCTTTGTAAAGGTCAGTTTCTTGGAGGTTGTCTGTACTTCAGCCTTCAACTTCAGCGGAGAGAAGCCTGTCTTTACCTGTACTGCTACAGCGTCAGGTTTTTCTTCAACAGTTTTCAGGAAGGCATCTGTTTTGACAACAGTAAAAAGGATACTTCACTAGGAAATATCCTCTTTTAACAAGTTGATCATATAGGTTCCTTCCGTTTAGATGGTCTGGTAAAGCTTCTTTTTTTAGTTGAAACATCATAACGCTCCTATGTTTAGGCATTTTAAAGCATCATAGTTCTTTTTTATCTTCAGTTATACGCTTATTTAGTTTATCTATACACTCCTTTTTTTCTCTTATATCTAATTTATTGAAATAGAATAAAACATCTTCAATCTTTCCTTCACTAATTATTTCATCAGCTTCTTTGGCTATTAATTTAACTTGAACAATTGTCTCATCTGACAAATATTCAGGTAAATACTGAGTCTTTTCCTTCCACTTGTGTACACTAGCTCTAGATTTATCCCCTAAAGATAAATTAGAATTCTTCCAATTTACTTCCTTCTCATCTAGTGATTTAGAAATTTCTAAAATAACCTCTTCAATAATTGGTAGAACTTCAAAATCAAATTCTGAGTATGAATACTTTTCTTTCATATCAGTAGATATTTCTTTAAAAGCTTTTCTTGAATGTGTTGACTCCTTAACGCTATTGATATCCGCTAACAGTTCCTGTAAATTCCCTTGTAATTCTACAAATCCTTTCTGATCCGCTGCAGATATACCTTTCTGAAGGATTATGTTTATTCTTTCAAGTAAATCTTCAACATCATCGGAGCTCTTTACATCATAAAGATCATCCCAGATATCTGTCATATCCTTATTTATTCTTTCCTTAACTCTATTCAACTCATCAACACGCGTAGATAATGTATTTGTAATTGCTGCCGAATCTCTTCCCAAAGAACTTTTGTACTTCTCAACTCTTTCCTGTAATTCATTTCCTTCCTTAAGCAAAGAGCAGATGTTCATATACGTTGTGTATTTATCCACCTTGCTTTCCAGCATATACTTCGCATAATCTGAACGTAATTCTTGTCTCGAGCGAATTTCTTCAATATTACCTAGTTCAATTTCTCTTTTCTTACGTACCAGATCGGCATATTCTGGAAAACCAAGTTCCTTAAGTTTGTTTTCTATTTTTGTATAATGATTTCTAAAGGTGTTGATTCCCTCAACAGATTTACAATACATCGCCATTATATATGCTTCAACATTTCTAACAATAAATGATGATATATCGCTTGTTAATCTTTTTACACTTTCTTTTGAGTCCTCATCATAATTATAGCCATTATCGTTAAAAATACGTGTATATGGAATATCTCTTAAAGTCTCTAGCGCTACAATTGCATTGTATAAATCATTACTTTCCTTTAATTCGTCAAACTTTTCATCAACAATTCCTATAGCAGCTGACCACTCATTCTTTGCTTTTTTTCCGGAATCCAATGTCTTCTGAGCTAGTAAATATGATTGCTCTAATTCTACTGGTACTTGATCCACAGAGATCATTTCCTGAAGTTGATTTGCCAAATAAGAGACCTGTGATATGCTGCGATTATTCTTGATTTTGTCAAAAAACCTCATATATTTTCCAGTAACTGCTCCTGCATCCACATAAACAATTACAGATTCCTTAATAACCTTAAGGTCAATTTTTTTATCATTATTTGTTACAACATCATCCTTCCAGATGCTAATATTCTTCAAACTTTGATATCTTATCCGCAGACAATAACTAAGGTTTGCGCAAACAACCGCAATCATTAGTGTTACAACATCTTCACTCATACCAAAAGGTGGCCTACAATATGTTTCATATATTTCTTTACATGCAAGCATTTGATTCTTATTTATCTTCTCTACAATACTTTCATAAACATATTTTGCTCTTTTCTCTTCTGGCGGTATCAGTTTATATTGTTCATTAATACACTTCCAAGAAGTTGATGCTGCAGTTGAAAATAAAGATTCTACCCTGTTTCTCATTTCTACAACAAAGTTATGTATTGTTACTTCACTAACAGAGTTTGATAATAACATTTTTAGGAATGAACAATAAAATCCCCCTGCTTTATTACCAATATTATTACCTTTTGTAACAAAACCATCAAAAAAGAATGGTACTGCATCCGGATAAATAGTTTCAAATACACTTGTTAAGTAAACAGGTATTCTTGCTGATATAGCTACAACACTGTTCTCTTCCAATTTCTGTCGTTGCTTTTTGAGATTATCCATCTCATCTTTCAAGTTGTTTTCAGCTCTAGAAAAATCTTCTTGATAGTGACGATCATACTTTTTCCTTATTACATCATCCATATTATCTAGAACTGTATACTCCATTAAGCTATCAAGCAATCTATTACTAATATCATTCAATAACATAACTATTATGGGTTTTCCTTCAAAAACCTTTACTAAATTATGTGCATTCAAGATACTTTCTTGAGATGTATACTTATTTACATATAGCCATATTAATTTTCCCTTTGCAGTTGTAGAACCTGTCGCCATATTCCAATCATTCACATACACATTGGCTTGTGCTTGGCTAAACTCCTCAATTGGATAAAGCTCTTGATTAAACACCCATTCATTTGTAGTTATTTTATATTTTTCACTAAAATTAGTTGTTTGTTGTTCAAGCATACCTGCTAATTCTTTTATTTTAATACTCGATATTACCGACTTATCAACATTGGCATTCGACATCAAACGTTTTTTTATAATTTTAAAATCATGTGCGCCATTCGACTCCTCTGTAAAGTCAAATACGCCAGCATAATCATCAAATTCAAGAACTGCATATTCATCCTCAATCCACTTCAACTCACTCTTAATCTCTTGAACAATTAATCCTGAACACATAGAAAGCGCACTTATAGCATCATCATAATCTGTTGTTCTAAATCGTAATAATCTCAATATTAGATTTGAGCGCAACACTGTTAAGGATTTATCCGATAATTTATCGCCATATTTTCTTATAACATTATCGTATTTAATACACTGCTGGGTTTTTTGACGTCCTTCCTGTTCGGCTGATAGCATTTCTACATATAAATCGCCAGCTATCAACTGTTCAGGCATAATAAGAACCGGATAGGATTCCACATCAACACAAGAGTTATCTTCTATATACTTACTTATCCATGTCAATGAAGAACGATTCTGCAAATAATCCGATAAGTTCGTAAGCATAAATGTTGATATAGGATGCATTGGATATATCCCTTCTACAGCAACCTTACGAAACATTCTATAGTCTTTCCACATACCTTTTGTCACTAACCACTTATTCATCTGATTGAATATATTTTTCCAGTCCTCTTCCTTTGAACTTTGCCAACTTATAATGATATTATTAAATGCCTGTATATCTTTTCTTTGAATTAAGTTTGCAAATACTGTTTCAAGATTAGACGAAATATAATATTTATCTGATTGATCAAATCTTCCAATATATCTACTAACATTCTTAGTCTGATCAACAGTCTCTAAGTAAGCCTTAATATCTCTTTGAATAAAGTTAATAACATGTAAATACCCTTCAATGTTTTGGGTCTTCTGAGTAAGCTCAAATATCTGCTGCAAACCTGATTCACCAGATTTAGCAGCATTCACACCAGCTGTATATTCCAAATATCTTCCAAACTCATCAAATAAAAGTATTATATGATCAAAAATACCATTCATACCGCAGTATTCTGATATTAACATTTCAAGAATACTTGATGCTGATAACCCTTCATCCCATCTAATCTCCTGACCATTAATACTTGAATAAACTTCATTTACGATATCAAATGTAACTTCATCAGTCATTAATGTATCCCGAATTTCCTGGATTAAACTATTTCCCTTAATTAGTCTTCCACGTCTAGCTGCTGCTTCTTCAAATAAAACTATCGCTGATTCTGAATTTCTTAAAAAAAAGATTTCCGCTGTTTCGATGGCACGATTTAGTTTGCGTAATCCATCATCTGACAATCCATACAGTTTAAAGCTTCTTTGAGCAGCTCTTAGTATCTCAGAATGCAAGTTAAAATCACGCATTCCATTAATAACCATAACAAAATTTCGACCTGTAGATAATTTTTTTACTCTTGCCGCAGCATCTTTGTCGATCATATTTATATTATTTAATACTTTTTCATATGTCTCTGGCATATACTCTGGTCCAGAAAAGATTTGAGCCAATGTTACTGCTAAATGCGATTTTCCTGTTCCATAATCTGCTATAGCCAATGACAACGCATTAGATCTTTCATCATTCAGCTTAGTCATCAATTCTTCTACTAGGCTGATAGTATTAATTCTTTTTTTGTCTCCTACTTGATCTTCAATACCAAAATATTGGCTACCATGAAACACAAAGTTTTCTGCTACTTTAGAAGATCTTTCAGATGTATAAAACCAGTCAGCCTGAACAGCACCTTCAAAATATAGATCCTTTCTAAATTCAAGTATCTTACCCAGCTCCATATTTTCCCCCTTAACACAATTCGCTATATAATTTCCCCAACACAGCGTCTTTATCTACTAACCTTAAAATTGAATATGGCATTAACTGCCTATTTAATCTTAATAATCCCTTATCGGAAAGATGTTGTAAAAGTTCATATTCAGTCTGCATATCCCACCCAAACACCTTGCCATAATTTAACGCCTCCAACTGTATAGAAGAAATCTCCTCCTGGTTATCGAATAATTCATCCCAATACTCAAATAAAATATATGTATAAAGGTATAGGAACTCATTATTAAATAATAATGAATTGGCTTTGATGCATTCTGCATCAATAGATAAAATATTGATACAAGCAAACATTTCTTCATAAGAGCCAATAAACGGTGCAAAGTTTTTCTTATTCACCTTCCTATCAAATAGTTGTTCCAGTTCTCTTATTAGGATTTCTTTCTTAATACCTGAACGATACATAGGCAATATTCTTTTAAAAACTGCATTCCAGATATCTGCACCACCAACATCACGCATCATCATTGCATGACACAACAAAATTGTAAGTTTTTCCTGTAATCCAGGATCTTCAATGCTTACGGTTTCACCAAGTTTTGTTCTTGTAAGCGAAATTAGACTCTCTTTCTTTTCATATTCGATGAGTCCCATGTAACTTGCATAATATATGTGTGGTTCAACTTTTCCACTACTTTGCCCGTTCGGTATTCCCGTACATGCAGAAATATCTTTTACACTCATAGAGCTAGTACTATTGGCAACATTGAGTATGCTGCTAATATACTGTCGCTTAGGCTTAAAAGTCTGATGAAAATTAATATTTACCCGAC
>JASGEU010000098.1:0-3663 GCA_047606065.1 Mobilitalea sp.
CCGTTGAAATGAAAGAAGGTTCTTTCCTACATCAAGGCAGTAAGTTAAAGCTGGTTGATCTACCCGGTGTTTATAGTCTGACCTCCTATACAATGGAGGAGAAGCTTACCAGAGAATACCTTATTGATTCAAAGGTTGATGTAATCGTCAATGTTGTGGATGCCTCTAATCTCGAAAGAAATTTATACCTGACCCTTCAGCTTCTTGAACTTGGAAAACCCGTGGTACTGGCACTTAATATGATGGATATTGTTAAGGAAAGAGGCATGGAGATTGATTTATCCGGATTGTCCGAGCTGCTTAAAATTCCGGTAATACCTGTCTCTGCAAGAAAAAAGACTGGTCTGGAACAATTAATGAATGAAGTTGTTGGTCTACATAAAAATCCTTCTCTTATAAATAGAAGAAAACAAGCGACTTTTGAGAGAATTGATACAGTAACAAAGCAGAACAATAGCACCTTGTTAAATGAAGACGAGATTAATAAGAAATATGACATTATTGAGAAAATTTTAGAAAAAGTTATGTCCAGGAAGCAGGAAAGGGCTGCATCCTCAGATAAGATTGATCATATTTTAACTCATCGTTTCTTTGGACTTCCTATATTCTTATTCATTATGGGACTTGTTTTCTTTTTAACCTTTAAAATAGGTGATTTTATAAAAATAGGTTTTGAGGTTATAATAGATTGGATATCCACCAGTACACAAAATTTGATGATAATGTTTCAGGCAAGCGACGTCGTGACGTCCTTACTTGTGGATGGTATTATCGCAGGTGTTGGTGGAATTATAACTTTTCTTCCTAATATCTTTATTTTATTTCTTGCCTTGGCTTATTTAGAAGATAGTGGTTATATGGCGAGGGTTGCCTATGTTATGGATGGAATTATGAGTAAGCTTGGGTTATCAGGAAAAGCCTTCATTCCAATGTTACTTGGCTTTGGATGTACCGTGCCTGCGATTATGGCATCACGTTCTCTGGAGAATATGCAGGACCGCAGAAAGACCATATTAATTACACCGTTTATGTCCTGTAGTGCAAGACTTCCTATTTATATTTTATTTTCGCAGATGTTTTTTCAGCCATATGCAATGTGGGCGGCTTATTCCATGTATTTATTGGGCATTATTGTTGCGATTGCAGTTGCTTTTGCAATGAAAAGTTCTACTGATAAAAGTCTTATGAATGCATTATTAATTGAGCTGCCAGAATACAAAGCACCCAATTGGCAGACCATAGGTATTACAGTATGGGAAAAGGTAAAGGAGTACATAACCCGGGCTGGCACAACTATTTTTGCTGCTTCTGTTCTTATATGGTTGATTTTAAACTTTGGACCAACCGGCATGGTTACAGATATGTCAGAAAGCTTTGGCGCAAGCATTGGAAAGATACTTGCTCCTTTATTAGAACCCGCTGGACTCGGTTTATGGCAGGTAGTTCTTGCATTAATATCTGGAATTGCTGCGAAGGAAGTTGTTGTTTCAAGTTTTAGTGTCTTATTTCATATTAGTAATATCAATTCAGCACAAGGCATGGAAAGTTTATCTGCTTTATTAGGGACTAGTGGCTTTGGACCCTTAAATGCATATGCCTTGATGGCTTTTTGCCTGTTATATATTCCTTGTGCAGCGACAATTGGTGTTATTCAAAGAGAAATGAGATCTGCAAAATGGACAATATTCACGATATGCTTTCAATTAGGTATTGCCTGGTTAGTTGCAACACTTATTTTTCAAATCGGAAGCCGTTTATAAATATAATAATAAAATTTTTTCAAATATTAATAAATAAAAAAAGGAAACTGCAATACCTTGTAGAATATTAGTAGTATAAGCACTAATTCACTATATAATTGTAATTACTAATACGTCAGTTTTATTGACATTTTGATCCCGTTGTTGGTTATGATGTGGTTGCAGCACATCAAGAAGGGTAAACCTAGAAAGGCAAGGTTTCATTATGCAGAATAATTTAAATATAAGACAAAAGCTTGAATTAAGAGAGCATGAGATATTCAGTCCTTTTGCTGCATTTTCAGATCAGTCCTTAGGAAGAGATGTAGAAGAGACACCCTGTGATATTCGGCCAATATATCAAAGAGATAGAGATAGAGTACTTCATTCCAAGTCTTTTCGAAGGCTAAAACATAAAACACAGGTATTTTTAGCACCTGAGGGTGACCATTATAGAACCAGACTTACACATACCCTTGAGGTTTCACAGATCGCCAGGACAATTGCCAGAGCGTTGCGTTTGAATGAAGATTTGACCGAGGCAATTGCATTGGCACATGATCTTGGACACACGCCGTTTGGTCATGCAGGAGAAAGAGCACTTAGCCGGATTTGCCCGGAAGGCTTTGAGCATCATTTACAGAGTATCCGCGTGGTCGAGTTATTAGAAAACCATGGTAAAGGGTTAAATCTAACCAAAGAAGTAAGAGATGGAATAAGAAATCATCAGACACAGGGTAAACCGTCAACCTTAGAAGGAAAGATTGTACGTCTTTGTGATAAGATTGCTTATATTAATCATGATATTGATGATGCGGTCAGAGGTAAAATTATGACTGAGGAAGAGATTCCAAAGGAGTACACAGATATTCTCGGACATAGTCTTGGCGAAAGACTAAACACTCTAACACATGACATAATTAATAATAGTGAGGGGCAAAATGATATTATTATGTCCTCTCAAATAGAAACTGCGATGAAGCAGCTTCGCACCTATATGTTTCAAAGTGTCTATACGAATAAAAAGGCGAAAAGCCAGGAGCAGCAGGCGGAGCAGTTGCTGGAACAGCTGTTTGAATATTATATGAAACATTTGGACCTATTACCCGAAGAATCTCGAAACCGTATGGAGCAGCAGAACGAGCCGGCGTATCGAGCGGTTTGTGACTATATTGCAGGTATGACAGACCGCTATGCGGTCACAAAGTTTAAAGAAATTATGATCCCCTCTGCTTGGGGTGTATATTAATCAGAAGCTACTCAGCAGGAGGTGTGGACATTGTTTTATTCTGATGAACTGGTAGAAGAGATCAGGGGCAAAAATGATATCGTAGGTATCATTGGTTCCTACATAAAATTACAGAAAAAAGGCAGTAATCACATGGGCTTATGCCCTTTTCATAATGAAAAAACGCCTTCTTTCTCTGTAAGTGGAGCAAAGCAGATGTACCACTGCTTTGGATGTGGAGTTGGAGGTAATGTATTTACCTTTATTATGGAATATGAGAATTATTCCTTTCTTGAAGCCTTAAAGCATCTTGCCGAGCGTGCAGGAGTTCAGTTACCCGAGGAGGTTAATTCCGAGGAGTCCAGAAGACAATCGGACTTGAGATCACGCTTATTCGAGGTGAATAAACAAGCAGCAAAATATTTTTACTATCAATTAGTATCCCAAAGAGGTCAACAGGCACATGAATATCTGCTAAGACGTAGTCTGACGGAAGATACCATTAAGCAGTTTGGTTTGGGATATTCCAACAAATACAGTGATGATCTATATAAATATTTAAAAGGTCTGGGTTATGAAGATGAGTTCTTAAAGATTACAGGTTTGGTTAATCTCGATGAGCAAAGAGGAGGTTCCGATAAATTTTGGAATCGTGTTATGTTCCCAATCATGGATATTAATCATAGAGTCATTGCC
>JASGEU010000099.1:0-13762 GCA_047606065.1 Mobilitalea sp.
ATTGGAAGTCCTTCAGAGATTTCAGGTCAACGCAACCCTCTTCATAAAGTTTTTGAAGAGATAAAACAATTCCATATTTTGCATGATACCAGGTTAATCCGCCTTGGAAAAACACGGTATAAGGTGGCTTAATTGGCGCGTCTGCAGATAACTCTATGGAAGATCCTTGAACAAAGGCTCCTGCTGCCATAATAACGTCGCAATTATATCCCGGCATTGCCCAGGGTTCCGGTGATACGTAGCTGTCAACTGGCGCTGCTGCCTGAATACCTTTGCAAAAAGCAATCACTGCTTCCGGAGAATTAAGCGTAATCGCCTGTATGATATCAAACCGATCTTCCGTAGCATTTGGGTGGACCTTATAGTTCAACTTCTCATAAACATTAGCAGCAAAAATGGCTCCTTTCAGTGCCCCGCTGACCACGGTAGGTGCTAAAAATAAACCTTGGAATAAGGAAGGTATAATACCAAGTGTAGCACCAACTTCTTTACCGAGTCCAGGTGCAGTTAATCGATAAGCTGCATTTTCCACATACTCTGCTTTACCTACGATATAGCCGCCAATTGGCGCCAGACCACCACCTGGATTTTTAATCAGAGATCCAACACAGAGGTCCGCTCCTGCTTCCGTTGGTTCCATGGTTTCGACAAATTCACCATAACAATTATCCACCATGCAAATAACCTCTGGTTTAATCTCTTTCACAAATCGTATCAGTTCACCAATTTTATGAACGGAAAGGGTTGGACGGCTTGCATATCCTTTGGAACGTTGAATCGTTATTAACTTGGTGGAAGGTTTTATCGCTGCTCGAATTCCTTCCCAGTCTAAACCACCATCAGCAAGCAGATCTACCTGCGCATAGGTAATCCCATATTCAGCCAGAGATCCTTTTGCAGGTGTAATCCCGATAACCCCTTCTAAAGTATCATAGGGTTTTCCCACTGGTGAAAGAATTTCATCCCCAGGTCTCAAGTTACCAGAAAGCGCTATTGTTAAGGCATGGGTTCCGCTAATTAACTGTGGTCTTACTAATGCATCTTCTGCTTTAAATACATCTGCATACACTTTTTCAAGGGTATCTCTACCCATATCATTGTATCCATAACCTGTGGTTGCCGCAAAATGCACGTCACTAAGGCGATTATCCTGCATTGCCTTTAATACCTTTAACTGATTAACTTCAGCCACCCGATCAATTACTTCAAATCTCTCCTTCAGGTTTCCCTCAATCACTTCGATAAATTCGAGTAATTCAGGAAGTATCCCCATAGTCTCATAAGCTGTTTTTGTATTATTTGTATTCAATTACTTTCCTCCATACGCAAGTCAATATTTCTCACTTGTTTACATAATATAATTATATCCACTTAATTTCAATGGATCGTATTTGCTATCTTAATTTCAGCCAAAATCACTTACAATATTTTTTTATTCTCTAGCGAAGTAAGCATTGTCTTCAACAAGATATCCTCTGACTGATACTTATCCTTATCCAGCCAGATAACCTCTTTTTCTCTTTTAAACCAGGTAATCTGTCGTTTTGCAAAATGTCTGGTATCTCTCTTTATAAGGTCAACTGCGTCTTCTAAAGAACATTCTCCTTCAAGATAAGCCAATATCTCCTTATACCCCAAACCCTGCATTGAAACTAGATTCTTATGATATCCTTTTTCTGATAATAATTTTACTTCCTCTGTTAATCCTGCTGCCAGCATGTGGTCAACTCGCTGATTAATAGTTTCGTATAATTTGGCACGATCTTTTGTAAGTACGAAGTAACAAAATTCATAGGGAGAATTTCTCTGTCTCTGTTCCTCGTTATGGGAAGAAATTCTTTCTCCAGTTTGCTTTAAATATTCCAGTGCTCGTATGACACGCTTATGATTATTTGGATGGATTGCCTTAGCACTTTCAGGATCAGCTTTCGCAAGCATGTCATGAAGATAATCCGCCCCTTTTTCCTGGACTAATTGTTCTAATTCATTTCGGTAAGAATTATCGGATTCATTTTCGGTAAATTCAATATCATATAATACTGCCTGGATGTAAAATCCTGTTCCGCCCACAAGAATTGGAATCTTATTCTTTGCGTAGATTTCCTCCATATACCCCTTTGCTAACTGCTTAAATTTAACGACATTAAATTCCTCGTCCGGTTCCAGCTCATCAATGAGATAATGGCTCACACCCTGCATTTCTTCCTGCTTTAGTTTTGCAGTTCCGATATCCATATGCCGATATACCTGCATGGAGTCAGCAGAAATAATTTCACCATTCACTGACTTTGCCAGTGCTATGGATAAAGCAGATTTACCAACAGAGGTTGGACCAGTCAGTATGATTAATGGCTTTTTACTCATGTTTTCCTTCTTCCTGTTTAAAAAACTATTGCGCTTATGTAATCATAGCCTTATTTCTATTTTGCTATATTTAGTAACAGTTTAGCCATAAGCTCGATTTCCCTTTGCTATATAATTCGCTTAAATTTACGTTCAAGTTCATATTGACTCATGGAAATGATTACCGGTCTTCCATGAGGACAATGATAGGGATTTTCCAAGCTAAGTAATTCATTAATGAGTGCAGAGGCTTCCTCAAAAGAATATTTATGGTTTGCCTTAATAGCTGCCTTACAGGAAATTGTTGCTGCCCGTTCCAGGATAGAGGCAGTGTGCAGTTCTGCATTTTGTACTTCCTCTGACAGCGAATCAATAAATTCAAGTAGAAGTTCCTTTTCGGAAATATGATATAAATCAGCAGGAACAGCTCTCACTGAATATTCATTCCCACCAAAGTGCTCAAATTCATAACCAAGTTGTAACAACAGTTCTTCCTGCTTTTTTAGGACCTCTTGTTCTTTTAAAGATAAGGTTAAGACAATAGGAGGCATTATTTGTTGTGAGACAAAAGTCTTCTCTTTTGCTGCTGCCATAAGCTTTTCATAAAGTACTTTTTCATGTGCAGCATGCTGATCAATAAAATAGAGCTCCTTCTGATATTCGATGATCCAATAAGTCGAAAATACCTGTCCGACGATACGATGTTCTTTCACCGCCTTTGAGGATAAAAAGGGAGCATCTGCGGTTTCACCCTCAAATAAGCTCATTTGCTTCGTCAGCTTATTAAGTACGTCCTCTTTAGGAATTGTTGCTTCATTTACTTTGACATCTATGTTATTCTGAATAGCATTAGGTATACCTGGATTATTATCCCGTTCTATTTTAACTCCTGCAAGAGTTTCAGCCAGAGGACTTGTAGATGATATCAAAGGTTTTGTTGCCTCAATATAATTCATTCCATGTTGATTCACTCTTGGTTCAAATGGTTTGCTTGATTTATTATACCCTTCGCTATGTTCCGCCACTTTTGAAACGAAGGTCTTATTATTCTTATTTTCATAGGTTCCCGAAAAACCAGTCATTTGCTTCATACGATTATGCTCAAAAGGTTCCGGCATTTGCGGAAGTATTTGTTTCTCTTGCTCATTTGGAGTTAATACTACTTTGGGTATTAGTTCCTTCCCTGACAGAGTGGTTCTGATCAGCTGTTGTGTTAACTGATAAATCTCTTCTCCATTTTTTAAACGAACTTCCATCTTTTGCGGATGTACATTTACATCAATGAGAGATGGATCGATTTCAAAATAAATTGAGGTGAAAGGGTATTTATGATGCATTAAAAAAGGCTTATACGCTTCTTCAATTGCTTTCGTTATTACACTGCTCTTGATATACCTGCCGTTAATAAAATAGTTCTCATGGTTTCGGTTGCCACGGGTAATCATAGGTTTACCAATATAACCAGTAATGTTCACTGTTTCGGAATGATATTCAATTGGCAGCAGCTCTTTGGAAACCTCTCGCCCATAGATGTTGTAAAGTATGTCTTTACTCATACTATTTCCAGAGGATTGTAATTTTACTTGATTATTTGCAATATATTTAAAGGAAACCTTCGGATGAGATACGATTAAACGTTCCATAAGATCACTGATATAACCAGCTTCCGTAGTTGCTGATTTTAAGAACTTTCTTCTGGCAGGAGTATTATAAAATACATTTCTTATAATAATTGTTGTTCCCGCAGGACATCCGATTTCCTCAAAGGATTTCTCTTCGTTACCCTCAATAATATAACGGTAACCAATTAAGGCAGTCGTTGTCTTCGTAATGAGTTCTACCTGTGATACCGCAGCAATACTGGACAAAGCTTCCCCTCTAAAACCCAGGCTTGTTACACTTAATAAATCCTCTGCAGTTTTAATCTTACTGGTGGCATGGCGCAGAAATGCTAAAGGGATATCTTCCTTTGATATACCGCAGCCATTGTCCGTGATGCGAATAAAGTTAAGACCACCTTCTTTTATTTCTAATGTAATTGCAGTTGCACCGGCATCCATTGCATTTTCGATTAATTCCTTTACAATTGCGCTTGGTCGTTCAACTACCTCACCGGCTGCAATTTGATTAATGGTTGAATTATCAAGTACATGTATAATCGGCATAGTAATCTCCCTTCCACACTAAATACGATCTTTTATCTTTCGTTGTATTTGATACAGTTTATTCATGGCATCTAACGGAGTTAATCTCGCAATATCAATATCTCTTAGTTCTGAAATGATATCTTCATTTCCATTCATTGCAAATAAGGAGAATTGATCCGTATTCTTTTTCTTCTTTTTACCCTCTGGATGTTCTTTCATGGACTGGTCAATTACAAACGATAACTGTTCCGGTATAACCTCGCTGTCATTCTGGTCAGCTTCTGATATATTTCTGGTCTTCAATGCAAGATCATTACCGGAAAGTTCCAGAACTATTTCAGATGCTCTCTTTAATACACTTCCCGGCACGCCTGCCAGCTTGGCAACCTGAATACCATAGCTCTTATCTGCGCCGCCCTTTACAATTTTACGAAGAAAGACAATATCTTCTCCCTGTTCCTTTACAGCGATGCAATAATTATTAACGCCTTCCAGACGTCCCTCAAGCTCGGTCAATTCATGGTAATGAGTGGCGAACAGGGTCTTTGCACCAAGAATCTGGTGATTGCTGATATGTTCAACAACTGCCCAAGCAATGCTTAGACCATCAAAGGTACTGGTACCTCGTCCTATTTCATCCAAGATTAATAAACTATTCTTTGTTGCATTACGAAGAATATTTGCAACCTCGGTCATCTCCACCATAAAAGTACTTTGACCACTGGCCAAGTCATCCGAAGCTCCTACACGGGTAAAAATACGATCCACAATGCTAATTGTTGCTTGGTCCGCAGGTACAAAGCTGCCGATTTGAGCCAGCAATACAATTAAAGCGGTCTGACGCATATAGGTAGATTTACCAGCCATATTTGGACCTGTAATAATTGATACACGGTTTTGCTTATTATCCAGTAAGGTGTCATTCGCCACAAACATATCGTGGGAAATCATTCGTTCCACAACCGGATGTCTGCCGTTTTTAATATGAAGAGACCCCTCGTTGTTCATAACAGGCTTTGTATAGTTATTCAGTTCTGCCACAGCAGCTAAGGAGGCATAGACGTCTGTTTTTGCAATTGCCTTGGCAGTTTGTTGAATTCGTTTTACCTCCAGGGCAATCTGATCTCTAATCTCACAGAACAAATCGTACTCCAAGGAAAACAACTTATCTTCTGCACCCAGGATAATATCTTCTAACTCCTTTAATTCGGTGGTTGTATATCTCTCTGCGTTTGCGAGTGTTTGTTTACGAATCCAGTTGGAAGGCACTAAATTCTGATAGGAATTGGTCACTTCTAAATAATAACCGAACACACGGTTAAATCGTATTTTTAGATTTTTAATTCCAGTTGCTTCCCGTTCTTTTGTTTCCAGATCCATCAACCAATCCTTGCCTTCTGTTTTGGCAAGTCTTAATCGGTCTACTTCCGCATGAAAGCCTTCCTTTATAATTCCGCCTTCCTTTACGTTAATAGGTGGTTCTTCGGCGATTGCTTTCGTTATTAATTCACTGATATCTTCCAGGACGTCTAATTCTTCATGAATCTCCCGCCAAAGGAATGCATCCAGCTCTTTAATCAGAAACTTAATATGAGGAAGCATGGCTAAGGATGCTGAAAAGGCAATTAAATCTCTGGGATTGGCACTTTTATAGCTAACTTTACTCATTAAGCGCTCAAGATCATAGATGGGATTTAGGTATTCTCTTATTTCCTCCCTGGTTATCATATTGTCTTTCAACTGGCTAACTGCCTCCAGCCGTTGATTAATCATATCCAAATCAATTAAAGGCTGCTCCATATAGCTTCGAAGAAGCCTTGCACCCATTGCAGTTTTCGTCTTATCGAGTACCCATAGAAGTGAACCCTTCTTGGTTTTTTCACGCATGGTTTGGGTCAATTCCAGATTTCTAACAGTAGAGCTATCCAACAGCATGTACTTTTCGTAAGTATAGGGGGTAATCTTTGTAATATGGGAAAGTGAACTCTTCTGAGTCTCTGTTAAGAACTGCATAATGCAGCCTGCTGCAATCACACCAATGGTATAATCCTTTAACCCAAGACCATCCATGGTACCTATTTTAAAATGTTCTTTTAACGCTCTGACACATAAGGCATCATCAAAATACCAGGGTTCCAACGGAGAAAGGGTAAGATTACCTATGTTTTTTATCTGCTCCAGGTTTACTCCGGATACGAAAAAGGTGTCATTGCTTATAATTTCAGAAGGTGACCATTTATAGATCTCATCCATAAGCTTGCGTTCTGTATCCACCTCGGTCACATAATAATCACCAGTTGTAACATCAACCGTGGAGATCCCGTATGCGTTTGTAGTATGTACAATTGCCATTAAATAATTATTTTTAGATTCGTCCAGCACCTGGGTATTTAAATTAGTTCCCGGTGTTACGATTCGAACAACCTCGCGCTTAACAATCCCCTTTGTCGCCTTTGGATCCTCAACCTGTTCACAGATGGCTACACGATATCCTCTGCTGACTAATTTGCTTAAATACCCTTCTACGGCATGATAAGGCACACCACACATTGGGGCACGTTCTTCCTGACCGATACTCTTGCCTGTCAGAACAATTTCAAGTTCCTTAGAGCAGGTGATTGCATCCTCGAAGAACATTTCATAGAAATCACCCAAACGATAAAATAAGATGCAATCCTTATATTGTTCTTTAATTTGCATATATTGCTGCATCATAGGAGTTAATTGGGTCATGGTGAAGTTCCTTCCTTTGTAATTTATATATTGATAGAAAAACCATTACAATTATATCATACTGATAATTGATTGCAATGGTTTTAAGGTTATAGTTTATTCATTTATAACATCCTCTGATAAGTTGTCACCGTCCGCAGCCGTTGTTGCTAATACATCACAACGTTCATTCATGGGATGCCCATTGTGACCTCTGACCCATTCATAGTTAACCTGATGCGGTTCCATTGCTTTTAGAAGGCGCTTCCAGATATCCACATTTTTTACAGGCTCATTCTGACTCCGCTTCCAGCCTTTCTTTATCCAGCCATCGATCCAATGTTCTTTAAAGGCTTTTACCAGATACTGTGAATCGGAATAGATTACGACATTGCAGGGTTTTGTAAGTGCTTCCAATCCAACAACTGCTGCCATAAGTTCCATTCGATTATTCGT
Source organism: Mobilitalea sp. (assembly GCA_047606065.1). Classification (GTDB taxonomy): domain Bacteria; phylum Bacillota; class Clostridia; order Lachnospirales; family Lachnospiraceae; genus Mobilitalea. The sequence goes on from JASGEU010000099.1 coordinate 7,659, forward strand.
AGTCTTCTTAAAACCTGCACTGTATTCTCTCTCGTGAACTTCTCCCTTTGAATCCACATATACCAGAATGGTACCGTAACCCCCTGGGCCATCCGGATTTCCTCTCGCAGACCCATCCGTATAAATCGTTACATTCATGAAACCATCCTCCTAAATATATCGTTACAATATTTATTATCTTACATAATCCACTTCTTTTACCAAATGATATTCTATAAACATTCTTGTCCTAGTGACTCCATTCACCCTTTGCCAGGAAATCCTGTGCCGCTTGCTCTGCCGACCTCGTAATTTCTTTGGGGAATTTAAGCATATCTAACAGCTTAATTGCATTCTTTGAGATTGCTTTTCCTAAGTAAAGCTTATAATCAAATAATACTTCATTCTCTTCAATTCTTTCCTGGAAATGATAATTGGAATACTCTTTCTCAAGAATTTGGGTAAGCTCAATATCATGGGTTGCGGCAAACACCATTGTATTCTTCTTTGATAAATAAGATAATATTCGAGAAGAAGCCGCAATTCTCTCCAAAGTATTCGTACCGCGAAGTACTTCATCAATAAAGATTAGTGTTGGATACTCCTCGTTCACACGATTAAGGATTCGAAGCAATGACTTAATTTCCACCATATAATAGCTTTCTTTATCAAATAGATTATCCTTTAATGCCATGGAGGAATAAATCATAAAGCAATTTGCCTGGTAGCTTTTGCTGGTGGAGGTATAAATTGTTTGAGACAAAATTGCGTTTATTGCCAATGTTTTTATAAAGGTTGATTTGCCCGAGGCATTGGACCCAGTAATTAATACGGAATGTTGTTCTGCTATGGAATTAGGTACCGGCTCTCCAATTAAGGGGTGAAACAGGTCTTTCACATTCAGGCTTCTCTTCTTCTCATTGTTTAAAACCGGAAATGAATAATACGGCAGGAACTCGCGAAAGGACGCAACTGCAATCATACTGTCTAATAATCCAATATTCTTAAAGATACGATTAAATAACGAACGATTTGCCTTAAAAAAGCTCAACATAGAGTTAAATTTAATAAGATCAATGTGAAACAGCATCCGAAAATAATCCATAAACATATCAATTAAATTACCGCTCTCTTTTTTTGCTGTTACAAAAGCAGCCCCTCTTTTAAAACCTTTAAATTTATCACAATCTTCCTTGAGTGAATTGGTATAAGAACTTAATTCAGGCATATCAGCCTGATAAATGTCTTTTGCACTGTCAAGAAGACGGCATATAAATGCAAAAACAGAAAGGTAATGCTCCACCTCAGCCTTTTTACGATAATACTGCATAATATTATTTCCAATACACAAAATGGTTAACACCCCACCTACCTGTGGCTTTACGAAAATAAGAGCAATTGAAATAATAAGTGAAAGAACCATAAGATAATGAGGAAGGTTTTTATTCGGCTTTAACTGATCTACCCTGCTCAAATAATCAAAAACTGTTATTCGTGAGAATTTGCCAATGAAATTTAATTTTGTTTGCAGTAAGATGCGTTCCTTCTCATGGGTCGTGAAATATTGAATAATACGGTCACGCTCTTCTAATTCTTTAACAGAAAAACAAGGTTTACGAAGTAATGCATATAAATATTCTTCACCTATGGAGCATTGAGTGTTATTTATCAGTTCAAAAACCTCGTCCATATCCAAATCATTCCAGGTAATATCATCAACGTCCTTAGCCTCATCTTCTACAGACTCATAGAAGACCTTTAATGACTCATACTTTTCTGCGGAGTATTCTTGTACTGGTGGTATCCCCCATTGATCTCTTAGGCGTATTATGAGGTTTTTCTTCTGCCTTTGCTCAGCACTTATACTCCATATCACTAATCCCAGTGTCACCACCAAAAAATAAAACACAACTTCCATTTCAATATACTCCTGTCCATCAAGATTTAATTTCGTCCTAGTATCGATATTATAGAATTTGCCAAAGAAACTGTCAATCTTATCCGCCTATAGTTTTTATTAATTCATTTATTTTTAACATTTATTTTCAATGCAATGTATACAAGTGACAAAAAGAGAACGCGTCGTGTACTAAACTTAATAGTATTTACGACGCGTTAATCTTTCTATATTATGTTATATTTTAAAATCTTTATTCAAATTCAAACTTATCAACTTAGTTTTTAATGTATCTTACATACTTAACTGGAGTACGATAATTCATATTAGAAATCTTAATACCATCACGCTTATTACTTGCATGTATAATCTGACCATTACCGATATACATTGCTACGTGGTTGATATAGCTTGAGCTTCCGTAGAATACCAAATCACCCGGTTTTAATTCAGAGGCACTGACCTTAGTTCCACCAACTGCCTGACTTCTGGAGGTTCTGGAGATGGAATATCCAATTAACTTATAAAGCTGTTGTGTAAAACCAGAGCAGTCAACACCAACGCCTAAACGAGTACCACCCCATACATATCTTTCTCCGAGATGTTCTCTCGCATAATTAATAAGATTAACACGTGTCTGTGATACGCCACTACCATACTGGATTTCCTGTAGAGATAAAGCACGAGGCAATCTAAATTGAATATCTACAAAATCCTTAGCAACATATGCAACGGAGCCTTCTTCTGTATCACTATCCAGACTTACCTTTACCCAAACACTATAGTCTTTACCGTCTGTAATTACTTTACAATCTAATACAATTAATTCTTCACCTGCTGCAATTCGATCAATGATTTCAGAATCCGTAGTAGGCTCTTTTCTTAAATTAAGTCCATTCGTATTTGATGTTGCAATGTAATTTCCAACTTCTCTTGCTAAGTTAGTAGCTTTTTGGCCGGTATACAAATATTCACTTTTAACATAACCGGTTAAGGTTTTTCCCATTGAAGTCTCTGCTGAAATTTTTGTCCAGCCATTATTATCTTCTTCAATGATATCACAACCTGCATCCTTTGGTAACTTTCCAATTTGCTTTTTATCTTCACCTGGTGCTTCGCGAATAATTAAATTGGTATCGACATTAGCAATAGCGACTGCTTTATATCCTGGAATAGGAATGTCTTTTATGGATAAATTAACTGCGGTTACGTTATTCGATATGTTAGAACCACTGGCCGAATCTTTATCGTAAATGAATCCTGCTACTGCTTCTTCATAGGCACTTGCTGTTTGGGGAATGGCTGTGCAAATGATTGCGCCTGCTACACATGCCATGGAAAGCTTGAGAAGTTTCCTATTCATAGAAGTACGTCCTCCAATTGTTTATTGTTCTGACTTAAAAATATTATGTTCTTCCATATGTAACCTTAATTCTTTACAATTGTTAAACTAATTATTACGCAATTGTTAAATATGTTACAGCAATATAATAACAAATGAGAATGTTTTTGTCAACTATGTGTCAAAGTATTTTTTAAAATTAGTCACAATCAACAATCTTAAAGGATATTAGCTAATTATAGGACCTTCACATCTATTCTTAACCCATTATCATTAAGTAATTGTTAACAAAAATCAAACGCGTAAAATTCACTCTATTCCTATGATATAAAAACAAAGCTGCCAAAATACGATAAACGCATCTTAGGCAGCTTAAAGGCGCACGAATACTAGATTATAATACAGATCAGTCCACCGTTGCTGTCATTAATAATACGCTGCATGGTATCCTGAAGTTTTAATTGACTTTCATCCGTCAATTTATTAATTTTTGAATTAATTCCATCATCCACTAACTGACGGACTGTTTTTCCAAAGATATTGGTTTCCCAAATACCCTCAGGATTATCCTTGGCATTGGCATTAATATAAGTGATAAGGTCTCTGGCTTGCTCTTCATTGCCTACAATTGGTGCTACTTCTGTCATGATATCTGCCTTAATCATATGAATGGACGGAGCACTGGCCTTAATTTTTACGCCAAATTTATTGCCATGCTTCATTACCTCGGGTTCTTCAATTCGAATTTCCTGCTTAAGAGGCGTAACGATGCCATAGCCCTTTGAACGTACCTGTTGTGCTGCCTGGGATACAGTTTCATACTCTGATTTTTTGGCAGCAAGATCTCTTAAGGTAGTAATTAACTGATATTCTCCGTTAATTGGCACCCCTATGAGGTCACTAAGAATTTGATAGTAATAAGTATCGTCAAATTCGATATCTACGCTTACGGTACCATCCTGCATATCAACCTTGTCAATTTTGAATCTCTTTACAAATTCACTATCGGTATTAAAGTTCTGTGCTTTTGCATCCTTTACCTGGGAGATATTCTGAAATAAGTCCCTGACCGTTGCAATTAAATCAATCTTCAGCCAGTGGTTATTAGGAAGCATTTCTGCCCATTTTGGCATATAGAAATCCAACTCAGTAATAGGAAATACTGATAAAATAGATTCCATGATTTTATTAATATCATCTTTTTTCAGTTGTTCCACATTAACAGGAAGAACCGGAACATTATATTCCATCGCCATTTCATCCGCTAGTTTCAAGGTCTCATTGGAGTAAGGTTTTACTGTATTCAAAAGTACAATAAACGGCTTACCCAGGTGCTTTAATTCAGCAATTGTTTTTTCTTCGGGAGCTCTGTAATTACCTCTTCCGATTTCACCAAAGCTGCCATCTGTGGTAATTACAATACCAATGGTGGAATGATCATTGATAACTTTTTTGGTTCCAAGTTCTGCTGCCTGAGTAAAAGGAATCTCATGCTCAAACCATGGTGTTTTAACCATTCTTTCATGCTGGTTTTCTATATGGCCGGCAGCTCCATCTACCATGTATCCAACACAGTCAATCAAACGGATTTTTACTTTTGTTTCGTCGTCAAAAGCTATTTCAGCAGCTTCCTTTGGTATAAATTTGGGCTCTGTAGTCATAATTGTTCTACCAGCCGCTGCTTGAGGCAATTCATCAATTGCTCTTTCTCTGCTATGGACATCTTCAATATTTGGTATTACTAGGAGATCCATAAATCTCTTAATAAAAGTAGACTTTCCTGTTCTTACCGGGCCTACCACACCTATGTATATTTCACCGCCTGTCCTAGCCTGAATATCATTATAAACATCAAACTGCCCTAACATATCCAACCTCCTTCTGGTTATAGTTAAAGATATGCAGGGCAGTTTAATTCTATGATATGTTATATTCATTCAAATGCAACGGTTTTTTAGTTTACAAAACCATTCCTATGTAATGCAGATATCTCAAGGTGTACGTTGCCTTTCTTCACATATTTGCTTTTGAGTCAAATAAGTCTCAAGCGTATCTCCTAACTGTGTCGCTGCCGCTGATATAATTGATAATTCATCGTCACTACAGCAATTAATTAGTCCACAGGCAATTCCAGTTATTGCAAATATCAAACTACAGTCACTCATAATATCACCTCTGAATTAATATATGCACTATTCTTTCATTTGTAGATTGGGAGAATATCAAAACTCAAAAAATATGCACAGCAGCTGATACATCTTAGCGTTTCGTTCAAGTGCTCTATAAGCGCTAAGAAATCAAGTTACTGTGCATATGATAATTATTGTTAGGCTAATAAATGAAACGAAGCCAGACTTGCAGCTAGTCCCATTCTAAGGTTTTATATTCTTTTCTCTTATCTCTTAAAAGAAGATCATTCAATGCCTCTTTCGCTGTCTTCCCTTCAAATAAAACCAGGTTGATCTGCTCAACAATTGGCATCTCAACATTATTCTTCTGTGCCAAGGCAAGTGCAGCTTTCGCGGAGTTAACACCCTCCACTACCTGATTCACTTGCTTCATTGCCTCTTCCATGGTCTTACCTTGCCCCATTAAATTACCGGCATTCCAGTTACGGCTGTGTACACTAGTACAGGTTACAAATAAATCGCCAAAACCGGATAACCCTGCAAAGGTTTCCATTTTGCCACCCATGATCATACCAAGACGACTGATTTCAGCCATACCCCTTGTCATTAACGCTGCTTTTGTATTATCTCCAAGACCAAGACCGTCTACAATACCTGCTGCCAAAGCGATAACATTCTTTAAAGAACCACCGAGTTCGATACCGATGATATCAGGGCTGGTATAGACACGGTCTTGGTCTTGGAGATAATACAAAAG
>JASGEU010000100.1:0-26242 GCA_047606065.1 Mobilitalea sp.
ACTATAAGTATTATTGTTCTCATTGGATTCTGTAATTCTATTGATATCATCTACAAAGGCTGTCAATGTATGTGTACCTGTCGTTGATGTCCAACTTGCTTTTCCGCTTGCTCCTCCAGTTGCAGTCAAGGTGACAGAACCACCTGCCGGAATAGAAGAGGTATAATTGTCACTCCAGTTAACTGCTGTGCCATTTACAGAGAAAAGAACGCCACAGATGGTTCCTGCCGGGGTCGCACCAGTTCCTTGATTTTTAACCACCGCTTTAAAGGTTACTTCGTTACCAGTCTGTGGAGTTGCAGGGGTGTAAGTAATATCTGTTACAACCAGATCAGGAGTTGTAGCTCCCCCTCCAACCGTTAAAGATTCGCTGTAGGTATTATTTGATTCATTGGACTCAGCAATTCTGTTCACATCATCAACCTGTGCGGCAAGGGTATGTGCTCCACCGGTTGCCTTCCAGGTCGCCTTACTGTTTGGTCCGCCTGTTGCCGTTATTGTAATCGATGCACCTGCAGGTATTGATGCTGTATAATTGTCGCTCCAATTAACTGATGTGCCATCCACAGTAAATAATACGCCACAGATGGTTCCTGCCGGACTTGCTCCGGTTCCTTGATTTTTTACAACAGCACTTAAGGTAACTTCATTACCATCCGAAGGAGAAGCTGGTGAATAAGTGATGTCTGTTACGATAAGGTCTGGTGTTCCACTACTGCTGCCTATCGATATTGATTCACTATAGGTATTATTATTCTCATTGGATTCTGTAATAAGGAATGTATCATCAATTACAGCCTGCACAGTATGAGAGCCGCTTGCAGCAGTCCAGGAATTCTTACCGGAAGGCCCACTGTTGGCAGTAAGTGTAACTGATGCACCAGCTGCAATTGATGTTGTATATGTGTCACACCAATTCACCTGGACACCATCCACCAAAAGATTTAAGCCGTGCTTTACCCCAGCAGGCGTGGCTGCTGTACCTTGGTTTTTAACCACCGCACTAAATACTACTTCACTTCCTGCCGTTGGGCTGGCAGGTGACCAGGTTATATCAGTTACAATAAGATCGGGTGATCCACCGCCTGTAGCAGTATCTACAGATATATTATCCACATTGACATTTCCTGAATCTGCAGAGTCAAATTTGTATCTGATAGTATTGCTTCCTTGATTAAGTGCAACTGTTTCCGTCTGTGTTCCCCAAGAATCCCAGTTAGCGGTTGCATTTAAAGATATCTGTTTGATTTTTGTGTTGTTTACATATAGACTTAATGTTTTAGCGCTTCCATTTCCATTGGCGTATCTTAAAGTCACATTGTAATTTCCGGCAGCTGCCGCATTTACTGTAAATTGGGTGGCAGCATTACCTTTATTACCATCCGTATAACCACCAACAAACCCAGTTCCCGTATATCCAGTGTGGTCAGTTTGTTTTACACATCCCCCCGAAAGTGTAGCTGATTCTGCCTCATAAGTTGTTGCCGCTGCAAACGTAGTAGGTGTAAAAGTTAACATTTGAGTTAAAACCAGAACCACTGCCAAGAATGAGGCTATGCTCTTCTTTTTGAAAATAATCTTCTCCATACCTATCTCCTTTTATTAATAGATTTTTAAAACACTTTTACATTTAAATTTAATCGGTTAACCAATTTAAACGTACTATGCATATCAGATTTTGTCAATAGGATTTTTGTAAATAACCTATATTTTGGTACTTTTTTATTAAAATAAATTAGTTAAAACAAATAATTCTATTTTTATACATTAATCGATTAACCATTAAATTTACTACAATTAATACTTTTTTGTCAACTCTTTTGTTAGTAAGTCACTAACGATTAGATTGAACAGATTATTTCTTATACAACAAAAAAACAACCTATGCATAAATACATAGATTGCTTTTTCCAGCTTCTAATACTTTAGTCCATATCCCACTGAAAACATGACATTATCGGTTCCAATATCTTCAACCTTTGAGTAATATGGCATCGGTAAGGTTCCATTAAAACTGCTCTTTCCTGTAAGTACGTTGGCTACGCCATCTCCTTCACTTCCGGGCAGATAACACATAACAATACCATTCCACTGCTCCATATAATCACTGATGATTACATTCCTTCCTGCTACGATACAAGCTATCGTGGGGTGACCAAGGCTTTGTGCAAAGTCAATTGCCTTAGCGTTGCCGTCGAGACCAAGCTCACCTGTAATACTGATATTATCACTGTCACCATTCCATTCGGCATATGTTTTTTCTCCCAGACAGAGTAATGTCATATCAGCATCTGCTGCTTTCTCCGGGTCAGTGATAATGGTCAGCTCATATTCCTCCGAAAGTTCATTCAGTCCATCAAGAATTGTTTTTCCTTCCGGTACACACTTATTATCATTGTTATCTGCATCCGTCTTTCCAAGCCAGGTAATTGTCCAGCCGCCGCACTGTACTCCGACATCATTTGCAGCAGGTCCAGTTACAAATATCTTTGTTCCTTTCTTAACGGGCAATATCTGGTTATCATTTTTTAATAATACGAGACTTTCCTCTGCTAACGTTCTTGCTAAATCCCGATATTCCTGTGAACCTACACTACTAACCTCTGTGGTTATCTTCTCCATCATTGGGTCATCAAGAATTCCCATCTCTTTCTTTACCGTAAGAATTCGACGAACCGCATCATTCACACGGTCAATGGAGATTGCTCCTTCCTCTACTGCTTCAACAATATATTTTCGGCATTCCTCAAAACTATTGGCTTCCATCAGCATATCAATTCCAGCGTTGATTGCAGTAATTGTCTGATCTTTCAGATTGTCACCGGGTATATTATGAATTGAGTCCCAATCACTTACGATAAAGCCCTCAAATCCCATATCATTTTTTAGCAACGATATGTATTTCTCATTCGCATGCATCTTAGTACCATTTAAACTGCTGTGACTGATCATTATGGTTTTAACGCCAGCATCAATTGCAGCTTGGTATACTTTTAATAGCTCCTGGATTTCTTCCTCTGACAGCTGAGCATCGCCACGATCGATCAACCTGTTTACCCCATCCAGTGTCTCACCAGTTCCATATAAAACATTACCATCTGCAAAGAAATGTTTTGCACATGGAAGGATTCCGCCATCAATCAATCCTTTTGAATACGAAGTACCCAGCTCGGTAACGATATCTAATTCCGACGAATAGCTTTCATAGGTACGTCCCCACCTAGGGTCCTGTGCTGCTGCTAAGCACGGAGCAAAATTCCACAGCATACCTGTTAACTTTGCCTCGTTTGCTACAGCTAATCCCATCTGATAAGTTAATTCCTTATCATTTGCAGCCCCAATACCAATATTATGCGGAAATATGACCGTACCTTCACAGGTATTAACTCCATGAACCGCATCATTTCCATATATGTAAGGAATTCCTGCTTCTGAACTTATGGCAGATTTCTGATAGTTAAGAATCAGCTTCTTCCATTCCGACGCATTCATGGATCTCTCACCATAGGTAGAAAGTATACTGCCATAACCGTACTTCTTCATACCATTATCCGATACATTGTATACTGCTCCCTGCACCATCTGTGCAGCTTTCTGATCCAAGGTCAGCCTTGCAAGAATATCCTCAACCTCAGTACTCCTTACCTCATTTTGGATCACTGGCTTATCTGATACAGTTGCATTTTCATTGATGTTATCCTTGTTATCAGACTGTCTCCCGCTGCAGCCTGATAGAACCAGGATAAGTGTTAATAATACCCCTATTAATCTTCGTTTCATTACTAAACTCTCCCTTATTTATAATATTTTTTAGAATAATAATTCACTACATTTTTACTCCCATAGCAAATGTAATAAATATACATTTCTCCAATAATTTTACTCCAATTAGAAACAATATGCAATTATTTTGTAATAGTTCAGAACCAAGTAGAATAATAAAAAATTAGCTGTGAAAGCTTGCTTTCTAAAGATAATTTTTTATTATTCGTGTTTGGCGAGAGCCAAACAGCGAGGAAACCGTAGGTTTTCGAGCTTGGTTCTGAATTAAAAAAGCTGTTACAATCAACTAAGCTACAAGCGATTATCTTGTAGTTTAGTTGATTGTAACAGCCTATATTAGATAGCTGCACTTTCACACCTCGAAAGGTGCCTTACGCGGTAAGATTTCTTATAAAAGAATGGTGTGGCAGCAATTACACTCCTGCTAAATAAACTGTATACAATCTAAAAGTCCTCTGTCATCTTTTAGTTTATATCGAATACTTCGTTTCAAGCGCAGCACTTGAATACTCTGCATAGAATTATCATTAATATCGTCTGCTATCCTTTGCAGCTCTTGGCTTAACCCCTCCAGCACAGACTCTGAATGTGAAGCAAAATAATGAAGACCCATCAGCTTATTGGTAAATAATATACCTTCTGCTGTTTCGAAGACTTTGATTTTTATTTTTGATTTTTTATAATGAATAAGCTTTCTTGATAGGTTAAGACTCCCCAAAGCATCAATCTCCATTGTAAACCCACACTTGGTACAAAGAAACCTCTCCTTTGAAAATCTGTTTTGTCTGGAACTCATACCGCACTCTGTGCATCTGTGAAACAAATCTATGGAACTTACTTTAATGGGTGCTGGCAAGCCCTGTTCCTTCAGCTTATAATCTAAGATAGTTTTTAGCTTTTGGTATAATCTATATTGATATACTGGTGCAGACACTTTCCTTTCCTCCCTCCAGACGATATAATCACTGCCGTGGGACAAATTTTGCAAAATCACCTGCGCTTTGTATTTTTTTGCAATATTTACTATATGATTTGCTGCTATGTGCAGTTCACTAGGGCCATCCTGTTCTACCACAGCCCCTGCCGCCAGACAATGACCTTCTTTATCCACAACCGTATAATTTAGTTTATTCTTTAATCCACGGCTTACACCTAAGAAGGTATCTGTGGGTAGAAACTCCTTTGCTGTAGTATCAATACTAATCGCTAAATAATATTCCTTATCTTTTTTAAATAGTTTAGCTGTCTTAATTATATCTGGCTCTGCTTTAGCCTGCTTTAGGAATTGTTCTTGATATTTCCCAAAAGAAAGCGGCAAAATAAGAAAAGTCTCCTTATCTCTCTCTCTTTCCAATAACTTATTATCTCTATGAATATAGTGGAGCTTTGAATCTGTCCTCTCTGCTGCCAATCTTGCATGGGAATAATTCATAAGATAGAGCTTTACATAATACTTATCTTTGACCTGGTCATAAAGTAAGCAATAATTTCTTTTACTATCGTATCTGCAAAAATAAACTGGTCTAGGTTTTCTATTACTCTCTGTATGATTACTTGCTGGAAATGCAACGTTCGAATTAAATAAACTTATATTAAAATAACCTGCTAAAGTCATTCCAAAATCAAGCTTTAGAGAATCTTTAAAGGGTTGAACCTGGTACTGATTTAATTCTTTATTCAAATCCTTATCCACCCATTTTGATATGGCAGCCCCTCGGAAAGCACCATTCTTGTTACTAAAATTCTTCTTGATGCTCTCCAAATCAAGTTGCGCTCTATTTAATAAATGATAATATGCTTGATTGTAATGAAGAATAGCCTCATCTAATATTTCTTGTTTAACCTTACTCGGTTGGTATAATTTTAAAGTAATTGTTTTCATATTAATTATATTCAATCCTCACCTGCTTACCAGTACCACGTATACATTCTGCAATTTCCTCCACAAGCTTTAACTTCAAACTCAAATTAAGCGGAAACCCTGGGTTTTGATGCGCGGGATTCATGGCACGCCCTACATAAAAACTGATCTGAGTACACTCCTCCAGAAGTATCTTTGCCAATCTTGAGGCACCATCCTTTTTATTCAGGTTCAGATAATCCTGCATTGTACTGTCTGGTGATATGCAGGCTTTGATCAAACTAAGTGCCTTTTGTAACGTGAGAACTCCTTCTGTGGTCAAGTCAATCCCATCTATTTCAGCAATAGGCGGCAATGCCGGATTACTATAATTAAAACTAGTTTTTACTTCTGTATGTAATTCTCTTGCCACAATCTGAGACGTAGTGCCGCCACAAACCACTTTTTTTCCTTCACTGCCTAGAAATGTTTGTACCACCTTTTGATCCTGTATCTGATCAACCGGAGGTCCTACCATAATATTTAAATTCATTGTTTTTACTGCTTTTACAGAGATAACCGTTGTGTCATCGCCTTCCTTGTGTCCATATAAATTATCACAGGCAGATAACAACAGCTTCGTCATACTCTTTGCCGACATGTCACTACTGTAGGTTTTCTGTATATATTCCTTAATATTATCCCATTGCCAGCCAAGATTTAAAGAATGACCAATTCCCGCATGAATGGCACCGTCACTTACGACAACAAATAAATCTTCCTGCTCCACTTTAAATCTAGCTTCTCGAATTAGTTTTCCGCTGACAGTCCTGCTGCTCGTTTCAATTGGCAGCGGCTCACCCTTTCGAAATCGAAACGCAGAAGGGTTATCAAATTCCACCAGATAACCTTCACCTGCTGCTGATATTTGCAGGATGGTAAAGGTGGAGTAAGCAATATTTCTTTCTTTACATACGGGCAGCGTATTGGCTATGGTATCAACGGCTTCCTCTATTTCAAGCCCGTTAGCCAATATTGTTCCGATTATTTTTGTGGTTAAGGTTGCCAGAATATTCGCCTTTACACCGCTTCCCAAACCATCTGACAGTACAAGGATGACCGAAGCTTCGTCTCTTATAATTTCAACTTTATCACCGCATAGCTCTTCTTGATATTTATTAATACTCTCTGAGCTGACATCTATGTATAGGCTCATGTTTAATCACTCATCTCGTCCATAATTGATTTTTTTAGTTTAGTTAGTGCCACCTTTGTTTCTGCTGTAGTTTCTCCAAGGAGACTTGCCACTTCCTGTGCTACACGCATTTGCTTTTCAATAACCTTTTGGGTTATCTCAACATTTTCTTTTCGAATTTGATGCATTTTCAATCTTAATCTTTCTTCCTCGCTAATGTCTTTCATGATGACAACGATTATATTTTGCTCCGGAATACTGATTGTTGACTGAATGACTGTCATTTGATACTTTTCATAGTAGCATTTGTTGTCATAAATACTTTCTCCGCTTTCAAAGACATCAATAAAATCTTCACTGGGTAGAAGCGTATAAATATATTCTCCAATGACTTCTTCCTTTGTCAATCGGAATTTCTCACGTGCAGAGGTATTAATTTCTTGTATGCGAAGTTCATGATCCAATGCAAATATAGCATTCGGTGTGGTATTAATAATTAAATTAGAAATGGATTCGGCTCTTTCTCTCATAAACGGTAAGCACATGTGAAGTTGTGCTTTATTATAATAAACAGCAATTGCCTTATCACGGCAAGTAGGATATCCACACGTACCACAATTAAGTTCCTTATCTTTTGAATACTTTCCTACGCTATTTAGAATTGCCTGAATCGAAGCCTCTGAAGGTTCCTTTTGCTGCTTGGTCCTATCAATGAATTTCTTTTTGAGATTCACCTTAGTCCCCATGTCAAGCAACTGATTGGTCGTTCCTGGTGCTTTTCTAACATAATCAATGAGTCTTTCTCTTGCGGCAAGAAATCCTCCAGGAATTTCATTCATACATGGACCGTTGATGCAGCTGTCCGTACAGCTATTCATTTCAATAAAATAATTCTCTATACCATCCTTTTGGAGGGAGTCCAGTATTCTCATACAACGTTCAACACCATCGATACTAATACATTTATAATTGGACTTATACTTATTGCTAATGGTTTTTAAAATTCCTCCGGGTACAGGATAGATCCTTGCCGTCATATCTTTAGAAGCCTTAATTTCATCAGTAAACTCTCCGTTATGATACAAGCCTTCCGAACTTAACCAGGCACTTAATTCTTCAAAGGTGAGAACGGCATCTACCATTCCCTCATTTTGCAAATCATTACATTCATCTTTTTTGGAAAGGCATGGTCCTATAAATACCACACGTATTCTTTGACCATAGGTTTCCCGAAGCATCTTCGCATGAGCTATCATTGGAGATACTACCGGTGCCATTTGACTAATTAAGTCCGGATAATATTTTTCTATTAAAAAATTAACGGAAGGGCAGGAGGTCGTGATGATATTTTTCATCTTTTTTTCCTGCATTAACCTTTCATATTGTTTGGAAACCTCCGCTGCCCCGACTGCAGTCTCTTCTATGTAGGTAAATCCCAGTTTTTTCAGCGCATAAAATAATGCTTCCCCCTGATTTTGTTCAAAAGCTGCAATAAAAGAAGGAGCAAGGCTAACATACACCTTTTCCTTCTTTAGAATAAATTTCTTTATGATTTCCAAATCACTTTTCACAGTTTTTGCATTTTGAGGACAGACTTTTAGACAGTTACCGCACAACATGCAATCCTCTTCTACAATCCTGGCCTGATCCTGTTGAAAAGTAATCGCCTTTACTGGGCAGCTTCTGATACACTTATAACAATTTTTACAGTTTGCTTCTTTAAATTGTATAATCCCCATAACTAAAGCCTTCTTATAATATATTTTTCAAAGCATTCTTTCACATTAGTTAAGTTGAGTTCTTCCATAAATTCTTCTTCCACTTTTACAGAAACACCCTTTAAACAATGACCTAAGCAGAATGAGGCTTTTAATTCCACCTGGTCTTCTAAATGATTTATTTTTATCAGCTCTTCAAAGGATTTTATAACCTGATACGATCCCTTTAAGTGACAGGAGCTGCCCACGCAGATATATACTTGAAGCATACTATCCCTCCGTTTTATACATAATAAAACATTGTAGTCTTTTGTTATTTTTTTGTCAAGAAATCCTCTCTGTTAATTAATGGCTTTAGTATCAAAGAGTCCTGAATTTTCTTCTCAATCGCCTGCATTCCGTACTTATCTACCTCCAATCGATTCTTGGGTCCGTGATGCAGACAAGCAGCTCCATTAATACATCCACCTTCACAAGCCATTCCTTCGATGAAGTTTTTATCCAATTTACCTTTAGAGGCTTTTAACAAAGCTATCTTACACTGTTCAATTCCATCACAGATTTCTGCCTTAACTTCAAAATCAATGTTTTCCTCTTTGATAGCCTGACCTACTGCTTCGGATAATCCACCGCTTCTTGCAAAAATCCGCCCAAAGTAAGAGGCATTATCAAGGCTTTGTTCTGGAAGCTTTTCTACCTCAATATTCATGCCGTCCAATAAGGCTTGAAGTTCTTCAAAGGTTATTACACAATCTACACTTTCTGAATTGCCTTGCCTCTTATACTCTGCTTTTTTACTGATGCACGGGCCAATAAAAATTACCTTGGCTGTTTCATCTGTCATCTTGATCAGGTTTGCTATTTCAATCATTGGAGATACATTATGAGAGATATGAGGAATCATTTCAGGATAATTAATCTCTATGTACCTAACGAAAGACGGACAGCAAGAACTGGTCAAAAAGCCTTTTTCAGCAAGTTCTTTTGCTTCTTTATTTGCAACTATATCAGCTCCCAGTGCTACTTCTACCACCGTATGAAATCCCATTATCTTGAGTCCGGCAACAATTTGCTCAATCTTCGCATAGGTAAACTGACTCACAATTGCTGGTGCTATGGCTGCATATACCTTATAGTTCTTTCCATGCTCCGAACCTTTTAATATCTCTATTGCATCCAGAATATAGGATTCATCCACCATGGCACCAAAAGGACAATTATATACACAGGCACCACACTCAATACACTTTTTATTGTCTATTTTAGCCTTTTTATTTTCATCAATGATAATAGCCCCCGGCTTACAGCCACGAATACAAGGACGAACGTTCTCCGTAATCGCTTTGTAGGGGCATATATTCATACACTTTCCACATTCAATGCATTTTTCTTTATCTATCTTCGCCTTTCTATCTTCAAAACTGATGGCACCCCTTGGGCATACGGAAAAGCATCGATGTGCAATACAGCCTCTGCAGGTTTCTGTCACAGTAAATCGATCCACAGGACATTCATCACAGGCAATATCAATAACATGAACCACATTATCCTGATCTTCCCGTCTTCCAATCACATATTTTAACCGTTCCTCCACAATGGCTCTTTCCTTATAGATACAACAGCGCATAGTGGCTTTGGGGCCAGGAATAATTTTTCTTGGAACCTTGTAATATACCTCACCAAGATTATCTGCCATTGCAAGTCGAACTACTTCATTAATAATCTTATATTTCAGTTCCTGTACATCCGTATCAAATAACCTCATTTTTATCACTTCCTAATTGTTACTTAATCGATATCACTGCTGTCCTGCTTTACACAGCTAAGGGTATCTCCCCTGTTTTCTCTACCGGAAGTTTCGGTTGCTTTTCATATAATATTTTCCAGGAATACTCCTTAAATAATTTATCATTTTTCACCTTATTTTTATTTTGATACTCCTCATACGTAATATCCCTGCAAAGGTATTCGGTTTCAATTGTGTCATCCGTTTTTGAAATACTACTTCCGACAAATAAACAAAAACATTCTTCTTTCTTACTATCACTGTTGCCAAAAGCTTCCACACTCCTATAATAATCACAATACTCACAATTTGACATATCCTTCGACTCCTTCTTCGCTTTACACATATCGGATAAAGTAGGTTTAACGTATTCTGCCTTATCTAAATTCTGTTTCTCACTTTTTTCATTGTAATATTATTTTAAATTCCCGCTTTCAGCAATGTAAAATAAACAGCGCTATTTTTAAAAATTTTAGGGGTCATATTATTAGATACGGTTTTTTAGATCAAAAAAAGACTGCTGTACAAATACAGCAATCCTTTTATAAGTGCAAAATTATATCAATATGTATGCTTTGAAAAGATAAACCTTACTACTTTCTCTGCTAGATTTCAAATTTAATAATATCGTATTGAGAATATATTATAATCCATAATTGCGGGTAATAAATCATCATATTCCAAATTGCCCCTCCATATAGTCCACGATCTGCGATCAAGGTATCTAATGCATTAATTGATCTTGCATCTATAAACCAAACAACGTATTCCGTGATTTTTTCTTCTATTTGTTTACTATAGTAAAAAAAAGGTGTTTGCGATTCTTCATTAAAATTAATGACCGCGTCATTTTCATATGCCAGATTATATACAGAATAAAGTGTAAGCGAATTAGCACTTGTCTTTTCAGGAATATATGGCAGCTCCCATTCATATCCAATAATTGGCTTCCCCAGTATTATTTTTTGCTTTGGTACCTGTGATGCAATTAGATAATCCACTAAGATCTCTATATGATAAATATTACAAACTGGTTCAGGCGGACCATAATTTGTACCCCATACGAATTGCAAAAAAATTAAGCCATCTGCAAACTTACTAAACTGTTCATAATTCACTTTTTCAAAGATTACTTCATTATTAATTTGTTTCATATTGTAATTAATGGTAATGAAGAAGAGCAATCCTTCTTGCTGGGTTCGTTTATATATTTTCTCTGTAAAACTTAAATATAGAGATTGATTTTTTTCATTTAAATAATTAAAGATAAAATTAACACCGTAATATCCCTTATCTTTCATTAACTTAATTGCATTATTAATAAGCTTCTCCTGATATGCTTCATTTAGCAAAATACTTGATGCTACTACATAATTTGGTCTGCCCTGGAGTGACTGCGTTGTAAGCACCATTAAAGGAATTACACTATATTCTTTTGATTTTTTAATAATATCTGAATCATCTTGTGCAGCAATGATATCTCCAGTTTCTGTAGCTGTATAGTTCAAAATCGATATGTAGGTCAAATTAGGTAATATTTTAAGAAGAGCGTCCTCTTTGATATATGGATAGGCGAATCCATTCGTAGTAATGCTACCCTTTGTATTATAGCTAATTACTATGGTTTCTCCCGGATAAATATATTCCCTTTCAAAAAGAAATGGATTATTTCTCAATAATTGCATTACAGAAACATGATAGGCATCTGCAATACTTAACAAGGTATCTCCCTGCTGTACAGTATGAGTTTGCAGAGGAAATGCAATTACTAACGCTTGACCTACCACTAAGTTATATGGATAAATCAAACCATTATCCCGTACTAATTTATCGACAGAAATCCCGTTTTTCTCTGCAATAGAATAAACATTATCTCCTTGCTGAACTACATATATCTCCATACTATCCTCAATTTGCACGTTGTTATAAATATATGATAATTTAAGATAAATATTTAATATTTCTTTAAAAGCTAATCTTTTTAAGTTATTGCCTCATCCTTAAGATTATATTACCTGAATTATCCAATCTTATACAGAAAACTCTGATGCCTACTCACCTGTATTAGCTTGTTCAGAAGGTTCAGTTGAAGGAATTGCTTCATTATAATCTGTGGTTTCAGCCACTTCTGGAGTTAATGTAGTTTCAGCTTCCTCAGGAGTATTACCTTGTTCACCTTGCTCCAATTCCACTACATCAATATCATCCGCTACTCCTGTTTCATATTCTTTCACTTTCTTTGGATCATCTTTTTGTACCCAGATAAATATTGATGCATCCGTGTTCCATCGTTCCCCTGCATTAATATCTTGAGCATAGCAAATACCTTCTTTTTCTGAAGATTCATCTAAATAGATGACCCTTACTGCCAGCCCTAATGATCTCATCTTACTCAACGCTTTAGTTTCAGTCATACCGACAACATTAGGCATTGTTACAAATTTACTCGGAGCTTGAAGTCTTTCTAAATCTTCTTTGGAGTATTTTTTCTCAAGTTCCTTTATGTATTCTGGATCATTGCTTAAATCCTTACCATTTTTATTTGTGTTCTCTTCTGAATAATCACCCTTATCTGTATTTTCTATATCAACAACTAAAGTATTATCTTCCTTAAGATCATCATTGATTGCATCATCTAAGATATCTGGCTGTTCTGCTTTAGTAAACTCTGAACTATCATCAGTTTCAAAGTTTAAATTATTAATTGTCTCGTCTGCATTATCTGGTATCTCTGTTGGAACAATATCTATCTTTTTATTTTCCTGTACTTGTACTGCAAAAACTTTAGGCAGATATAAAGTTGATGAAATTGCAATCAAAGCCAATAATAATAATTTAGCCTTTGTTTTATATGTACTCTTAACTAAAAGCTTCCCTGCTTTTTTTATTTTTTCTATCATGTTAAGTCTCACTTTCGCGTAATTTTGCTTTTCAATAATACCATTTCATTTTACATTTTAATAGTTGTAATTAATGGAACGAAAGCTTACCGAGACCCTTTTTATAACTTAATTACATCATAGGTGGAGTTAATTATTGTCCAAATTTGCGGCTCATAATCCATAATACTCCAAACACTTACACCTGCCAGGTTATATTTATTTACTATATTCAAAATACTAATGATTGTTTTTGCATCCTTAAACCAAACAAAGTGTTCAATTCGATTAACTGTATAATAGAAATATGGTGTTTGAGTTTCCTCATCAAACCAAATATCTATCCCCATTTCATATGCCAAATCTAACGCTGAAGAATTGGTAAGCGTATTAACATTCGATTCGTCTTCTATATAGGGTAGTTCCCAGTCATACACCACTCTTGTAATACCAACAAGTATTTTCTCCGATGGCACTTGTGTAATTACATATTGCACATATTTTTCAAGAAACTTAACTGTCGTTTGCTCCACCAATGACATGTGTGCATAAGTCCATTGATAAGAGATAAGTATTACCCTGTCCGCAATTTGTCCCACCTGATAAAAGTAAGTCGTATCATTGTTACCTTCCGGGTTAAATCCATAAGTAAAAGGATCACACGTAATAATAACAATATATCCTTCTTTTTGTAAAAGAAGCTTTATTTCCCCCATTAAAAGTATATAATTTTGCAAATCCTCTTTTAAAATAAATGTACAGCCAAAGTTTACTCCTGCCAAATTATTCTGCTTTATAACTCTTAACACATTATCGATATAATTCCTTCGGGCAACAGTATCATTTACAATTGTATGAATTATTTCGTAATTTCCCTGCCCATGTATATTCAAAGTTGAGCACATCATCAAAGGTGCTACCCCATATTCTCTGGCAACATTAACAATAGCTGTATCGTCTGGAGCAATGATATCTCCGGCAGCAGTAATTTGATATCCCGGAATTGTTAAATAGGTTAATAACGGTAATGACTTTTTTAATGTATCTATATTAATGTGAGAAAATGCATACCCATTTACTTCTAATTGACCCTCTTTTGCATAACTAATAATAATTTCTTCACCTGTATTTAAATTACCTCTAACAATATATTGCGGATTATTTTGCAATAATTGATATTCAGATACTCCAAAAGCTTCTGCTATCCTTTGAAGGGTATCACCGTTACGAGCATAATAAACTACTTCTGGATATGTTATCACTAGATTTTGTCCAACAACTAAATCATCATTTGGTTGTATATTGTTTTGCCGAATCAATCGCATGTATGGGATATTAAACTTCGCAGCTATTGAATATAACGTATCATCGGGCTGAACTGTATATACCGTCATATTTACCTCTCATTATTATTTGTACCATTATATTGCATACCCTCTGAATAATGCATTAATTATAATAAATTTAACATTGCATCAACGTCAGCGTGTAACAGGTAAAAAACAGGAAACCTTATTTCTAAGGTTTCCCGTGATTTGCAATAGAGTTGTATCATGGATATAATTTTAAAGTTATTCCAAAAATAATTATATAGTTTTAAGAATTCCTAAGGTTTCGCCGATACTGCCTTCTGCCTTAACATAAGCTTTTATTTTTTTCTGCAAGGAAGTATTCTCCGGCATTTCATCAATATTGATATCTCTTTTTTGATATACCATTTCTGTTATTCCCAGTTCATTAGGCGCAGTTCTAACTATATTGGACGTATCTTGTTTGAATACCCATTCTACAAACGCCATAGAATCCGGTTTGGTTTCAACTATGTCAAACATGTTTTGAAAACCTATAATATTGGAAGTGTTCGGTAAAAGCTCCTTTAACGTCGGAGATAACAACCAGGAGTCACATATATATTTCGAGTTTGCGTATTCTGGAAAATACTTTACCATAAAATCTTTTGCTAACTTTAATGATTCCACACATTTCTCTCTGGATAAATTCGCATCAGACGGAATGTGAATGCTAATTGTTGGCTCATCGTTCCAGTTTATTAATTCATATTCAAGCTCACCAATTCTAAATAATTTCACAGAAATCTGCCGTACCGTCCACCAGCCCCTGTCAAATACATGTGCACCATTTTTCACATAACTTTCTTCTATAAAACGGGTAAAACATTTCATGGTAGCTATATAGATATCTTCCGAAATTCCCAGCTGCATGTAGTTTTCATAAGCTTCTAAAGCTCTATGTAACATATAGGTCAACATCTTAACCTGTCTTTCGTCCGGTGAAAACAATCCATACAATCGTAGTATTGCATCATTATCAACTGAATCAAGATCGTTAACCTCATTTAATTGCTTGCCTATTAATTCAAAATCAGGACTGTTATAAAAAGCTACTACATCATTCGTAACATCAGGTTGTAAATTAATCAACTTACATAGTTCTAAAATCGTCATTACAAAACCTCCCTTTGTGCTTTTACAGACTAATAAATTATTATACTTCTTAAATTAAAACGGATAAATTCAGTTATATCCCTGTTTCCCTTTATCTATAAAAATTATTATATCAAATATGTCTATATTAAAGTACATTATTTACTAATAACAAAATACTTTGAGAGGTATATGAAAGCCCTCTATTAATTTACAGTTACTTATGTTATGTAAAAAATACTTTTTTTCAGCGGCAATTTATGTGCCGCTGTCCTTAATCTTTTGTAGACGACCTAAATGTTGATATTAAATCATCTAACTTCTTTTTTCTCTTATTCTTCTTGTAATCCTTTCTTTCTGTCCACTTCATCAAAAATTGAACTTGTTCAATGTCTTCCTCATAACGTTCATCAGCCGACAGCATATTTATCCACTCCCCTCGCTATTACCAATAAAAACTTTTACAATGATATTATTTTCAACTTTTATACTTTTTATTTTAAAATTCGACATGAAAAAACATGAAAATATAAAACGACAAGTCGTTTCACGTCATGAATATGCAATTGGGTACTATCTCACGTTTTGCAAATTCAAACAAAAGAAAATTAACCCAATTACCCGAAAAATTATATTAATATAAAAATATTGTAAATGGTATTTTTTGTATTATTATGTAAATTAGAAACATTTTCTATTTTATGTAGTAGCTTGTCAGTGGAAATAAAGACATTATGGTTTTGAACATGACATACTGTTGTCTTGGTGGATATGATATGCTATTTTACAAATAAAATAAGGAGATAAGCAAATGATTAATGAGATTATTACCAGAGCTGGTGAAATTATTGCTAAAAAAACAGGTGGGGGAAACGAAGGGTACTGCGTATTGTCGTTGATTGATGACAACGGTTTTCCGACAGCCTCAACTATTTCAGCGTCAAAAGCGGACGGTATATGTTGGATTACATTTTGTACGGGCATTGTAAGCAACAAAGCCGAGAGGATTAAAAACTGTAACCATGCGAGTGTTTGTTTTAGCTCAATTGACCACAATATTACACTTGTGGGCACAATAGAAATACTAACCGACTTAGAAACAAAAAAAGAAATGTGGTATAGCGGACTCAACAATCACTTTAGCGGACCGGAGGACTCGAATTATTGTGTTTTGCGCTTCAATACAGAGCGTTATAATTTTCTCATTGACTGGAAAGAAGCAATTGGAACTTTATAAAACCATTAACGATTAGGAGTGAGAACATATGAGAAGATTATTATTACAAATTTATGCGAAAAACAGAGCCGAAGCCTTTGACTTTTATAAGGATGCCTTTAATGCGGAAATTGGTTATTGCGATAAAGCTGATGATGGTACAGTTATCCATGCCGAACTCAATATTTGTGGACAAAGTATTGCCGTCGGTGAATTATATTATGATAAAGAGCAAATAATTCCTGGAAATACAATGCAATTCTGTATGCAGTTTGAACCCGGAGAAGAGCATATCATTGAACGAGCCTTTGAGAAAATGAAAGATGGGGGTAAAATTCTTAAGCCGTTAGGATCTTGCTTTTTCAGTCCACTCATGACAGATGTTATTGATAAATATGGTGTTCATTGGTGTCTGTTTATCGGATAATAAGCTATGTTCATAATGAAAACCAACCCAAAGTGAATGAAAAAATGCCTTTCTTTTTCATTCAAGTAGGACGGTAGCAACAAGCGGAAGTGCGTCCAGAGTTTAACAATAACTACAAATATTGGCACTAAAAAAGCGATTAAGTTTTATACTTAACCGCTTTTACTTTTAGTCAAAATAAATTGTTATAGCAAATGACTTCTCAAATGGAGCTGAGGGGAGTTGAACCCCTGTCCGAAAGCCCATCCATTGCAGTTTCTCCCATTACAGTCAATCTTTTATGCGAACCCGAAGTTCGCTGTTCCCTCCGCTAAGCGCCGACAGACAGGCTCTTAGTTTTAGTAGCTTCATGAATCTTCCATCACCTCAAAGCTTTGGTAATGGAGGGCCTCGCTAATTTGATGCCGAGTTCTTAAACCGCGAGTTGTTTAAGGTCGACAGCTGCCACTAGGCAGCGTACGCTAAATTTTCGTCTGCGTTTAATTTTAATTCTAAGTTGATGACGCAGTCCTAGTCTGCGAATGGCTTCCACAATTTCTAAACCCCCGTCGAAACCAGTACAACCCCGTTAGGTAATTGTGATTATAAATAGGTTGCTTAGGAATTCGTCCTGCATTGCCTATTCATAATATCCAGTTTTAAACGCATTTATATCTTAATATATTTTATGATCTATGTCAATCTTTTGCAAATTGTTTTTCTTAATTGTTGTTGCCAATACTTCCAATATCTATAAATCTGTGCTTTGTATCATGGATAATCACAATACTTGTTATATAGCACTCACTAATATATTTAATAGTAATTATATACTATCAGCTTATATTTGATCACCCTCTGGAAATTTATTCTTGTCTTTATTAATAAATAAGATATAATAAATTATGTATTATTCACTATCTGAAATACGAAGGGAGCTACAAAGCAAAATGAAAAATTATATTAGAAGAAGGGCCTGCCTTTAATAGTGTATCCGCTATTTTTTATAGAAATATCTCTGCTTAGCTTTTTCTCATCCTAATAAGCCTAATAAGATTGAAAGGAGAGAAAATGAGTTATAAAAGAGCAGAAGAGGTATTGCCTGCGGAACTAATAAAGGAACTCCACAAGTATATTAGCGGAGAATGCTTATATATTCCTGTTAAGTATGAAAATAAAATGATTTGGGGCGTAAAAAATGGTTATCGTCAGGAATTGAACAAGAGAGATCGGGACATTTATGAATTACACCAAAAAGGACTTAGTGTTTATGAGTTATCAAAGGAATTTTTTCTTTCAGAGAAAAGTATTTATCGTATAATTAGTAAAATGAATTCCATCATGTAGTTAGCAAATCCACAGTATTGATATCTATTCAATATTGTGGATTTCTTATTAATAAATTTAACTGTTTTCGAGAATGACATCATAAAGTCACTGATTTACAATTGAGATATCAAAAAAAAGGAGATAAAAATGGATTCAAAATTTTTTCCAACACTATCATCAATACTATCACCGAATGCATTACTTAAAGAGGTCAATTTACGCTATGGATTAAATGCATTACAATGCCGTTTATGGAGTAGTGGTTTGAATGATGTGTACTTACTACAAGCAGCTGCCAGTAAGTATTTTTTAAGAATATCACATGCAATGCGTTTCACTAAAAAGGATTATGAGGAAGAACTAAACGTAATGCTACAGCTAAGAGCAAGAGGCATTAATACATGTATACCAATTAAACAGACGGACGAAACATATATTTGGGGAATTAATGCTCCCGAAGGGAAACGATATGCGGTTCTTTTTGACGAAGTAAAGAATGACAAGATCGTTACTACATATAATATGGGAAAACTTGCTGCTGAAATTCACAAAGCATCCGACGATATTATGTTAAAGATTAGTCGCCAGCCCATATCACATGAACAGTTGATTACACAACCAATTAAAAGCATTATTGAAACCAACTCAATGAATGAATTGGATACACAATTTATAGTAGAAAGTTCAACGCAGATGTGGAACTACCTTAAAAGCCAAATTCCGGATACCGCTCCATACTATGGCTATTGCCATGGAGATATGCATAGCGGGAATGTATATTTCTATGGCAGTATGCCTCAGATTTTTGATTTCGATTGTATGGGTATCGGCTATAGAGCTTACGATTTATGCGTCTATTTATGGGATGAGACCTCTGTAAATGAAGAGTTTATTAATTCAGAAGAATGGAAAGATTATTTGAGGGGTTATAATGAGGTTCGCCTGCTTTTAAAAGCTGAAATTATTGCCATCCCTGCTTTTGCAGCATTAAGACAATTATGGTTTATCGGACTATTAATAGACGCCACAAATATCAATAATTCCTGGGATGGTTTAGATAACGGCTTTTTTAAAGAACAATTGAAACGATATATATTCTGGCATAATAAATGGAAGAATACAGTTAATCTCAATGCATAAGCAAGAGTATCTTGTATTAGTATTTGCTTTACTCTATTCATCTTAACTATCACTCTTTTGGCTTATAATTTTTAATTACCTTTAAGCTTGGTAATGCGTTACCCTCATAATCAAACAATGCCTGATTCGCCCACTCATTACCTCCTGCACCCGGGTCTCCCACATAAGCTCTTGCACTTTTACTTGCCCATTCACACTTTGGTACCGGAAGCCATCCTGGTTCCCAATAATAAAATCCTTTTCCTCTGTGCTCTGGAACCTCTTCAATGACTTTTAAAATATCCTCAATAAATTTGCACTGGCCTTCTTTTGTCATTTCATAGTTTAATTTTTCAACCAAGTGGGGTTTCGTTGCCATACCCTTTCTTTCCTCTGGAGAAAGCTTTTCATACTCGGCATAGTCTTCCATAGTAAATCCCATGGATACCTCTGCTACGATTAAATCCTTTTTATATCTTAAGGCAAGGTCATTCATATTGGTTGATAATTCTTCCATGCTTCCATGCCAGAAGGGGTAATAGGATAGTCCAATGATTTGAAACTCTTCACCACGTTTTAAAAATTCGTCAAACCATTCACGATACAGTTCGTTTTTACCACCGTTATCTAAGTGCAGCATAATTGGAACCTGTTTATTAACAGCCCTTATTCCTCGAATACCTGCATTAATGAACTTTGCAATATTATCATATTCAGGAACTTTTCCATATGGCCATAAAAGACCATTGGATAATTCATTCCCAACCTGAATTAAATCCGGGAACACATTGTTTTCTTCAAGTTCTTCCAATACTTCTTTTGTGTACTCATAGACTTCAATTTCTAACTGGTCTACCGAAAAATCTTTCCAGGCCTTTGGGATAATCTGTTTACCCGGATCTGTCCAAAAATCGCTATAATGGAAATCTAAAAGTATATCCATCCCTTTAGCCTTTGCTCTTTTTGATAAATGGATTGTTGTCGCTAAATCATTTGTACCAGCTCCATAGGCTTCTCCAGTTTCCGAGTATGGATTATTCCATAAACGAAGTCTTATAGCGTTTACTCCATAACTTTGCAGTATTTCTAACAAATCTTTTTCAATTCCATTATCATAATATTTTGCACCGCATTTTTCAATTTCATAAAGGGTTGATATATCCATTCCTTTTATATAGGACTTCATAGTCACCTCCATACTGCCGTCAGGCAGCTTAATAACGAGCGAAAAGCGCACTCCGTGCCTTTTGCCGGTTGAAAAATGATTTTCTTTTCAACCTTCCCTTTTTTAATTTACTATCGTTAATTTTTATAATTCGCTTTCCCTTCACATAAGATAGAAAAAGGCATATATATGCCTTTTTCTATCTTAGATATTTTTCTGGATATTCGTTCTATTAGTCTTCAAAAGTATACCGTTTCAACATGCTTTTATATCGGAACCTTGCCATCTGGTTTTTTTCCAGTACATCTTTTTCCGTCCCTGTATATTGGCATCGAATACAGTAATATTCTTCCTTCTCTTTATCATAAAACATATCTATGTCCAAATCTCTCATAAAGCAGGAAGGACATCTATAATTTAGTTTGCCTTTTTCAGATTGAGCCATGTAGACTGCACCTCCCCCTCTTTTAAGGTTGTCTTAAACCCTAGTGTGTACATTGGAGAAAAGGCATAACCTTCTTTGACGTAACCTATTGCGTTTTCGTTGCTAGTGGAAAGGGATACCTCTGTTTCAATTGCTGGAATGGTTGCAGATACTTCTGTTGCTCCTATTGTTTCCTCTTCTCTGCACTTATATTGGTAATCAATCCTTTTTTCCTCATTATCACCCACTACTTTTAATGATATCCCCGTCATATCCTCCGAATATTCCGTGGTTCCATAGCATCCAATCATATATTCATTCAGTTCGACTTTCTCCAGTGGATTACTTGCAGAAAGAATTTTTCTATCTATTTTTATTTTACTGCTTCCCTCTTCAAATGAAATAACTGTCTGTAATTTTATTGTTAAATTACTAAATTCTATCTCCACAGGATCTAAGGTTAAGATCCTTGTTTGCCCTTCCAGTGAAAAAAAAGCTTTGGTTCTGCAAAGGCACAAATCTACTTCTTCCCCTTTATAGGTTAGCTTCGCACTTCGTATTGTTCCTTCTCCAGCATAATGAGTAAAATAACCCGAACGATATTTTTCCTGTATTAAAAATGGATAAGAAGCATCCTGAACATGTTTGGTTCCAATTCCCACCGGCCACTCTAGTTTTGCAGCATAGGGTCGAAGATCAACAATTGCACCACCCTGATCCATATTAACACAGACTCTCATATAGGGGTCACAATACCAGAACAATTGCTTTTCAGAACCATATAAGATATCTTTCCATAAAGCACATTCAGGTTCTGTATAAGTTTTCTTCTCACGATAATGTTGGGCAAACTGCTCCATCGTCATATCGATAAGTTTTCCTTCTTTTTTTAGATTACCATAGTACGCCATTCCGTCTTCGTACGACTGTCTTAATAATTCGTATGGTGCTTCCCACCGTCCCGCTTTATTCATCCAGCCCGGTCCCACAAACATCATATTATAGCTGTATCCATTATTATATTTTGCCAGGGAACGATATTGATCTATTACATTATATAGATACGGATACTCCCCATCCTGATATATCATTCCTCGTAAAACATTCTGTGGATGTGTTCCAAAGTTCGACCCATTTCCATCATAACAGGCAATTAGATCTCTTGATAAATGTGGAATTGCTACAATTCCACTGTCCTCTATCTCATTTGCAGCTGGAGCATGCGTGTTTTGTTTGGATGGAATCCAGGGATTCCAGGGACCGCCGTCCATGAAAGTATACCAGGAATTGTTGCAGGTATGATAGGCTTTCGGCCCTTCTTCCCAACAGGTAGCTACTGCACAGATTACAGAGGGATACTTTTCTTTGATGTAATTTGTTAAGTCTGCATCCATATAATAGGACCCAGTAGACTTTGGATAAAAACCAAAGGTTTCATAGAATTTATGAAAAACATCATCCACTATTGATTTTTTATCTTCCATGGAAAACATCCAAATACAAAAATCTTTTGTCTTATATTTATCACGGAATTCTTTGCAAGGTAAACCAAGTAAGGTTAAGGAAATCTCATCCCCATAAATTTCATGATGTTCTTTCGCTATAGCAATTGCCTCTTCATTAAAAAGACTGGCATACGTCATTTGAATCGTTGTTTTTAACCCGTTTTTATGAGCAATCTCTTGCTGTGTTTTAAAAATATCCAAGGATTCCACTAAAAGGGCTTTGTCTTCAATATCCTCTTCTTTTCCATGTCCTGTTACCTTTTGGGCATATTCAGGAACCATCTCCGGTCTATGGATGATATTTACAATAAATTTATCCATTTTTATTTCCCGTGCCTTTCTTATGATAGGCTATATTCAGAGCATGAATAAGCCTTTACACTCCAAGTAGTAGGTGATTTTCCTTCACCTTTTTAACTAGTTAACCTTTCACCGAACCTGAGGTGATACCTTCTACATAAAATTTCTGCATGATTATGAACAGTATCGAGATTGGAATGGAAACTAACACACCACCCGCGCAGAATCTTGCAAAATAGGTATTGATTAAAGCTTTATCCAGCATATTGTAAAGACCGATTCCTACTGTCCAATCCTTTGATATTCCGGAGTTTAATACAATTCTCGCAAAGATAAAGTCCATCCAGGGCGCTAAGAATGAAGCAATAACAGTATATACTATAATTGGTTTGGAAATTGGAAGAACAATTTTAGTAAAGACCTTCGCTTCCGAAGCTCCTTCCATTTTTGCCGCTTCTCTTAAAGCAATCGGAATGGTATCAAAAAAACCTTTTGCAATCAGATAACCCAACCCTGCACTTCCCGAATATACAAGTATAAGCCCTAAGTGGTTGTTGGTCAGATTAAAGGATTTTAAAATAAAATACACTGCAATCATCGATAAAAAGCCTGGAAACAGATTTAAAAGAATAGCAATGTTCATTAATGGCTTTCTCATTTTAAATCTCATACAGCTTATGGCATAGCTTACCATGAGTACATACATACTGGAAATAACACAGGAACAAATGGCGATGATAAAGGTGTTCATGAACCATCTCGGAAACTGTGCCACACTATCTGCATTCCAAAGTAACTGCTTGTAATTATTAAGCGAAAAACTTTCCGGTACAAAATGACTAATATTAATTCCTGAATATCCACTGAAGGATGTAAGAACCAGCCATATAATTGGAATTAGCCAAAACAATACCAAAATCATTAAGAACAGATGTCTTCCACCAGATTTAAGTGCTTTTCTCATGATTGGAATTCCTCCTCTTTATTTCCCTTAATCATATAATTAAAGGCTATAAGTGTTAATATTGCACAGATGATAAAGACCGCTATACCAATAACAGATGCCATTTTGTAGTTGTATTCATCCTGGGTCAGTCGATACAACCAGGTTACAAGCAGATCCACTTCCTGAGCACTTGAATTAGCTAAATGCTGATCCTGGGTATAGAAGACATCATTTGTTAGAAGATAAATTACATTAAAGTTATTAATGTTTGCGACAAAGGAGGTAACAAGATAAGGTCCTGTTACAAATAATATGTATGGCAGGGTAATCTTTTTAAAGGACTGAAAGGGACTTGCACCATCGATTTTTGCACTTTCAATCAGGTCTGCCGGTATGTTCATCAATACACCTGTAGCGATTAACATCAAATAAGGGATACCAATCCACATATTGATTAATACAATCATGACCTTTGCCCATACTGGATCTGTTAAAAATGGGATATAGCCTAAACTTGATTTTATTAGTCCTAAATTTGCAAACAACTCTGTAATTCCCAAATTAGAACAAATCGTATTTACAATACCCGTATCAGCAAAGAAATTACGAATTAACAGCAGCGTTACAAACTGTGGAACAGCAATAGCTACTACAAAGAGGGACCGCCATATTCTTTGAAACTTGGTCTTTTTGTTATTGATATACATTGCTAATAAAATACCACCGAAATAGGTAGTAAAGGTAGCAAAAACAGCCCAAATTAACGTCCAGGATAAAACTTTCTTAAAGGAATATCCAAACGTTATGGCAATGGAGGAGGCAAATAACTGTTTGAAATTCGTAACACCCACCCACGTAAATAAAGTTGACGGAGGCATATGTGTCGAATCATAATTTGTAAACGCTACCATAATCATTACCAGCAATGGAATGATCGTAAATATAATTACCCCCATGACAGGGAAAAATAATAAGGTAATATGAAATTTATGATTTAATAAATCTTTCACATCTTCCGTGAAACTGTTGATGTGCTTTCCGGACTCTCCTAGAACCTGAAGATGCCTTACATTGACTATATTAACTAAATAAAGAACGATTGCGGCTACTATAATTACAAGACTGATTAGTCCAAATAATAAAATTTTAAAGGAATTATCAAAATCATTGACCTCATTTTTCATGGTGTCTATATTAAAAATCATTTCGCGCTGAACTGTTCCCAGTGACGTGAATTTAGCCAGATATGGAAATCCAACTATCGTTGTAAAAAATATAACTAGAAATTGAAAAAAAGAAACTATAATACCTTTTATGATTTGTTTTCTTCTAAAATACCCTAGTCCCATAAGTAGAAGAGATAATTTTACAAACATATCCCCATCTTTAATGGCTAATCCTACTTCTTTAAAGGGTTTACCTATACCTCTCAAAAATCTCATCATGCTTGCTCCCATCTATTCAATTCGGCGGGCATATTAACCGATCATTTAGGCAGAATACTTCTCTCCATTTTTAAATATAACCCACATACACAAGGTCATTGCACATGTGGGCCATATAAATATTTAGTAAATTATTCTACTGGAGCGATAATTCCCTCTACCATTGTGTCTACAAGAACTTGAAGATCAATACCATCTGCATTACCAGCTGCGGCAATTGTACCAAATGCGGTTGCCGGATCCCAGAACTTTCCGCCTACACGTTGAACCGTTGCATAGATGGACTGTTCAGCTAAAGCAGCGATTGCAGGACTTGCCTGTACTGCATCAGATGCACCTGCCTCTACATTAGATGGTCCAAGACCTCTGGTTTCAAAACGAAGAACCTGATTATCATAGTTCGTAATCCATTCAGCAAGTAACATTGCCCATCCTGCATATTCTGAATAAGCATTCACACCTACCAGTTTATAACCTGCAAAGGATGACATTTGAACCTGATCACCTGCTACTGTATAGGTAGGTAATTTGGTAGCTGCATAATTGTCACCCCAGGCAGCTTCTGCTGTTGCTGCATTCCAGGTACCGTTCACACCTGCAATAATTGTTCCTTCTGTGATACCCGTAGCAAATTCAGCATCGCTTACACTGATAAATCCAGGATTTTTAGCAATTGAAATGATTGCATCTGCAACCTGTGCACCTGTATATTTGGTATCGGTAGCATTCCAGGTACAAAAAT
>JASGEU010000101.1:0-21476 GCA_047606065.1 Mobilitalea sp.
GTTTAAACGAACGTTATGTCATAGGTGGAATGAAGACATTTAAATACAGCATCTGTTATTGTTCAAGGCTGTGGCATTATATACCCCTCCTTAATCCACTTGATTTAAATACAGCATCTGTTATTGTTCAAGATGTTATAGAGGCTAATGACTTCCCTATTGTCATTAAATTTAAATACAGCATCTGTTATTGTTCAAGTCAGTTTGCTCTATATGCCCTCGGTAAATTATATTCATTTAAATACAGCATCTGTTATTGTTCAAGAAGAAGTAAATACACATTATGTCATAAGAATTATACATTTAAATACAGCATCTGTTATTGTTCAAGGTTTTTGATTCGCCCATTGCATATTTGTAACCCTTATTTAAATACAGCATCTGTTATTGTTCAAGAAAAGGAGCTATTAACGGTGTTGCTTCCCTGGGTTCATTTAAATACAGCATCTGTTATTGTTCAAGACTCCTTTAATTCCGGATATGGCGGCCGCTACGTCATTTAAATACAGCATCTGTTATTGTTCAAGGCGGAGCAGCTCAAATATTAGAACTAAATGGTCTATTTAAATACAGCATCTGTTATTGTTCAAGTTTTAGCGTATATGATTTTCCTTTGTCTGTAATATATTTAAATACAGCATCTGTTATTGTTCAAGTCGGTATAGGCATCCATACCAAATAGTTCATTTGATTTAAATACAGCATCTGTTATTGTTCAAGTAAGCGAGGTTTGCAGTAGAGGTTTTGGCGTACTGATTTAAATACAGCATCTGTTATTGTTCAAGCGTTCCTAGGGATAGAACATCCATTCCGCAATCCAAATTTAAATACAGCATCTGTTATTGTTCAAGATTTTTTGGTTTTTCATCACCAAATGGAAACATTGATTTAAATACAGCATCTGTTATTGTTCAAGTCTCCGTTGTCCTGGACTCTTCCTCTACGTGTTTTATTTAAATACAGCATCTGTTATTGTTCAAGAAAGCCGCAGAAACCTATTTCTGCAAATATGTATCATTTAAATACAGCATCTGTTATTGTTCAAGAGCATCAAATACCCATTTCCTAAGTACTAAATTAATTTAAATACAGCATCTGTTATTGTTCAAGGTGTATTGACCTACGGTTTCGCCAATTACATCGAAATTTAAATACAGCATCTGTTATTGTTCAAGTATCATGATATTATGCAGGTACGAGAAAGAGTATTATTTAAATACAGCATCTGTTATTGTTCAAGCATGATAGAATAATTGATTTATGTACTATTTATATATTTAAATACAGCATCTGTTATTGTTCAAGAACTTCATACTGGAACAAGATTATTTTGTTATGAATTTAAATACAGCATCTGTTATTGTTCAAGTATTCTCTTCCATTGTTTTATATCTCCTTTACTCAATTTAAATACAGCATCTGTTATTGTTCAAGGAATTGAAATGTCTAATCTTCATAAGATAAACCTCCTATTTAAATACAGCATCTGTTATTGTTCAAGATTGTACTAGAAGGCAATGGAGATAGTTCATTATAATTTAAATACAGCATCTGTTATTGTTCAAGAACGCTTCGCAAAACAGTTTATTGAAATCCCTATCATTTAAATACAGCATCTGTTATTGTTCAAGGCAGAATTGATTCCGATATAAGAGGGTGGTGTAATAATTTAAATACAGCATCTGTTATTGTTCAAGCAAATATTGATAATAATAACAAATTACATATTGAATTTAAATACAGCATCTGTTATTGTTCAAGGATGAATGAGGTGGTATCAATAAAAGTTGTATTCCTATTTAAATACAGCATCTGTTATTGTTCAAGGCAATGTTGAGGAGGATTCTTCACAAGGCTATTTATTTAAATACAGCATCTGTTATTGTTCAAGTTATATAACGCTCCATTTGCAAACATGGCATTGTAATTTAAATACAGCATCTGTTATTGTTCAAGCTTAGTACCTTCTACAAGCTTGTTTAAGACGATTATTTAAATACAGCATCTGTTATTGTTCAAGCTGGAGACAAACGCATAGATACCATAGCAATGCATATTTAAATACAGCATCTGTTATTGTTCAAGTGTATCCTTGCCGTTCCATTTCTCGTAGGTAGCCATATTTAAATACAGCATCTGTTATTGTTCAAGCCATGCTGTATAGTGGATTGCATCCGATTTTCTCATTTAAATACAGCATCTGTTATTGTTCAAGTTTACCTCATTTCATAATGTAGTTTACTATAATGCATTTAAATACAGCATCTGTTATTGTTCAAGTACTGGAAAATGGCCATTTCTGTTTTTATTGTATGCCAGAAACCCATATAAATCAACACTTTTGAAGTTTTTTACCAAGTGAATATCAAATTCATATAATTTTGTTTGCAAATCTCTCCATCCCTTATTTTACGCTGATTACATGGATATCCTATATATTCTCACCTGGTAAATAAACTCACATTCCAGCTTTGTTTGGCTCAATTGTTTCATAATAGCTATAAAATGAGATCTTCGCCTGTATTGTTCTTTTGATTTCCTAATACATCTTCACCGTATACATTATCGTTTTTCAATTTAATAATACAGACAAAATCTTCTTCCTTGGCAATAACTTTATTTAGATCATTCTTTAACTGCAGTAGTTTTGAAGGTGTAATATCCCCACGGAATACTGACTTTTGAAAATGAGATAGATACTTTTTACATACCTTAAATACCTTTGCAACACGCTTTTCATTTACATCATAAAAAAGAAATGCATAGTTATAATTGTAGTTCTCCTTCTTCATTAGCATCTCTCCTTCAAACTAAATGGTTTAAATTCCTTATCTTCTAGTATACATTTAATTAGTTTATAGCAATCCAGTTTAATTGCAGTATTATAAGTGACTTTTCTTCCAAGGTTTGTATGTGAAAATGGTGTTTCTAATCTTTCTTCAAATGCCTTTATGAATATATTACGTCCCTCTTCGTTTAGTAAGCAATAATTATATTTCTTTTCAAAGTGCTTATCTACTTGTAATTTTTTATTGTTTACCAGGTCAAATATGGTCTTGAATACCAGAACCGGTTTAAAAGCCTCACTAATATCTAAGCTAAGAGAGAATCTCCTTTCCGCTAACTCATGTAGAAAGCTTATTCTTTGATCTAAATGAGTATGATAAATTGCAGATACTGTCTTGCCATATAGTAATGTGTTACCAAATGATATTAAAGCATTTACCGGATTATCCGGTGGGCGTTTTACACGACGGTTAAAAACAAAACTTTCAGGCATAATATGTATAAATTCTCCATAAAACCTTTGCCATATTTCACCTTCAACTTGAAGAATCTGCTTGATTTGCGTTGCTTTTTCTAAATTATCCCTGCACTCCTTTCTTAACCAATCAATGGTTTCCTTTGTTTCTTTTTTATCATGTTTGTAATAATGATACAAAACCTCATAAATATTTTCTGCAATACCCCAAACAAACGCTTTCGCAATCTCCAATCTTTTGTCACGATACGCATCCACTTGTTTTACCAATAACTTACCACTGCAATAGTGATCCTTTGGGTAAAAGGTGCCACTATAGCCTTCATGATAATTATAAAAATGAATGATTATATTATTCTGCGACAAAAAATCCAATAATTTTGAATTGAGACTAACCTCTGACATACAATAAATTTCACGTGTATTTTCCACTGGAATATATACATTCTTTTCATTCTTGCGAAAGCAAAGAGAGTTGTCTTTTCTACTTAGCTCCCCCATGGAAGTAATATATCTTGTGCTTCCCATCTGCACCCTCCTTAGATAAAACAATATTCATAATAAGCGCATTTTTTACACTTTGGTAATTTAATTACTTCAGGTACATCCTTTTGCTGTAATAACTCCTCAATATCATCACTCACCTGATTAAGTTCTATCATCTTTTTCTCATCAAGCTCTACATAAATTGTATTTTTACTTTTATTTTTTTCTATAAATTCCAGCTTACCTTTTTTATCAATTCCTTTATCTTTTAATATTTTCAGGTAAAGTAGTACCTGCCAGGTTGCAGCATTTATATCTGCATCAGATTTTTTAATTTCGGTTAAATATTCACCTGACAGTTTATCTATCTTTATATTTTCAATGCTGATTTCTGTTTCTTTATACATCTCCTGCCTTACTTCATGAAGTGCTTTCCCTATTTTAACCTCTTCACTGTTGTCCTCTAAATTCACACGATTACCATGGAGCCAGCATTGCCTTTTACAATGAAAATAATAGTTAATCAGTGTTCCATTTACTTTCATATATGTGTGTATTACATAACACATCCCTTAGCAGTAGTATTATGGCCACAAACAAGATGAAGCGAAAAGTCGTTTCACTTGTCATGAATAAAAAGGTTAAACGAATGTTTTGTGGCATCCTTTCTTATCTAATATTTTCATTCAACCTAATGCTCTTGCGTTTATTAGTAATAGTAGTCCTTTATACTAGAAGAATATATCTCCATCAAATAATTTTCTTACAAAGCGCCCATCTACAAAGTACTTTTCGCAATCAGAAATATAATATAAATCTCCAATGTGCTTTTCATATGGAAAGTCCTTCTTACGTGTTTTATAAATAAAATGATTTAATAGAATTGCTGCTTCTTGGAGCTTTATTTTCCTTTCCGCATATTCCATATCATTATCTCCTAGTAGTGTCATATAATTATCCCAGACCTTCTCTCCCTGCAGCACCTCCGTATCACTAATCTGAATATCTCTGCTTAAGAAAATACTATATTGGTACTGCTCATCAATTAAATTCATTCTGTTTTCTATTTCTTTAAATTTCAGTGTGTTAATATCACTCCTTAGAAAATCGTCAAATCCCCCTGCACTGTCGGTATGCGTTGCCAAATAGGAAAGGATTTTATCATAATAGACAGTAAACTCTTTATTTACAAGAATGTCTCTGATCTCCAGATTCATTAATGTATATTTCAGCTCTTTCCTGACATCCATTTTATATAGGGCTGCAGCTGAATTTAAGTTAAAGAAATATGCCTCTCCTACTTCTCCCTCCTTACTAAAATGTCGATTAATTCTCCCTATAAACTGTTCCTCTGAATCTAGTAACGAGATGTCCTTGTAACCTATGTTAGCATCTAAATCTACCCCTGCTTCTATGACCTGAGTGGATACCAGTATAATATTCTTACGTTCTTTAAAAGCTTGTACAATCTGTTTTCTTTCATATGCAGAGCTCTCACCAGTTAACAGCAGTATTTCCTTATTTTTAATATCCATCGTGATTAACTTTTCATATGCTTCATCTGCACTACTTCTATAAATAAATTCCATAAGTATATTAATATTTTCCTTTTGAGCCTTGCTTGCCGTATGTTGTAGTACTTGCTCCATAATATCATCTGTGGCATCCAATAAATGAAAGTCCAGCTTCACCCTGTTCTTAAATATATAATTTTGAAAATACTTCTCCTTTCGTGGAATTAGGTTTGCTGCATCCATAGGTATACCAGATAACTTACTTAAATTCGGTAGTGTGGCAGACATAATAATAACTTTAATATTTAGTAAGCTCGCATAATGACCTAAAAATGTGATTATTTCTTTCCAGATGCTATTCTTGTAGCTTTGAATTTCATCAAAGATGATAACACTATTAGCTATTTGAGATAGCGGAAATAAATCCTCCTTATTCGTACCAAACAAAAAACGAAACATACTGATATGGGTTGTTAATATGATTGGATAATGCAAAAATTGTCTATCTAATAGAGATTTGCTATAATCAATATGGTCTTCATTAACGACATCCGAATTTTCCGTAAGATTTCTAATCTTAGAACTTGTTTTTATTGGGACCAACGAATTGATAACCGCAATATTATTTAAGTGACGGCTTCCGTTAAATATCTTTTCAAAAGTCTCCATATTCTGTTCAATAAGCGTATTGAAAGGATATACATAAAATACCTTATTGATATGCGTATCTTCTTCTACCATTTTAAATGCCAGATTTAAACTCACCAAGCTCTTCCCTGCACCGGTAGGTGCTTCTAAATAAAAAATCTTTTTGTCTATATGGTTTAAAAAACTTCTTTCTGCATCTAGAAATAATTCATTTCTTAAAACATTAATATCCTTGATGTCTATGAAGGTTTTCTTCTCTTTATTATATTCCTTTGCTTCATAGGAACGAATATTCTGATAGGTCTTTGATGCCTTTAATGATTGATAAAACTCCTCTACGTCATTAATCTCACCGAGTTCATTTACTTCCTTTTGGTTCTTAAATTCTGTTGTCGCATAATAATCACTTGCTAAAAGCAGTGATGAGAGAAGCCTTTCATAAACAAAGACATCTATCATGAATTCTGTATTTAAAATGCTCAAGTCATTCATTCTTTGACTAACCAGTTTTAGTATACTTTCAAACCTTCCAAGTGGATTTTTCCCGAGGATTTCTTTTTTGTACTGAAAAGCAAATAGCATATTCTGCTCTATGTACAAACGCCATCCTTCCCCATCTGGTTCCACTAATTTCTTTTTAAAGTCATCAAAGCTGTCTAGGTCTCCGTGATGTTTTGAGATCACATAAGCGTTAAGCAATAAGAAAACACATAGTTGCTTTCTCTCATCATCATTCTTAATTGTTAATATTTTTTGAAAAAATTCGTTTATGTATAGAATTGCTGAAAGCATAGAATGGTTACTATAATTACAATCTATATTATGAAGGTCTCTATACATATTGTTTTTCATTTTTGAGAACTGAAAATTACAATTTATTTTTCCTAAATCATGAAAGTATATAGTGTGATAAAACATAGCCCTATAAAGCTGTCTCCCTTCCATTCCCAAACCATCTACAAATCTATCCTCAAAACTGGCAAGTACATTATCCAGCCTTTTTCTTTCTATGATCAAATTTAGGTATTTTATACTTAGGTCGCTATGTTCACGTAAAGTTTCCTTCCTTTGAGCTTGGTCGATATGAGCATATATAATATCCGGATCTACCAAAAATTCTTTTAAATCTATTGCATTTGTATTATCAAAATAGCTCATTTTACCTCCTTTGTGGGATATACCAGAAAGAGAAAATGTCCTATCAATAATTTTCCATTCACCACAACTGTTAAATGATCAAACTTGATAGGACACAGACCTTATAATTTAATAGAATTGTATTATCTTTTCATCATAACTACCAATCAAAAGCCCCTCAGACTTTTCAGTCCTTATTACTACTTTTGAATTAGTATATACAAATGGTACGAGAATATATTGATTGGTTGTCTCTTCTAATGCAACTGGTAAACGTTCTTCATACCTAAAACCTGGCTCTATCTTTACGTCTAAATCAAAGATATCACTAAACTCCTCCTCAGCACGCGCTTCAAAACAATCTTTTATATATAGGCTACTGATACCGTATTCCTTCGTCAGATTGATCTCCTTAAGTTCCTTAATCTCTACCTCTGAAATTGTTGCCATATGATCATTCTTGCCCAAATAAGGAATAAAGGTTGCTTTGGAAGTCAAAATACGTTCTGCAATTTTCTCCTCGATGTCACCCTTTAATAAGAGATATACATTCCAGCAAGGATCTTCTAACCACTGTTCTCTCACAATTAAATTACCATCTGCGTTTGCATAACCAACTGTATTGTTGAAAATTTGCAGCTTCTTCTTAAACCCTTTACATTTTGGTTGAATACTAACCTTTATATCTTGCAGCTTTTCATAAAATTCTGGATAAAGAGCTTCTTTACTTCTAACCTGCTGGTTATATCCACCGTATCCCATAATTGCTCCGAACATTCCAAGTAGTACCACTTTATGAATATTACCATAGGTAAAATAATAGTTGCTATTTACATCAGGTTTTTTAAAAAAAGCTGTCTTCCCACTTAGGGTAAACTTTAATACATTCATTCTTACTCCTATCCGCCTGTGAAAGGACATATAACTGTATGCTTGACTTAGCAATGATTAGATAATCTCCTTTTTTGTGAAGATATTATAAGCTTTTGCCTTTGTTATATCATGCACTACTGTTAAGGTGTAAGGGTTATAATAAATCTCAACTTTTATTATATTAGTATCCAGACCATTTAATAAGTCATCCATGTTTACACGAATTTCATTGATATCGCCGTTTTTTACAAATGTGATGTATTGAGATAAATCTGGTAAATAGACGTCCTCTTTGGTTTCAATAAAAATTGCAAATTCATTCTCGCAGCCAATTTTTGCATTGGTACTAAATGAGGTGGCTGCTACTAAGGATGTATTTTTGAATTTCTCATAATCTTCTTCCGTGTATCCCTGTGTCACTCCTAATTCTACGAACTCATTATAGGTTGCCGGGTTAATCACAAAGGGATAAAAGTAATGTGCTTCATCACTTACTATCTTTGTACCCAACGTTGTTGATTTTGCTTCCTCTTTTTCTTTTCCATCTGTGCCTTCTTTTGAAGAATCACGAAATGGAGATAATATCTGTTGTTCCTGCGCACTGGATGCATCATATTTATTCATACCTTGCCCGATTTGTACGGCCCCTGTAATTGATATATTATTCCCTTTTTCCGCAAAGGTTGCTCCAAAGTTTTTTACGTCAATAGAGGCGAATAGATTCCTTAAGATTTCTGTTTTATCCTTTGCTTGACTTCCATCTCTTTCAAACAGGTAATCATATCTTTCTGTTAATGACCTGGGAGAAAGCTCTACTTCTCCCTTTTTTCCTTCTTGCTTTTTAAAGGATTTTATGTATAAAACCTTTTCACCTTGTTGATTCCACATGTATTTTATTGGGTATTTTAAAGCCTTATCACTACCAAATACAGTTCCGTCTGAAGTACTTTTGGGATAGCCAGTAAAGTCCGCATTCCAGTTACTCATCCTTGACACAATTCCTAATACACCATAGATACGTTTATTCATTCTAATATCCCTCCTTTAATCTTGATCCTTTTCTTCGTCCATTGTTATTTTATCCACATCTGTTTCTTTTTTCGCCTCATAAATCAAACTGCTATGTAAATAGCCAGCCAGCAAAGCATCTTCATCTATCTTGGTATTTCCACCTGTATATAAACATACCATTGCATATAAATTATTAAACCTACGAGCAAACTTAATGTCATAGCTATATTTATGATAGAGTTTTTTTAGCTCCTCTTTGATTTTTTCACTTGTTTTTGCAGTTAATATTGGTTTTGAAAGAAAATGACTTTTTACTTTTGCCTTACTCAACGTAAGAAAGTAATTAGCCAACTGACCTGCTGCAAAATAAAATTCCTCATCACTTTCGATTCGCCCTGTAGTAACTTGATTTACTTTTTCTCTAAGCTTGTCCACATCCAATATACTATTGTTCATTAACTCTCTCCTTTCAAAATAATATTTGAGTGAAATATAAAGATTGAATTGCTCGCAGGCTCTACCACCATCCTTCCATAACTCACCACGGTAAATAGAACCTTTAATCAAATCCAAGCTACATTTTTTTAGCACATCCCATACCGCATCATCAATTCCTTTATAAAACCAATTAAAAAGAGTCCTGCGAGCTAATAATAAATTCTTCTTAAGTCCTTCATCATAAATAGAAATATCACCTGGTTCTGTAAAAAAGTTAGTTGTTAAAAACTTCTTAAACAGAACAGAATTAATAATATCCTTCAAATTACTTAATTTGTGTATAGATCCATATTCTAAATCTGATTGTTTGATTCTTAATACATTTTTAATATACACAGGCCTAATTTCATTATTAAAACTTGTAATAACATCAAAATCATGTATTTCTGGCTCCATTCCTTTTTGAATACGCAAAAAGTATCCAGAGAATTTAGATTCAGGGGTTCCCTGATTATCAAAGGACTGTACCTTTTCTTCTCCAAAATATAAGTTGACATGTCCTTTGGTAGCCATATTATTTAAGTAATCAAAGAACTTTTTCTGTAGTAATACTTCCTCTTGGCTCAATAAAATTGGTGATGCGTTCTTCCTGCTTTTTTGCTCTAGAAAGGGCTTTTTAGAATTTAACCCCATATTATTATTGGGCACACCGTATAGCTTATCTTCAATTAATGTGTTATAGTCTGCTGAATTATAGATATTTGCCAGAATATACTTTTCACTTTCCTTTTTATACTCCTCTGTGTCATATAAGAAGAATAACTTTAGATAGGACTTATCTGCCTCCACATCAAACTGAAATAAGTTCTCCTTTACCCACTCTTCTATTTTTACTATTCTGTCAACATTTGCCTTACCATATTTATCTTCCAGTAATTCAAAGGCTTTTCGTAGCTGTGGCTTGCTATATTTCTTTTTATATGGTTCTTTGAACACTTCATAATAATTGGTCAGCGTTTCTTCCGTTATTTTGCCATTAAATAGATTTTCTTTTTTCATAAATAACGTCATGTAATTATTGCTATGAATATTCTTATCCCCTATGGCTTTATTGGATTCCAGATAACGGCTCATATAATCTGCATACTGGATAAAATCAAAGTGCGGATTAGTAATCTCAAGCGTTTTCTTCTTTTTATCATACTTAATCTTTAGCTTGTCCACTACTTCAAAGCCGCTTTCCGTTTCCCCGATAATCCAATACTCTCCATCAGCAGGAATATGTTCTCTAGTTATGTAAAAGTCCTGATTATCAGGTTTACTTCCATCAACATACTCTTTCTCAAAAATCCGTATAACATCTTTAAGCACCACATCACCTCCTTCTACAAATATTTATAACCACAGAAACCAAAGCCTCTGCTGCCGCCTTCCCCTAGTGATACTCCCAATGCAAAGTAAGCTAGTTCTTGCGCCATTTCATTTTCACTGACATAAAGGGTAATTTTATCTCCAAGTAATGTTATGTTGTTTTTAAAAGGTACCGCAATGGGTTTTCTATTATCAAATTCTAAATGATTAAACATTTCAAAGTCTTCTTCTATCTTTTTTCCATAAAATGTGTTATAATTCTTTATAATATTATCTTTTATGCGTCTTTCATAGTCTTCAATTGTCATATTGCCTCTCCAATAACCAAAATCATTTTTAATGACTACTGGGGTTAGACTAAACAATTTCTCTATATGCTTTTTAGTAATCGTTCTTTTTGTAACAGTAAGCACCTTAATTTCACTCGTATAAGCTATGAATAATTCTTTTTCTAAATATGTAGCTAACAAATCATTAACTGTTCGAATACGAAAGGTATAAATATTACCTTGTCGATATATACCTTCCTGTTCCACCTTAAAAAATCCATCAAAGGAATAACTTTTGTATTTATTTTCTTGATGGAAGCGAAGATATTCCTCCTCTTTCCCCAGTGTTTGATCAATTAGAACTGCTATTTTACCCATCATTTCAGTAGCGGAGATATTCTCCATTAAAAACACTTTTACGCTTAATTCAAATACCATTCTGTTCACCTCCTTCCATTATGTTCCATATATTTGTATTTACTGTATCATATTCCCATATTAATGTCAATTTTATATTTACTTAAAATATCGTTGAATAATTATTATCTAAAAATTAAATGATACGTCATTTATTCGTCATATTATTAGATGTAACAACACTTTACGAGTTACTCCAAATTTAACGCAGATGCACTCGCATATAAAAATAGCAACACTTTTATACTTCATTTAACTTGGCATAACAAAAAATCAATGCTTGCATATTAATCTCAAGCATTGATTTTGGTTACATAATATTAGATTTTTATATACATCCTATGTTACTGTTCAAAAATACACTTATTTACATAAGCAATCGTTTTTAAATACATCAAATGTTACTGTTCAAATACACCCAAAATAATATTCAATAATTTAATTCTTATCCAATGCGTTTTAAGCAATACCGAATTGGACAGAATAATATTGATATTAATTTCAAGCCACTTTCCCCTCTATTATACTATATGATTTCAAACTCAACAATCATATTTATCCTATTGTACTCGTATGAAATCAGCGACCACTGATTCATCAATAACTTAATGTATAAACGATAATTCACTTAGCCGAATCCTATTTGGTGTATTACTCTACATCTTCTGCTTTATTGACTATTAAGTAACTTTATCCGCCACGAATTTACTAGGCAGCCAACTAATCTTCCTTCTCATATGCGGATATAGTAACCCTATGATTATTAACACTCCTCCAGCAATCGCAAGAAACACTTTTTCCCTA
The DNA here is from genome assembly GCA_047606065.1 of Mobilitalea sp. Classification (GTDB taxonomy): domain Bacteria; phylum Bacillota; class Clostridia; order Lachnospirales; family Lachnospiraceae; genus Mobilitalea. The sequence goes on from JASGEU010000101.1 coordinate 12,231, forward strand.
TAACTTTCATTAACCATAGAAAATAAATAGAAGTTCTTTAATAACTGTTTTCCGCCTGTTAGTGACATTAAATAATACATAATTGGCGCAAGGTAAGCAACTGCTATTTGATCGAACAGACTGTAAACACAAAACCCTATCCCACCTAAGAATACGGCTTCTGCCAGAGTACCAAGAAAGAATTTAAGTCCTGGGAATTCGCAATTGTTGTGCGCTAAGATCACTATATAGGTTCCTATTAGGAGAACAAATGTCATCATCACTATAACTAATCGAATTAGATATACAGTGGATAAGGAGATATATTTAGCTCCTACGAGATCCCTTATCTCCTTATTCTGTTCGGCTAAGCAAATCGGCGTCAACAATATAATCCCGATAAATGCCACATATCGCTCAAGTACTATGGCTGTACTCACCGAATCCAAATTCTCTACCCCCATAAGCAGCGGGGATATTATCAGTAGCAGCAGAGCAATCAGCATATGGGGCAATAGACTAATCTTCAGATTTACCCTTACGATTACTAACAACCTTTCCAACCCTTAATTTCCCCTTTCTTCTCAAGTCATACAAAACTACAGAGGCAAACAGCATAACAATTGCCAGAATAAAGTACCCCGTCCTATTCATAACCAAGGTTGTAAAATTATCATGAAACGCATCATACATTCCTACCGCATTATGTCTCGGAATTAAATTCCAGCCATATCCTCCAGTCATTGCTGCAATACCTGTAAACAAGCTGATAAACCACCAGCCTACCTGAATTAAGATAGCCAATGCAGAGTTCGTGAATTCCGTTACAACAACACCTACGGACAAGGAAACCAGCATCGTTGGCAGCAACCAACCGAATATATATTTTACAAATGCCAAATGATCAATATTGATTCCCTGGCTGTTGGCATAATATAAGCATTCTGAAAAAGGTATGAGGGATATTAGTAACACCGGAACAATCAACATTACTACCATGGATAGGTATCTGCTGGTTATAATACTCAAAGAAGACGCTTTTCTGCTATAGATAACTTCCTGTGCTCTGGCTCTTCGATCTCTTATTCCTCTGGTTACTGACAAAAATACAGGTAAAATAGCAAGAACGATACCCAAATAATCCGAGAATATTCTCGCATAAGCTCCAGACAAATGGTCCTTTTCCACTACTTCATTATATTCTTCCAGTGCCTGTTCGTAGGTCATTGGCATAAAACTGCTAGTCCGGATATAGGTTTCACTGTAGTTAGAACCTCCCCCTAACAGTTCATCTGCTTCCTCCATTAAACTCAAGAACTGGTTAAAATCCATTCCCTCCTTCACAGGTACCGCAATCTGAACCGTCATCGTAAATTCTGTAACACTATTAAGGAAATCATTTACTGCCTTTTCTAACTCTTTTGCATCTAATCCTGTCACTTCAGTAATAATTTCTTCCATTTTACTTTGGTCTTTTTTATCAAGTGTAACTCTTTTATAAAACCCAATGGGATAGGTGGAGTATGTATTTTGGCAGAATTCTAAAGCCATTTTACTTACTGCATTTTGCATCATTACTTGGGGATCCTTACTATAGGTAAACCCATAATCCTCCTGCCCCTGTACAGGTTTTTCAATCAGTTCCATATCTCCCATCTGGCTAACATAAAAAACTACCATACAAGCGATAATGATAATGTACGTTAAGCTTTTAAGGGTTTGCTTACATTCCTTCAAAAAAAGTTCTAGAAACATACCTTCTCACCTCTCTTTACCTGAAGCAGATACATATAAGCATCCTCAACATTAGCTTCACAGGAAACAGCGTTTTGAAAGGGTTTATTTTCTGCTATAAAACGTACGATAAGTTTATTACTTTGTGTAAGCATACTGGTGATTGGATACTGCTCTTTGAGCTTCGGTAATTCTACCGAACTGATTTCTGCGGAATATATTTTATCCTTTGCTGCCTCCAGCATGGAGACTACGGTTCCATGGTAAATGATTTGACCATCTTCTAAGATAGCTATTTTCTCACAGGTTGCTTCTATATCGCCTACGATATGGGTGGAAAGTAATACGATTCGATCCTGTGCTATCTCACTTAGCAGGTTGCGAAATCGTACTCGTTCCTCTGGGTCAAGTCCTGCAGTAGGTTCATCTACAATTAATACTTTGGGGTCATGCAGAATTGCTTGTGCTATGCCGAGTCGGCGTTTCATACCTCCAGATAGTGCTTTTACCTTTCTTTTCTTTTCCTTCATCAGATTGACCTTCTGAAGCAGTACGGGAATTCTCTCTTTTCTTTCCTTTTTATTTAGTCCGGACAGTACTCCAAGATAATCCATAGCTTCATATACTGACATATTCGCATACATGGAGAATTCCTGAGGCAGATAACCAATGATCCTACGAATCTCCCTTTCATTTTTGATTGGAATTCCGCAGATGGAGATATCTCCTTCTGTCTTAGGTAATAAGGTTGCCAGTACCTTCATTAAAGTCGTCTTGCCTGCACCATTTCTTCCCAGTAAACCAAACATTCCTGATTCAATCTTTAGATTAACTTGATTCAGTGCTTGCTTTTTCCCATAATATTGATTTAAATTTTGAATTACTATCTCTGTTGACATTGTGATATCCTTTCTAATCTTATTTGGGTGATTACAGGTCGATACTTACAATGTAATTAGGTAACTGTTCAGAATCAAACAGCGTGGAAACCGCAGGTTTTTGAGCCAGTTCTGAATAGTTATGTAGTTTATAAATATCTTGTAATATCTCACCTTTATAATTAGGATAAGATATGTTTCTCTATATTTTCTCTACAGAGGATATAATTTTTATTAATTAATCTTCTCTATTGAAAAGGCTGCTGTAATAACTGCTCCCTGCTCCATTCGATTCGCAATCGATAGATATCCGCCATGTTTTTCACAAAGCAATTTACAGATATACAAACCAATTCCAAAATGCTTTGAGTTTTGCCCTTCTCCGGTATAATAGGGCTTTGCAGCCATTAAAAGTTCCTTTGACGTTAATCCTTTACCATCATCTGCTACAGACAATAGAACTTGTTGTTTAACTGCATCGTAGGATAAAATAACCTCAATCTCTATTATTGAATATCTAAAAGCATTTGAAATTAAATTCTCAAATACTTCCATAAAGATATTTTCATCCAATAATAATTCTGCTGTTAATTTATTCAATGATTCTTGAATCGTAACTTTTACTGACTTTTCTCCCTTTAATATAACAAGCATTTCGTTTATCTTAACAACCAGCTTATTCAAATCTAATACTGATTTATTAACCGGCAGCTCCTCGAGTGAATTTATACTTTTCATTGTATTGCTATATTGTTCCAGTCTTTGTAATTGGTTTGACATTAAAGAAAGGGTGGAAAGAAGTTTCTCCTCATTGATCTTTCCTTCAGGTACATATAGATTTAAAAAGTCAGTATAACCTCTAAGTACTGTTAGAGGCGTCCGAAGATCATGTGCAAAGGCAGCGTTAAGTCTTTTTTGCTCCTCCATAACATCCCACATCTCCTGATTATTGAGAATCATTTGTTTTCTCATATAGTCAAAGGACTGGCATAGCTTGCTCATCTCATCTTTACCTTCATAATAAATTGGCGTATCCAGCTCATTCTTACCTACCTTATTCATTGCGTCGCTTAAGATACGAAATGGTGTTTTCAGTTTATTACGATAAAACAAGTACGGGATTCCAATAATACCCGCTAAGGAATAGATAAAAATACTCCAGGTTTGAATAAAATCAATGAGCTGTACAAAAAACTTGTCCTTCCCCTTAACTACGGATAAATCCTGATAATAGACGAAATTAATATTTTTGTTATCCATCCCTAGAATATTATAATACTTCGCCCATATAATTTTATCCCATCGTTCACATACTCCTAATGTGAGTGCATATAAAATAACCACAATAGCAATTGTCAGGACTATGTAAACAGCCAATGCTTTCCTAATTGAAAGATTGCGAAACCTTTGTTTTAAATTTTCTAGCTTTTCCTCTATCCAATCCATTTATAACCTACTCCCCATACGGTCTCTATCAGACTTTGAGCTGTAAATTTTGAAAGCTTCATACGAACCCTGCGTATGTGCTCTGTTATAATATTGCTATCACCCTCGCTGTCATAACCCCAGAGCTTTTCATAGATTCTTTCCTTGCTAAATACCTGCCCTCGATTAAGGCAAAGATATTCCAGTATGTCAAACTCCGTCCTGGTAAGTCCGATATCCTTGTCTTTATAGTAGACACAGCGTTCCTGAAAATTCAGTGTAAGTTCACCCAGGAACTTAATTACTTCTTTCTTAGAATTTCTTGTTTCTCTGCGCAGATGAGCCGCAACCCTTGCACCTAACTCATCAATATGAAAGGGCTTCACTATATAATCATCCCCACCAATCATCAATCCGTTAATTTTATCCTGGTCTGTGACCTTTGCGGTAAGAAATAAAATTGGGCAGGTGATGTGCCTCCGAATTCTTTTGCATACCTCCAGCCCATCCATTCCTGGCATTTGTATATCCAGCAATATTAAATCTGGCGAAAGTGCTGCCTTTTCCACTGCTTCATTTCCATTATTGGCCAGCATAATACCATAGCCTTGTAATTCAAAATAATCTTTTAAAAGCTGTAGTATGTCTGGTTCATCATCTACCAGTAATAAGCGATATGACATAACTTTGTATTCCCTTCTATATTATAAGTGTGAGTAAAACACTCTAAAGTAATCAATTTCCATTCCTAATGTAACATATAAATCACTATAAAATCACTATTTATTTATTGAAACACATTACCTCTATAAAATTATGTCCATGCTGGAATATCATTAACGGGGTGGAATTCAATGAATTCCACCCCGTGGTGTATGAATGAATATTAATTACCAAACACTTCATGAAAGTATCTTTTGGCTGTTGGTGTGGCGGCAAGTCCGCCCTCTGCTGTCTCCCTCAATGCAGGTGAGATACTGTCTCCTACCTTTTTCATCGCAGCTATCACCTCATCAACCGGAATTTTACTTTCTATTCCAGCAAGGGTAAGTTCTGCTGCAACAAGTGCATTTGCAACCCCCATTGCATTTCTTTTGATACAGGGAATTTCTACCAAACCTGCAACTGGATCACATACAAGTCCCAGAATATTTTTCAGTGCTATGGCACAGGCATGACCTGACATGTCGGGTGTTCCACCGCTCAGCTCCACCAAGGCTGCAGCCGCCATCGCACTTGCTGATCCTATCTCTGCCTGACAACCGCCTTCCGCACCAGACACACTTGCTTTATTGGCAATGACCATACCTATTCCCGATGCTGTAAACAAAGACAAAGTTATCTGTTCCTCCGAAAACTTTTTATCTTCCGCAATTGTCAGCAGAACAGCTGGAAGGACTCCGCAGCTGCCGGCTGTCGGCGCCGCAACTATTTTTCCCATACAGGCATTACATTCCGATATAGAGAGTGCTCTAGACAAGGCATTTCCAAATACCGGTCCACACAGTGTTCTGCCTTCTTCCACAGCCTTCTTCATTTTGAGGGCATCTCCTCCTGTTAAGCCACTGACCGAACGCCTCCCAGATATCATTCCCTCCTTTACAGATGCCTTCATAACCTCCAGCGTACTCCTCATGTTGTTAAGGAGCTCCTCCTTACTCTTCTCTGTAAAAAGTGCCTGATCTTCCAGAACAAGTTCCGAGATTTTCATATTTCTTTCTTGTGCCTTACTACAAAGCTCTTTTACTGAATCATACCTCATAAGACCCTCGTATAACCCAATTTTCTTCTTGATTCATTGGATTATATTTTTCTTTCTTTTCATTGTTGATATCGTCTGCTCCTTAAATAGCAGGCAAGACACTGATTGAAATAACATTCGGAATCATCTGAATTTTATTCTGTACCTCTTCCTCCATATTGCCATCGATTTCAATTGTCATAACAGCATTACCACCTCTTCGATCACGGCTCAAAGAAATATTATTGATGTTTATTCCTAGATTCCCCAGAAGGTTGCTTATCTTACCTATCATCCCCGGTATATCCTTATGCACTATAATCATAGTCATATATTTTCCTGAAATCAGTACTTCTGCATCATTTATTTTATTAATCAGAATACTGCCTCCGCCAATTGACGAGCCTCTGACCAGAACAACTCTTCCCGTTTTTCCTTCCAATACAAGTTCTACCGTATTAGGATGAACTCCATCAAGCTCCAGAAGCTCGAAAGAATATTCCAACTTCTCCTCAATGGCTATCTCCAGACTGTTTCTAATCCGTATGTCATCTGTATCCATACCCAGCACCCCGCCAATGATTGCTTTGTCCGTACCGTGTCCGCGATATGTTTTAGCAAACGAGCCCGAAAAACCGACACGTACCTTGGCAGGTTTCTCACCGAGGATAGAATACGCATATTTTCCGATACGTACTGCACCAGCAGTATGGGAACTGGAAGGTCCAATCATTACCGGTCCGATAATATCAAATATCCCTAGCATTCGTTACCTCCTTTCCTGCCATATAGAAATAATCTTTTGAGCAGAAACCTGTTGTATTTCAACGAAATATCAGCCGTTCATAACTGCCTCTATTTCCTCCGGTGTACGGGGTATATTGACTGATAAATTCTCACACCCGTTCTCTGTAACCAGACAATTATCTTCAATTCTGAAGCCAATCCCCCACTCTTCATGGTAAATTCCAACATCTACACAAAATACCATTCCTGGTGCTATTACTTCAGGTCTCTCCACTTCATCATGAACATCCCAGCCGAGATGATGCGCTCCGCCATGCCACATATAGGTTCCAATCTCGTTATCGTCCATTATAACGCCGGCTTTTTTCAATTGTTCACAATTATATTTTCGAATTGTTAAATCTACGTCTTCCATCCGCATTCCCGGTTTAATAATTTCAAACATATGATTTGAAGTATTTAAAGCACATTCATATAACATTCTTTGCCTTTCGGTAAATCTGCCATTGCAGGGGAAGCCTCTGGATACATCTGCCATTAAACCATCATGCCAAGCCCCAACATCGCAAAGAATCAGATCTCCAGCTTCTGCCCTGCCGGTGTATTCATAATAGTGAATACAAAAATTATTCTTACCTGCTGAAATAATGGACGCCCATGCTGCCCCATGCGGACCGTACTGACCAATTGCATAATCAAACTCAGCCTTATACTGATATTCGTACATTCCATCCCTGGAAGCTTTCATCATACTTACAATTCCATCTCTTGTAATTCTTTCTGCCTCTCTGATTGCCGCTATCTCACACTCCTGTTTAATCGTCCTCATTTGACGTATCACAGGATTTAAATTCATAATAGAAACGAAAGGATATTCCTCTTTAATTATCTCCGAATAATGAAACAACGGCTTGGATTTATCTGAACTATCTTTTTTTGTATGAAAATCCATATAGATATATTTATATTTATCGGAATGTATGAGGTTATTTAAATCCTCATCAAACTCACTCAAATATTTTATCTCATTTATTCCAGAGCTTTGATTTACCTGCTCCTTTTTTATATGGATACCTTTCATTCTCTCAATAATCGGATTGGGTTTGTGAATGTACATAATTTCACGTATTGAACTCTCCTCCAACTTACAGGCCATGAAAATTAGACCCTGCTCTTCAAGACCTGTCAGATACATAAAATTTCTATCCGTATAAAAGGGATAGTAATCATCAGCAGACTTATGTATTAAATTTCCCGAAAAAAGAATCAGAATAGAACCGACTTTCATCTCTTTATATAATCTATTACGATTTCCCGTATAAAATAATTGATTCATCTTTTAGTACCCATTTATCCTTTCTCTTTATTTTTTACAATTACAATTGCCACTCCAGCTGCTAACATGCCTCCAATCAGCTTGGATAATAATAGTGCATTCATCATATTGGGAGAGGCCGTTGCGACAAATCCCATATGTGCTCCTAGTGCGGAGGTTCCGCTAACCAAAAATGCGACATTAACAATCTTACTTTTATAATTCATATCCTTTAGCATTGCCAAGGTTGGGAGCGGTGAAATACATCCTACAATAAGTCCAGTCATACCTGCTGCATCTAATCCTATTTTTTCACCCAGCATAGTGATTGGTCTTTGAAATAACCGTTGAACGAATAAGGTTATAGGAAGACTTCCAAGTAGAAATACACCAATCGAGCAAACAATACTCATTGCTTCTTTCAGTGGGACAAGCTCCGCTAATATCACCTTTCCTGTAATCTGTGCTACTGCACCTATCACTAGTCCAAGAATCAGCAAAATATTAATCACTGTTACATAGCCTTGAAATACTTTTATCATTACCCTGGTAAATTTATAAAAGCCTATCCCACAAACAAAGGCCAATAAAAATATGAATATATTCTGGTACAATACCTGAAATAACGAAAGCCCACTGATCAATCCTCCAAAAACCAGTGTAAAAGGTATCATAAACAAACCAATCACCACGCCTTTGGTGAAATGTTCTGTATCTTCTTTATCGATAAGGCTTATTCCAACCGGTATTGTAAATATAAGCGTACAGCCAATCGTAGCCCCTAAAATTATACCGGCATATTTTCCAATTAAAGGATCTTCTGCCAAGTTTAGCGCAAGTTGGTATCCTCCCATGTCGATTGCAAATACACTGGCAATCATCGCAGGATCTATATGCAGAAAACGAAAGACCGGTGCGATACTTTTGCCAATAATATCGGATATTATATTTGACAAGCATATAATGCCAACCATCGACAACGCTGTTGGCCCTATCATATGAAACCCTTCGTCGAACTTCTTACCATATCCCTTTTTATTACCAAAAATTTTATCGAGACCACCCAGAACCGCTCCGGCAGCAACTATATATGTAATTATATTATTCATTACCTTTATACCTTCTTCATATAATAAACCCTGGATAAATAGTCCCCTTGAATATCTGCCGCAATCTCTTTTCTTCCTGATGAATAATCCGATATCACAATTCCTATATTAAGAAGCTCTGACCCGTAGTAGTATCCGGTATTTAGGTCACTCTCTCCGGATAAATTCATTTCCTGAATACAATAGAGGGCATCCTTATCAATTCCTCTTAAGAGGATTCTATCATAAGCCGCTTCCGGTTTTTGCAGAACCCTATAGTATGCTATCATAGCCTCTGTTAAATCTTCTGAAACAACCATCCATGCCGCTGTGTTTCCA
>JASGEU010000102.1:0-110077 GCA_047606065.1 Mobilitalea sp.
CCGTTACCTGATATGCATTTTCCCACTGGTATGCCAAGATAAGGTTAATACCAACAGAGAGCCACTCAATAGTATCAATCCCAGTGAAACTGTTGGTAATAACCTTATCTTGGCATACCAGTGGGAAAATGCATATCAGGTAACGGCAGGTAATACTAATAATAAGATCCTGCTTAGCTTCGAAAAAAAATCTAAAGAAGACACTGATAATAAGGAATTGACCGTAGACCTTAACAAAAAGGCTGAAACGACAGATAACTTAGGTTATACAATCCAAAAGACTGATTCAAACATGGTCGTTACGTTTAGCACCAGCACTAACTTGTACTCAACAGTATTTGAAGATATTAAAGAAAGTGGTATCACAAGCGCCAACTTAAATCTTGGAACCCAATCGTATATTAAAGAGATTCGAATCAACGGCAAAAAAGCTACCGATACGGAAATGAAACAACTATTAGCCTCAAAGGGAGGCCTTCAATTATCGGGTACAGGACTTGATAAAGGTGGTCGTCTTTACAAGGACCCCTCGGGGGAAGAAGTTCTTTATGATTATATCAGAAAACCAAGCAGTACGACTTTAATAACAAATAAAGACTGGATCACAACGGCTGTTCCTAACCTTACCAAGGCTGAAGCTACCCAGGCTGATGTCGGTTACTACACTAATGATAAAAAGAATGTATATCCTTTAGTAAATGGCACAAAAGCTGTGAATAGTGTACAAGAACAGCTTTCGGTTTTATTTGGTTCAAACTTTAAACCATCCACAAAATACGAAATAGATATTGAATACAAAAGAGGAGCAGCTCTGGGCGGTAAATTCACGGGCGGTAATGCGATTGACAATGATTTTAGAAATGCAACATCCAATGGAATAGTACTTACATTGCAATACACACCTTCCATAGCAGATTACAGGATTGTTGGGTATGATATTGGTACTGGATATGTTGTAGGATGGACTGACAAAAAAGATATCACCCTGGGTTCCGAAACTAAAGAAGTATTTACAAATAGTAAAATAACTTTTAAAGAAAAACTTGCGAATAATGAATATACGATTGCAACCAATAGTGAAGCACTTAATAGCAAGAGACCTTCAACACTTATCTATTTAAGTGACGATCAAATTACCAATTATGATAACCTGCTAAAAGTAGCATCCTCAAAAACAGAAGTCGTTCAAAAGCAAACAGGGAATGATCAGGTATTTACATTTACGCCAGATAGAGCAAGTAGTTATACCTATTTGCTGGTACCATTAGATCTTGCTGGTCAAAATATAACGCCAATAACATTAAATGTATATTATAGCATAAAAGACGGTAGTATTGTATCTGCAGAAAAAGTTACGACAAGTACATCACCAAACAAGTTTAATTCAGAAGTTACGGGTGATGATGGGACGACGTATAAACCAATAACAAACGAAGAGTATTTAACGGATGATTATAAGTACGAATGTGTCAATCCAAGTGCAAACGCAAAGTTTGAAATGAGTCTGATTCGATTGGCCGGTGGAACGAGTAACGAGACTGATAAAACAATTACATATGAAGATATGCTAGATAATCTTAATGCAAAGACGATGAAAAGAATCGGCCACAATTTGGATACAACAAAATTAGAATGGTCTGTCACAAAGGAAAGCGACAAGACAATCACCTCAATGCTTTGGATTCCCGTTGATTCTACCAAGAATGTTGTACCAACGACGGTATATTATGTAGATGAAAAAAAACCTACCAAAGTGCTTAAGACAGAAAAGAAAGCTGATGCTAAAAAGGGATATGCATACACCACAGATATCACAACGGAAATGTTTGTAGATGGTATGAATTACACTGTGAAAAGCATAGAGGCTTATTACACCGTAACTAACACAGCGTCAAAACTTAAAGCTTATGACACAGCAAAAGCTCTTTCAAAAGTTACTGTAATCAATACGGATGACAAAGTAAACGTTGAAACAGTTCCATCTACTAACATAAACGTGATGGCAATCTATATTTTAATGGAAGGTAAAGAACCTATAATTAAGGAGTCGTATATCTCAAAGCCGGATGCATATGCTGAGCTTAAAGAAGGCAGTATTGAATACAATGCTGCTTTGAATAAGAATATCTTCAATGAAACGTTTGAAGCTATGGCAGGAGTACCATCGACCGAAGCCCTTTACTTTACAACAGGAGGCAGCGAATTCATTGTGCAACTTGCTATCGAGAGCACAAGAGAGAAAGCGGAAAGAAAATACGAAACACTCTTTCAAGATACCGATTGCCAATTTAAGATTACAGATAGTTTAAGCGGCGGAACCACAGGGACTGTAGTCACCAAACAATTTGCTGTAAATAATACATCTGGTGCAAAAACAGCAACTTCAATAGTTCCTACCGCAGCTGAAAAATACTACATGGTAAACCCTATTGGTGCAAGCAACTATAATACAACGTTCAGTGCTCATAATACAGCCAGCAACGAAATAACAGCTACATGGAGCGGCACGATTACTAATGCAGATGGAGGAGCTAAACCAAGCGATCTCAAACAAGCGGTAAGCTGGAATCCCGGTCCCTCAAACAATGCTTATAACGATCTTTGTGCAACAGAGACAAATAGCAATGCATATGCCGGAAATTACGGTAATCCTGGTTCCATGGGTACCGAAAGAAATAATAATTACACATGGAATGTATCGTCATATAATACTGCTCTGCAACAGGCATATACGTGGGCTAAGACCCTCGAGGGATTTAGTGAGGGCGAAGGCAATATTACAATGCTCGCTAACAGTGATGGAGTAACTCGATCTTTCCATATTGGCAATGCAATTATTGAAATAAAGCTTGATAATGTCAGTCGTTCTGGCGAAAATGGTTCTCGCGAAGTGGTAAACACACAAGCAAATGGTACATGGAATGGTGTAACACCCGCGACAAACACTACAACTTGGGAGTCATTCAAGCTCAATGCGACCAACGATGCCAGACTTGGAACAACTTGGAGAGAAAAATATGGTGCTGTAGCAACCAGAGGTGCCAGTGGCGGTTGCGTAAAGAGTTGTTGGGAGCTTGCTAAGTATAATCAGCGTCCGATGAACTCAGTCACTTATATCGGTTCCTATTCAGGAAGTGGTAGCAATCCTGTGCTAAGCACATATAAAGACCCTGATACTCCTATAACTGACTCTGATGGGAATGTAACTGGTTCTACTCCTGGTGCAAGTCATACTGTTTATGGTATCGAGTGTTCACACGCACCTGTAAACACAACATTCCAGTATAGGAATTCCTGGTGTGGTGCTACCAGTGAAACACATACTGCTGCAACTCATAGCAAAGGAGCTGGTGGAACAGATTCGTCTACACCTTGTTCAACAACAAGCGGAAGTCACAGCGTTCATACTTGTACACATAGCTGTGGCAGCTGGACTCCTCTTGTAGAGACTGAAGCAGTGCAAATGGGTACAGTTAATTATACAATCAAAGTATCCTTCAAGAACACATATGTTCAGGCTGATGGAAGTAAATACGCAAATGAAACGGTAAGCGAAGCTAAGAAAACTGTAACCAATGGTATTCTTCCTGCACATGCACTTTGCGGGCCTTGCTGTAACCATCATCTTCCTGCAATTGAAGACACTTGGACGCAACAGTTTGAGTTCAGAACAATGAAGATTACAGCTATGAAGGTATGGAGACTGGATAGTGGTTATGTAACCGGCATGGACGAAATTACTGACGACAACAAAGAAACCTTAATAGCCGGGGGTGCTATATTGCAGAATCTTTTCTACAATATAGCATCAACACCGACATCAGCTGCAGGTCGATTAAGGTATAGCTTGCAAACCGGCCAGGATGACAATGTATATTGGGATGAGTATACATCAGCCGAAAAGCATGTCAAGGAACGTACAAGCTTGTGTGACGGCGTAGGGAAAACTCAATCAACTTACAACCCTTATGCGAATGGTGGTAAGGGGCACGATGAAGACTATGCATACGGATGTCTCTATACAAGTTCAAACTTTGCAAACGGAATAGATACACATAAGAAGGATGGAGAACTAAATGTTAAATATACAAATCTCGTGTCAGACGTAAGAGATCGCAAGACCGAAGAGTGGCAAAGATTTGATATGAGAAGAAACCTGGATGTGACTGTTACGGTTATCTCAGACTTTCTTGTCTTACAGTCGACTTCCGGAGATGAAAGTATTTGTTACCATGCAGCTTCTCAAACGGTAAAAGCACAAGAAAATCCAGAGGAATTAATTAAAGTTCAGTGGAGTGAAATTTACACAAATAACCCTCTCGTAAGAAAAGGTGATGATAAGAAAGAGGATCCGGGAAGGACCTTGAATATTGGTTCTTACAATGGTCTTTATCAGCTTATTAACAAAACTCTTCCAGTGACTAAGTATACAGGGTTAGGGAGTGGAGCCAAACTACCTACAAGATTTGATGACAATCCAGTAACAACAACAGCTAACGATGGAGATAGAGAATATTACAGTGGAATATATGCAAATAGGGATCTTGAAGAAGATGGCACAAGTATTAATCTCGCAGAAGTAAAGAACAAGAGAACTGTTGTAGCAGGAACTGGTTATATTTCAACTCCTGGTCGCTCAGAGACAAGGCTTAATAGAATAACCAAGCCAATACTTCTTTCTCTTAACAATATTAAGCAAAAGGTCACGAATCCTAATAAAGAATATGAAACAGGACAATCCTATGCGTTCTTTGAGGAAATATTAGTGTACGATAAGAATGGTGGTTACACTTGGTTTTACGAGACAAAGAGAGATACCGCAGTAAATAAAAACGGTTACACAATGCCGAGTATTTATACTACTGGAAAGGAGAAGATTAACAACATTGTTGTTCATGATCCAGTGTCCGTAGTAAGCGCTAGAATTATTGAGCCTACCATAGCAAAAGATCAAAGAGTGTTATCGACCAGTAATTCGGCTTCCCTCAATAAAATGTTCGAAACGGCGGCTACGTGTCCGGGAAACCCTGCAGATTGTGTAAACAGGATACTAGCATGTACTTTCTTCACACAAAAAACGCTTGCAAAATTTAATATTGATAATCATGACAAACAGACAGAGGAGGGTTCTGAACGAACATATATTGTCGACACACAAAATGGAATAAGAATTTTGTCAAGTGACAGTGGATATGTGATTAAAGAAGAAAGCGGCAACAGTTATTTGTCTGCAACTGGTAAAGCTGAACTCTCAATTGATTGGTCCAAGGTTTCATTGGATACATCAAGTGATCTTACATCAGTGTCAATTGCTGCAGATATTACACTTAGCGATGTTGCTGAGACAGTTATTTTCAGTACACAAAACGCTATTCTTAAGACATTAAACAGCAATAAACTCCAGCTTGAACTTGGAAATGGTGATACTTATGTGAGTGACATATCATTAAATAAAAATACAAAGTATAGTTTTGAACTTATTTTGAGTAACGGTTCCTTAACTGAAAAATCGAACTATGTAAAACTTAATGGTACTAAGGTATCGTTTACGCAAACAGTACAAGGAAGTAAAAGCGTACGGAAGCCTTATTTGAGAGATGTACTTGCAGTTGGTTACGATGGAACAGAAAGCACAATGTCAGCACCCAAATCTATCGATAACTTAACAATAATAAAACTCGCAGGAACAACTGAGCATACGGATGCATGCTACCTATACAATGGTGATGGCACAAAAGAATTAATATGTAACGATCCTCACCATCAAAAGGATGCAGCTGGTAACCCGCTTCATTATGACTATTCAAGTGAGGTATGTTATAAGGCTTGTGGAAATGATCAACTCCATCAGGAATCGGCAAATACAACTGACTCTACAGGTCAAAAAATAACACTTGCAAACCATATATTCTTAGATAATTACTTCCAGGTATATTACGCAAACAAAGGTGATTTCGCAGAAGTTCCTACGTTACAAGGAATCTCACAGACAACAAAGGTAAAGGGTATGGGATATGTTAACAACATGGATACCACGAAATGGTTGAGAGAAAAATGGATTATGTTCACATTCTCAATTCTTTACTATAGAGAATCCACGGGAACCTGGGAACAACATGAAGCCGGAGAATATTTCAAACTCGACAAAGAATACGAATACTATAATTTCTACTGCCTACTAAAGAATAATGAGAAATCTGGCGCAATTGTAGAATTCGTATCAGAAGCAATCAATGATGAAGAGCTGTGTACTCCGGACCGTGCGGTAAAATCACAGGATTGTCCATCCGATAATAGATGGGCAACAAACCAAGAAAGATTCAGCGACAAAACGGCATATCACTCAGCATTCAAAAAATACTACATAGACCTTGTTGGAAGAATCGGAAACCTAATTGTTGAAGATACAAATGATATTAGATACACGAACCTTTTTAAGCAATCAAAAGGAAAAGGGTTATGGTATGTAGATGGTCTTCTTGAACAAGTTGATAGTAATGTTCAGAAAAACTTCTTAACCTGGATTAATGGCACAGATATTAGAGGGCAGAGGGTGGCGTCACTAATTGAAAAAAATATCGGTTTCAACACCTACGGAACTCTTCCATGGGCGACCGGTAAGGAAAGCTTTACGTCAGCCATAAAATATACAGCAGGTATATCGTCACTGCCGCTTTCATCTGACAAAAACAATGTTTTATCTCTTTCCGCGAATAACCTAAAATTGGGTTATAAGATACTGTGGGATATTTCAACGATTGGTAATTATGAAAGTGGAAATGTAGAGGTTAAACCTTACGTATATGCGCTTAACACCAAAACAGGAGTTTTAACACCTGTAGATGTATATATGGGTTCAGATGGTGGATATAATGCAATTAATTACTTCGGTATGTATGAAGAAACATCTGCAAAACAACAAGAGTTACTCAGCAAGCTTAGCAATTATGCGCTGTACCTTGACTGGACAGAAAACGGACGTAGAAATTATACAAGTGCAGAGCAGATTGCGACAGCGAATGTTCAGGCAGCCCGCAAGGTTCCTTTATATGATATCAACGGTAATATCGTTACGCGAGAAATAGTACATCCGGCAAGCGATACTCGAGAAGTCTTTATCGGAACAGAAGACGATGGTACTCCAATTTATGAGATTCAAAACGAATATGTACCAGAATATATTGAAGAAGTCATTAGCTACAGAGAGCTTGTAGTTCCTTCTGGTAAATATAATCTTCTTGGTAATTTACAATTGCTAAGCGCCAGAGAAACCGCAAGAACGTTTATTGGTTCAAGTAAGGTAAGCGGTGTTAAGATAAACGGCGTAGAAGAAACAGAATTAATTAATAGTAAAAATGAACAGTGGAAATATAATGAACATGGCCAGAGGTGGCATATGTACATTGGTCTTCCTTCCAATTCAGTGTTTGTTCCTTATACAAATGGTACACATTATGATCCATATACAATTAAGACAGATGCTGATGGAAACAATTACTATATCAAAGATGAAATATCTGCTGACAATGAAGATTATGTGTTCCTTCTTACTGTTGACATCACAGCCTTCGGCGAAACCTATTCAGTTCATTACGATCAGGATAGCAATGGAACATTTAAGACAACCGACAAAGAAGGTAACACCGTAATTTGGAATGAAGACGGAAGATTCGATAATTTACCTACAATCCTTGCAGTATATCAAGGAAGAAGTACAGTGGACATCACAATCAAGCAAACACACTAATTTCTCCCCATACGAAGTTTGCCAATATCCTAAACAAAAAGTCCTGTATACTCAGGGCTTTTTGTGTTTTTAAAAAGACTCCACATAATATATATGCAATGAATAATCATATCCAGGATATGTGTTCAGCATACTAAAAAAACATAAGGAGGCAATACAAAACAACATTCCAGTCAAACTCAGGACTATTAAAAAGTTTGCAAAAGCGGGCTGAACCTACATCACGGATAATGACTTTAAATGGGTTACGACTCTTGCTTGTCACAGCCCGCTCGCCATGATTACAGTGGTATAGTACAAAATGAAAAAACTATTAAAAGGAGTCGTCTTAAGACGGCTCCTTTTTTTAAAAGTTTAATTTTCATAATGGATCCATTAAAAAGTTACATACATAATACAAACATAATTACAGTAATGTTTTGGTGTATAGACAGATTTAATGACAAACTCCGAACATTTATACGCCACATAATAAAAGGAAGACATTATAAGGAGGGAATAAATTTGTCAAACAATATTTTTAAGAAAGAAAAACAATCGATAATTCCATTTATAGTTGTGGGCGTAGTTTTGATTATAGCAATTATATGTGTAACCATTTACAGTAAATCAAAGCAAACTAAAAAGGATGCATATGAGCCGTTTGATATCACAAGTGATATGGTAACAATACCCGCAGGAGATCCCTACACGGTAGAACCAGAACAGGAAACACTTGAGGCAAGTGTTACAAATGAAAACATTGGTGACTATGCGGAATCGGTAATTGAAGGTAGTGACCTTAACTACCTGCTTTCAACAATGGATGATACCTATGCTTATTTAATCTCCAGCGAATCTATTAATAGAATGGAAAGCGTAGTTATAGGAGATTATGTTACGACAGCCTATGTTGAAACTGATGGTATGTACACTTCAAGATTGACGGAAG
This sequence comes from Mobilitalea sp., assembly GCA_047606065.1. Taxonomy (GTDB): domain Bacteria; phylum Bacillota; class Clostridia; order Lachnospirales; family Lachnospiraceae; genus Mobilitalea. The sequence goes on from JASGEU010000102.1 coordinate 8,679, forward strand.
ACTCAGCCACCGGAGGAATGCATGATGAAATATTCCTCAATGTGGGACACACAATTGACGGTATATCCTCCATAAGATGGGATGATGCAAATAGAGCATTTTATACATCTGGGATATTAAGAATTGCAGATGTAGCAAAGATAATATATGATCCCGAAACAGATGAAAGATATAAGGATATTTTCGTTCAAATGTTTGTGCCTTGGGACCATAGAGGCGCTTTTAAGGACAATGACCAATTCTACGTACGTAAATTATTTTCAACTGAAGAGGACAGCCTTATAGGATATGTGTTTGAGCAAACGGCGATACAATTTGTAGGAGATAGCAGCCTTGAGGATGTCAACGCTGAAGAGGGCAGTAACAATTAATGAAAATAAGACGTAATAGACGGATATTTATGATTAAAGGAGTCAAAGAAATGAAAATCAAAAAAATTATATCGATAGTTCTATTTGCAGCAATATTGCTGGTAATAATGGTGGGATTTACAGGATCTAAAGAAGTTCCTGTAGCGCAAGTAGATCAGGCAGAGCTAACACCTGTTGAGTTTAATGAGGAAGAAGCGTTTAGGATAGGGGATTACCAGGTAGGAATTGATATGTTTATGCTGTATGCAATAGATGCCAATCCTGGGTTTGTAAGCGAATTTGGAGAAGATTGCTGGACTCAAGAAAGTATAGATTTAAGCTGGAGAATAGAAGCTCCTCAGAAAGCTTTTATCTTATATTTGACAGATATTATATCCTCAGCTATAGCCTGTGATATTTATTACAGTTCAACCACCGGAGAACTTGAAGACTCTATCAAAGCAATATGTGCCGACACAGCACAGGAAAGATATGAATCTTTATTAGCAGCAGGAATGCCAGAAGGTGTTATTTCCGAAGAGTCTATATATCAATATACCTGTTCGACATACCGGCTTTCCTATGTTGTGGATGAAATTTCCACAACGTATGACCAAGACCAGGAATCAATACGGGCGGCAATCATGGGAATGAGAGACTCACTAGATACAACCTTCGACTACGACAGAAATATCAATTGGGATTTAGTTGAATTAATCGACTATTCGGCAGCGGCCTCCATTGCCGGAGAAGAGATAACAGAGTGATAAAATCAAAGTTACAATAAGGACAATGGTTCACACGAACAGAAGGAGAATATATAAGTGACAGCAAGAGATAGAGATGTACTGATTTATATTGACACCTATATAACAGAGCACAAATATCCACCTTCATACGAAGAAATAGGAAACGCATGCGGAATGCGAAGTAAGTCTTCCGTACAAAGCCACGTTCGAAGATTACTGAGAGAGGGATTTCTTGAAACAGACAATGAAGGATGCCCTAGAGCATACAGGGTAGTACAAAAGGAGTAAAAAGAAATGAAACAAGGATTTGTTTTGTTTGGACTGAGAGATAATAGCGGATGTACCACAAATGCAATTCACATCGCGAGATATTTTGCCAGCGGTGGATACTCAGTGGCTCTTGTTGAATCCGCAAATATTAAATCCCCGTGTTTAAGAGATTATGTTGAGGGAGAAAAAATACCATATGAGAAAGAGGGCGTGACTATTTATCCTACCTGGGATCAAGAAGTCCCGGATACAGATATTATGGTTTATGACATGGGTGCCATAAGTATAGCAAAGGCATTAAGAATGACAAAGCATAATTTTGAATTTATTATTTGTGCCAACGCAGACGAAGATACGTTATTTGACCTAAGTGAAGCTTTAACTAACGAAGCGAGACAATTGAACCCTTTGATTCTTCTAAAAGAATGCGGTGATGTGTGGGTTGCCAAATTTAAAGCAATTAATTTTAGAACCTTCAAGGTAGGCTACAGTAAAACAACCTGTCCCACAGTACTTGCAGACAATCTGATTCAGGTATGTCATTTTGGGGGTATTTTACCTCCAGACATTAATTATGACCTGGAAGCCTGGTCGTCTACTATAGATACTGAGACTTCTAAAAAGATGCTATTTGGCGGAAAAAATAAGAAAAAAGCCATTCCTGATGAAAAATTAGAGGACATAATAATTGATACTATGATACCGGAGATCTCTTTGGAAGAGGAAGGTTTAAGGTATGATGAAGACGGGCTTCCAATACCAGAAGAAATCGAATACTCAGGGATAAAAGCCCATGCAAGAGATAAATCTTTAAAAAAGAAACCGGATAAAATATATACTTCTCAAAAAGAATTTGAAACTGAACAGGGATGCAAAAAGGCCGAAGAATCAGATAAGACTGAGGTCAAAGAAAAATTAAAGAACACGATGGATAGTGCAGCAGATGTTAGTAAAACGATTTTAACAGGTATTTCACGTTTTGCAAAGAAGGTAAGGCCTGAAAAAATCCTCGATAATAAAAAGTCAGAAGAAACAGAGGTGACATTAACAGAGGAAGACCATAAAGATCAGAAGTATCAGCAGAAGAAAGCTGAAGGTGCAGAGGATAAAGCATCAAAATCAAGTGAATCAGGCGTTAAATATTTGTTTGGAAAGATTACGAACCCGTTTAAAGGGGGAGAAGAAGACCCAGGCTATCTCAATATTAAGATTGACAGAGAAACAGTAGATATGATTTTGAGTGAAGAGAATACAGCTGTAGCTGAAACCAATTACACAAAGGAAAAAGATACTCAATCAAAAATTAAATTTGTAGGACATCTTACCGTGTTTGTAACGGCATTGAAGCATGGAGCAGGCAGCTCGCATGTTGCAGGAATCATCGGAAGTGCACTTGTAGCATCAAACAACATAGTATGTTTTGTTCACAAAAAGGGAACGGAATATCCTAACAAGAAAAATATGTGTGAATACACAGATACAAATTTCGAGGAGCCTTATAATATGGCAAAAACGATCGTCATTGATCGTGGCTGCCTCGGAGAACTCACAAGAAATGAATTGGTTGAGATGCAAAGATCTGATATTAAGGTTCTTGTATGCGGATCAAGCGAAAGTGATTTTCAAGCACTTGCTCGTTTTATTCATAAAGCAGGAACGGCTTCCAGTAAATGGATCTATGTATTTAATCATGTTTCCAGTAAGAAAAAAAGAGATTTGATTAAAGATCTCATGCAGGAATATGATTACATCTTTTTACAGATGTGTGATTATGATGAAGCACCAAAAGATATCCTGGATATGTGGAACAAGCAAATAAAAAAGAAATTAAAATAACGAAAGGAAAATACTATGAGGAAAAGACGTATTTTTATTGCTGCTATTGTCATTTTGATCTTAATAATAGCAGGAGCTGGAGGGTATTACGTATTAAATCTTTACAATACGACAGTGAAAGACCTTCATAATAAAGTTTCCGAACAAGAAGAGGAGATAAGTCTGCTTGATGAAGATATTTCCTATTATGAAAGCCTTATGGCAGACACCTTCTGTTTTAATAGAGCAATGCAAGTTGGCGAAGTCATCACAGAAGCTGATATTGAAACCAGACAATCAACAATCGACACTACACCTCTCGATATCTTCATTAATATAGAGGACATTGTCGGTAAAATGGTAAAGGTAAGCTGTACAGGCGGAACCATCATATCACAATCAATTGTTCTGGATAACCCTTTAAAAGCCAATGAACGAGAGCTTGACGTTGTGCTTGATGAAGTACCTATCGCCATCAAAGAAGGCGATTTTGTAGATGTCAGAGTATCATTCCCTCTTGGTCAGGATTATATTTCAATGTCTCACAAGAAAGTGATTGGCGTGTATGATAATGTGTTGAAACTTATTATTGATCAGAAAGATATCTATACGTATGAATCAATGAAGACAGATGCATCTATTTATATAGCTACAAAGCTTTATGCAATTAAATATGTAGAACCAGGTGTTCAAACGGCAGCTATTACATATTATCCGGTATCTCGTGAAATTATGAAAACCATGCTTTTAGATGAAAATATTGACACAGCAGATTATTCAAAAATTCTTGATGCAAGATTACAGCTGGAATCAATTCTTAATGAATCAGATAAGGTAGAAAAGCGAAAAACTGTAACCTCAGATAAAGCTGCGCTTCTTACTGAGTTTAGAAATGCCCAGTCTACATATAGCAGATTGCAGGAACAAAAAGCCGCTCAAGAAGCGAGAGGTGGTCAATAGGAAGGAGGTTGAATAATGAAGATTTTATCTGTAGTTGGAAAAGGAGATAAAAGACTTTTAACATATCCCCTTATGCATGTTTTAGCGTTCGCGGGAAGAACCATTGTGATAACAGATGATGTAACCTACAGACATCTCTACAGAGGTTTTACCGACAATGGAGCAGTACAAGATGTTTTTATCAGGGTAATTCCTGATTTAGATACGAAAAAAATCTCGCAAATAACAAGCGATTTAGGCGATGCCGATTATGATTTCTGTCTTGTTATTACAGATATTCATCGGTGTGAAAACGCAGAATCCACACTATGTGTATGTGCAAAAAGTAAAAGTTTCTTAGGCACAAAAATTGAAGAGTTTTCAGAAAAAGAACCAAAATCATTCAAGACTTTTATTAGTATAGGTGAAATCAATAAAAAAGAATGGAAAAAGCTAGGGGTAATGCCATTGCATTGGACCGCATCAAGATTCTCGTATATCTATGAATGCGAAGAGCATAAAATGCTCTTACCATTTCAAGATAAAGAGGTGTTGAATGTTATTGGTACGGCATTTCTTAAAGAAATCAATATTTCAGTTAACACGTTTCTCCAGGTATCCAAAAGAAAACTTAATTAACGGAGGTAAAACAAACTATGAACATAGCCGTAATGTCGCCGCACTGTCATGGAAATGGGACTACCACAATCGCGGCTTTAATCTCTGCAACAATGGCAAAACAAAATATAAAAGTATGCCTTACTCATGTTACTTCTAAGTCAGAGTCCATTTATCCGTATTATAACATTACTAGTGGGGGAACAAATACCACTGACGCAATTCAGTTAACAAAATTAATTCGAACCGGTGGTATGCAGAAAAACAGCCTTTCAAATTATTGTAAGAATATAAGTGACAACTTTGATGTTTTCTCGCTTGATTCTGAAACAAAAATCCCAGAGGCTGAAATTGCCGATGTAGTAAAATACATAGCACAAAATGCTCCTTATGATCATGTGGTTTTCGACGTAGACGAAAACAGTCTTGATAAACCAGCGGTTAAAGCTGTTATTGATGGCGCTGATTGCATAATACTTGTACTTTCACAGATGCTTACAGAGATTAATAGGTTTAAGTCTATGAAATCAACTTTCTTATTAAGCACAAACAAAGTACCAAAGATTGTTGTAATGAATAAATACAGAAACTCTCTTGGCACACTGAAGGATTATGCATCAAAACTCGGAATAAAAGACTTAAAACATTGGCATTACGTTCATGATAATCCTCATATCACATCCTATGAAAATAACGGTCAGCTTCTTTTCTTAACAGAACAGATTAAGAAAAAAAATGGAGAGGTTTTGGAACTCGATACCGATATTCAAAAGATAGTTAAAGATATTATCTATACGAAAAGAAATATAAGCAAAAAAAGGTCTGGCAGTTCGTTGGTAGAGGAGGATCTGAATGAATGATATTATTATAGCGCTTTGTATATGCATAGCCATCGTTGTTATAATTGCCGCGGTGTATATCTATAGACTTGCTAACAAACAGGCTGTCATCGCAGAAGATTTCGCCTCCTTTCAAGATGTAATCACGGCTGTTAAACTTCATATTGTCAGTCAGACGAAAGATCCAGACATTTATGAGGATACCTCAGAAGAGGATTTAAAAAGAGCGAGACAGATATGTGCCCAAACAAAAGCAGCTGTGAAAGGTGCCCCTAATGGGGAAAGAGATTCGAAATTATTCGTAAAGGGTATTATTTTTGGATGGGTAATGAATAATCTTTCGATTGATAAAATTAAAGAGTTTTTAGGCTTTACTTCGGATACAGAGCCAGACCAAAGCACAATGTTTGAAATCATTCTTATGAAATATCAGCAGAAGCATGGTATGAAAGGCTTTGAACAATGGATTCTTGAGCATAAATTCGACAAGCCAAGACCGGCAGTTGGCATGAAAAGAAAAGGCGCAATTTCTTATTATGTTACAAGAGCCGACCTGGCAAATGTGTATCATGAAGCAAATTTTAAACTTACGGATAAAGAGCTTGTCGACGTGTTTGTCACAAAAGTATATGAAAATTGTATGGGTTGGGGCCCTATCGATACTCTTGTAGAAATGAACATTAACGGTTACAACATTGGCGTATCCGGATCTCTTATGGGAGACACTAATCAAAATAACGAGATTAACAGAGATTCTATCTCTACCTCGACTAATTCCTTCTGGGTGTATTTTAAGAGCAACTATATCCATCTGCAATTTATAGAATTTGGCACAGAAGAAGAGATAAGAAGAATTGCCCAGCTCCTTATCCGGTATCGAAGCCCGGGACCTCTTACGACAGCTAACGGTTTTCGTGTAAATACAATGCACGACAAATCTCGTATTCTGGTTGTCCGACCAGAGTCCGGTGAATGTTGGGGTGTGTTTGTACGTAAGTTTAGTCTTGACATTAAGACACCGGAAGAGATGATTATCAAAGAGGGTATGACAGATGCCGAAATCGCTGCTAAATTTGTCGAATACCTGATGATTGGTAAGGTTACAACAGCGGTTACCGGACGACAAGGTTCAGGTAAGACAACCCTTATGAAAGCCATCATGGCTTACTTACCACCGGAATGGAACCTTCGTGTTCTTGAAATGGCACCAGAATTATACTTAAGAGAGCTGTTTCCACACCGAGAAGTATTTTCCGCACAGGAAACCGATATGGTGTCTATGGAAGCTTTACAAGATGCCTTTAAGAAGTCAGATGCTACTGTCACAATCGTGGGAGAAGTAGCGACAGATGTCGTTGCAGCCCGAATGATCCAATTGGCCATGACAGGTTCCGAAATGACCATTTTTTCACACCACGCCAATACAGCAAAAGACCTGGTTCTTACTGTCAGAAACTCTCTTGTAAATGCATGCGGTTTTTCTAACATGCAGACCGCCGAGAAACAGGTAACAGACGTATTGAAGATTAATATCCATCTTGGGTTTGAGGAAGGTAAGCGTTTTATTAAACGAATTACTGAGATCTATCAGAATGAGGAAGGTGTTCCTTATCCCGAGTTCGATCCAGAGAATCCAACTAAGTCCGCATATAATCTTCAGAGAGAGTATTATTACAGACAGACCGACCGCATCTCTTTTAGCACTCGTGATCTGTTATATTACGACATAACAACGGATACCTACAAGGTCGGAGAAAGAATGTCTGACTTCTTATTCAACAAAATTTATGGGGCTCTGCCTCAGGTTGAAAAAAATGGATTTGAAGCCTTTATCAATTATTACTGGGGGTTAGGTGATAAACCGGCGGGAACATCTGCATATGGTTACCAAGGAGAAGAAAAATATTTAACACCGAAGCCTATGGAAATAGATAATGTGATTTATTCTTTTGATGAAGCCATTGACTTTTTGAAGGGATATAATCTCGAGTAAAGAAAGGATTGTCGCATGGGTAATTTATTAACTAAAAACGATATGATCCTTGTAGGACTAATATTTGCTGCAATGGCATTTTTCGTTGTAGCTATTAAGTTCTTTACACGTAAAAGAAAAAGGGATCCTAAAAAAGAGCAAAAACAAATCAAAACCCTGGAAAGAGTATATGGTATTCTCTTATCAAACAAATTGACACGAAACTACATGATCAGAGCGGCCAAGAAATATGGCTCTTTATCCGTATTTTCTCAAACGGAGATTAAATGCCAAATTGTAAAAGATTTTAGAATAACAGTATTTGGCACAGTGATTATAATGGTAGGCTCAGCGTTTGCTTTTCGTGAATTTTCTGCGATAATTCTCTGTTTATACGGTGCTTTTACCATATTTAACGTAAGAGCGGATAAAGAGATTGAAAAAGCCACAGTAAAAGTGTATAAAGAAGTAAAAATTTTTATCTCATCGCTCCGAATTGAATTCAAGAAGAGTAATGGAGACATCTTGTTGGCCCTTGAGGGAGCTACTTGCGGACGTCATATTATGAGAGCTGTTGATGAAATCAAACAGATACTCGTGTCTCCTTACACAGAAGAACATATTGAAAAATTCTATCAGAATACTCCATTTAAACAATTACAAACGCTTGCCATGGTGTGTAGTAATATCTACACGCACGGTGATGTATCCGTGGGAAGTGACGGTTCTGTATTTGATGAATCAATGCTTTTAATGGAAGCCGATATTAACCAGAAACTTGAAGAGATCTCCTATGAAAAGATATTGTATAGATTACAAATACCGATATTCAACTCATTAGAATGGCTTGCAGCACTTGGTGTTGTTCTCACAATTTTATTAAAATTCCTCATGATTAAAATTATGCCCTCTACAGAATCAGTGTACAACAGTATTGCAGGTTTTTTAATTCAGGATGCCGCGATTGCTTATTCAATCTATAGTTATAATACGGTCGCAAGAGCTCATTTACAGCAGGTAATACTGCCAGATGATAGAATGTCGATTGTGTCCAAACTAATGAAAAGAAAATCCGTACAGAAATTTATGAGAGCTATGTCACCAAAAGAGCAGAAGAGACGTATCCTCGAATACAGACTCAAGATATCTGTTTCTAAACATACGGTTGATTCGTATTGGTGTGAAAGATATGTTTTTGCAACAGTGGCATTTTTGGGTATCCTAATGCTCACGTTTACAGCTCCTGTGATTGAAAAACAATTCTTAGAAACGTACACGAAATCATTTGACTTAATGGCTGACAATAAAGCATACCAAGATAAAAATGGTAAAGTGCTTTACACAGAGGATCTCATCTTGGAGATGGATAATGCTTATATAGGCATCAGAAAAGAAGGTCAATGGGAAGCAAAAGATGAGGAAGACAATGAAGAAATCAGGAAGTTTCTCATTGGCTATATGCCCACACTTACAACACTACATACGGAAGAACAAAAAGAGCGGCTTGAAACAAAGTACCAGAAGCTAAATAATGTGTCCTATCATTGGTGGTATTCACTTATAGCCATTGCAGTTGGAGTTGCAGGATTTTATTATCCGAAGAAAAAACTGAAAGCAAGATTAGAGCTTGCCCAGTTTGAAGAAGAAGAGGAGTTCCTGCAGTTACAGATGATAACACTTATCCTAAGTTCTCTTAACATGGATACTTTTGATACCTTGGGACATTTGGCAAATATTGCAGACTTTCATAAAAAAGAGTTAACCCAGTGTTATTATGGATATGCATCAGATCCAGAAAAAGAATTACAGACACTGGAAGACAGCGTGCAGTCACCAAACTTTAAGTTGTTCGTTGGAAAATTAAAAGAAACGGTGGAAAACCTTTCAGTTAAAGAAGTATTTGCAGATTTAAGAAACGACCGAGTTCATATTTGTAACGAAAGAGATAATTTTATTAAGTCAAATATTTCTCATAAAAGAGCAAAAATGGGACGTATGGCATTGATGCCAATGAACCTGGCAATATATGGGGTAATGGTATTTCCATTGCTTTATTCAGGAATCACAGGTCTTACAGGAATGACAAAGTCATTACAGGAGATGTAACCAAATATCAAAGGGAGGTTGACAGCGCTCAATCTCCCTTTACAGTATAAGGTGTTTTCTCACAACAGAAACTGTAAAAATTTGTTACACATAATACATAATATAAGATATAAAAATTTCCAATTTCTTTTTATGGATATATAAATTTCTTAGAGAAGGTGTTGTCAAACGATTCCACATAATATACGACGTACATCATATAAAGAAAGGACGAAAATACATGTTAAAAACAGATGAAAGAATCGCTATTCTACAATATGAAGCTAAGTTAATCCAGGGTCATAAAAAAGCAACTGCAAACACCTATACAGGAGATATAGTGACGCGCAGCCGTGTAGCCCTTACCGTGTTCAGACACGTAATTGAAAATATTTTACAATGGTCACCTGATGTAGCTTTTGCAAACATGTCAATGCAACTCATTAAAGATTTAAAACTTAATAATGAATGGAGCAACCTTGATCTTCCAAGAGAAATTAAGCAGTTTAGCTCAGCCAAATATGTAATAGCGATGCTATATCCTAAAAAATTTATGACACTTTTTTCTACAGAAACATTGGCAATTCAGGTTTACAGATCCTCACTCGAGCAAAGAAGAGGGATTTTCCCAAAGAACTATTTTCTTGATGAAAACGGAAGGCTTAAGGCTCAGGTTTGTCTTAGATATATGCTGAATAATTACGCTGTCTATAATACGATTGAAAGTATATATGCTGAATTTGCAGATACAAAAAAGATAAATAAGCTTTTAAAAAATTACGGGCTCGACCTGCCAGCTAGAACTCTTTATGTCAATCCGCTTGATTACCTCCATGAATCTTTATCCAGCCAACAGCGTAGTGAGCTATTCTACAACTTCTATAGATTTCATGATAATTTAAGACAGTACGAAAAAAATATGTTAGAGCAGGACGAAGGTACTGTAACCTGTAAAACTACGAAAGAATTACAAGAGGGATGTGCCGATGAATAAAAACAGAGAGAGAAAGCAATTGTTGGCTCCGATTAAGAATATTAACAGAGTTTTGTTGATTAGCATAGTTTTATTCCTTATAGTAGGAATTGTAGCAGGTGCAGCAATTCCATATATTACATCAAGCAAAAAATTGTCTATTTGCCTACTCGAAATAACGTCATATATGGCACTTGGACTTCCGATAATAATATTTTCAAGGCTTAACCTCAGCGGATCTAAAGATGTCATGTTGCCAAAGTTTAATCTTAAAACCATCAGAAACGGTGCTGTTTGTGCCATAATCGCATATCCATTAATGCTTACGGCCACATATTTTGCTAAAGCTACAGAGTTAAGATCAGAAATGACAAGCGAACAGATTACATCTTCTTTAACTGGTTTTTCCTTCTTAGGGAATGTAATAAGAATGGCTCTATTGCCTGCCGTGATTGAAGAATTAGTGTTCAGGTGCGGTCTTTTAGGGGTATACTCTAAGAAAAATGTCTTAGTGGGGATATTTTTAAGTTCGATCATCTTCGCATTGCTGCACGGCAATTTGTATCAGATACCTTACGCATTAGTTGGTGGTATCGCTTTTTCATATGCAACTTACATAACAGGGAACTCAGGAACGGCCATAGTATCACATTTTATCATAAACCTTGTATCAATAATAACTTCGTATGCAAATGGTATTCTTAATAAATATTACCCAGAAAAAACAGATTTAATAGAAGGAGTTGTAACTGGGGTGTTGATGGCAGCCGGAGTATTAGTGTCTGGATATCTTTTATCAAAGGTATTCAAAAAGCAAATGATTCCCAGGTCATTAAGGATAAAAGAATATAATTTAGATCTAAGCAGTTTTGTAACAGCGTCACTGGCTTTTGTCATCTCAATACTTTTGTTTCTAACATTTTTATATGAAGGATACATGAGCATAACTGCATAAATACCCCTTCTCATACTATAGTGTTCTCACAATGTCTCTAAAATAAATTTGGGGACCTTATATTATTCTACCTTGTAAGAAATGGACATAACCAGAAAATAAATATCAATATAAAAAACTCCCCTTGAGGTCTCTTCCTGGGGAGTTGTAAAATAATTATATCATTGGCATAGATAATCATCTGTGCGTTTAATCGTTGTATCAGCATCTGACAACGGTAACCTCAAAGTAAGGTATTGAAGTACTGAATTTGTGAAAATATTTTTTCGAACACTTGGTAATAGGATATCTAAGTGCAAGTATTTTATTTTGAATACAACCAATGTATCTCAATTGAACACGATACCCATTTGATACAGAAAAAAAGCATTCTTCAACATCAATCCCATCACATTCGATAGTCTCAGTAAGGAATCTTTCAAGATCTGAATCTTCATACATAACTAATTCGTTATCCCTTAACGATTTCATAAACGGTCTGATAAAAGTTTTATGTGTTTGTATAGCTCTGCTGCCAAGATTTGTTTCTTTGTAGTCTTTAAAAATTTCAGTAAAGTCATTATAGGAATATTCAATCAACAAGGATCTTACTTCCTCATCGGTTTTACCTGCGAATCGACAATACAGATCTATAATACGCATATGTATTGTGCCGGTTGGAATTTTTACTTCATAGTAATTATAGGGTTTATATTTCGAATAAAACCGTCGTTCTTTTACATACAACATAAAATAGTATAACATTCCGGTAGTACATACGACAAGAATCTCAATATTTCCCTTAAACCTCTCGATAGCTGTTGCAGCAACAGTTGCTATGGAAAATAACACCATTACAGCTAAGTACCTTTGAGTTGTACCAATCAAATATCGAACCTTAAAATACTGTAACCAATTTTTTAGTTTAAATTTCAAAATTCTACGTCTCCTTTTTGTGAAATAATGTTTTTGTTTCCTTCTTTTGCAATACTTTTTGCTTTCCATAAAAACCCTTCTTAATTATGCAGTATAGTATGTGCCTCGTCCTTCCAGGTCATACAAACGGTATTACCATCAACTATTGAACAATACACACTCATCACTTTGCCTCTTATTATTTATTATGCCTTCAAATAAATCGTTCGTATTGTATGATAAACAGTTTTTTATAACATGCAGATAATATGTTTTTTCCACATAATAATCAAGAAAGGAGAATACCTTATTCCTTCTCTCATAACATTCCTCTTACAAAAAATTACTACATAATATTGGTAAAGCAAGAGAGCGTTATGTTAAATCTCCTATAAACGAAGAAGACGAAGTCTTAGAAGTGTAAAAAGTGTTTTTTCTACTCTTACACATAATAATAGTAGTAACGATTTCTAAGAAAGGAAGTAAATTATATGGCACGAAAAAAACTTGGAATGGTTAATTTCTTTGTTCCTGCTGCAACAACTCTAATTGTCTTCGCAGCAATTATAAGCTTCAATTCAAAAAAGATAACAACGTATTTGTTGGATAATATAGAACCATATAATATAAATAACAACATTGTGGGAAATTTATCAAATGATAGTCCAGTAATAAATACAGCAAAAGAAGACGGCAAAGCCTATGACGGGCCATATCTTGTCAAAAGGGTAATCGATGGAGATACCTTTATTGACTATTCAACCAAATGTGGAGTATGTAGAAGAGTTCACCAAAGCACAGGAATCCGAAGGGGAAGCCGGTATTGGTTTTTGGAATGACAAATCTTTTACAGATGATGAGGCAAAGTGGCTTATTAAAATAGTTATATTTTAATAATAAGTATGGTAAAAACGTCTACAATGGCGTTTATGATAAAAAACAAATAATCAACTTTAAGGAGGACCCATATGATTTACCTGATCCAATACAGAAATAGAAAGGGGGAACTTATAATAAAGAAATATGACGCTCCTAATCCTACTTCTATCAAAGAGTACATCAGAAGAGAGAGCCGAAGATAATAGGTAATTATTCACCCGCTACAGACTATTTGTAACCAAGCAAATAGCTGATATTTAGCATTTACGAAGGAGGCATAGGTTTGAAAATAAAAATAGACACTAGCGCAAGACTAAAGAAAAATATAAAAGGAACAAGAAGAGAGGGGCAAAGAATCATTGACAAAGGGACAGAGCCTTGCATATTGTGGGCCATAGATGAAACCGGTCCTAAATATAGAGAAACAGAAGCTCATATATCTGTAAACTTAGATGAACTAAGGATATCGGTCCCAAAATTGTCGAAACTCAACATGTTGTTAAGCAATACTGGAGAATATACCTTTGTTGCAACGTTTATGACTGGAAAAATGGCTCCGTTATGCATAAGCATTGAACTAATATATAACAGCGATAAAGCAGCTGTTACAGAATATATTTGTAAAAACCCGTTTACACAAGATGATGGTGTAGACGAACTTATCAAAGCATACAGATCCGGGAAAAAACTCTGTAGCTAATAGAGTATAAAGATCTTTTTGATATGAAACAGACAAAACTTATAATAGAGTGCTTCCACTGGACAAAGATATGTAATTAATACTAGTTAGAAGAACAAATATTATCTTTTAATGAAAAGCATCATCAGCTTTAACCATGCAAGTATTCTAAAAAAATAAATTTAAATGTTTGACCTTTTTTATATTTATTGACATCTTTAACAACTTTATTGTCCACATAATGTTAATGGGTCAAAGATCATATGTAAGACGTAAACTTTTAAAATATACGATCCTTTGGCGGGGGTCGTATATTTTTTATGCTGCTTTTTAGCAACCGTAGTTTGATCTATGCAATATATAAATAACATAAAGGAGAGGTTTATATATGGGCTTTAAAAATAGTGCAATCGCAACTATATGGAAAATAAAAGACACCGATGTTGAAAACATATTCCGAGATGTTCAGATTAGTACAAGCAGAAAGAATAAAAAAACGGGAGAGTATGAGTCTGATTTTTCTGGTTACGTGCGTTTCGTGGCGAATGCTGTTGCTGGAGTAGAAAGCCTTAAAGAAAAAGATCGTATAGTTCTAAAAAACGTTGACGTAAGCAGAAGGTATGATAAGAAAAAGGGAAGAGAGTTCGTAAACTTCACCGTATATGAATGGGAAAGGATGGAGAATAGGTCTAACAACCAAGACGATCAGAATAAGGTAAACACATCAACTGACGAAAAACAAAGAGGGAACGTTTCCCAAGTACCAGCGGATACAGAGGAAGCTCCTTTTATATAAAAACTTCAGAAAGGAGAAAATGATTTATGGCTATGCCACACCAAAAAAACCATTTTTATAAGAAAATGAGTATCTTTAGTACACTTCTATTCCTATATGTAGCTCAGCATTATGCATATGTTACATATACAGAAAACAGCTTGAGTGGGCCAGATAAGCTTACAAAGGCTATTTCAAACGGATTTGCTGCTCATCCGTTAAATGCAATTAGGTTTTCTTCGCAGTACTGGGATGCGGGAGCACTAATTATCATTGTGGCAGGGCTAATGGTAAATGGTTTATTTTTTGCTGAATGGCTTAGAAACAAAGATCAACACAGAGGTAAAGAAAAAGGTACCGCAAAATGGAACGATGGAAAGAAATTCAAAAAAGAATATTCTTATGGCGTCAGGGCAAGAAGTTGGGAAGAAGCCGGAAAAAGAATGAAGAAATCAAAGCTAAAAGCTTTCGAAGTATTAATGAAACCTCTTTTGTATTATTACTTATACATAAATAACATATTAGCGAAAAACGGCGGGGAAGAACCTGATGAAGATGATACCGAGCCAGGTAATATGATTTTTTCTGACAGTGTAAGATTTAATATGAATAAGATGTCGAACCTCAACAACAACGTCGTTGTAGTCGGTGGGCCAGGTACAGGAAAGACGCGTGGCATTATTAAACCGAATATGCTCCAGTACAATACTTCATTCGTAGTTACAGATCCAAAAGGAGAGTTGATGCACGATATCGGAAGTGCTCTTATAAAGCATGGATATCACGTAAAGTGCTTTAACCTTAATGAAATGGAATACAGTGGAGGGTATAACCCCTTCCGTTACATTCGTTCAGATGAACAAGTCATGGTACTTATTGACTGTCTTATTAAAAACACAGACGATTCCAAAGCATCAAAAGGTGATCAATTCTTTGCACAGGCAGAAAAAGCTCTATTTCTTGCTATCTTCTATTATTTATATTATTTCGGCAGAGAAGAAGAGAAAAATATGCGTCAGGTTATGAGACTTCTCGCAGAAGCAGAAGTCAATGAACAAGATCGTAACTTTAAGTCAGAACTCGATAAAAGATTTGACGAAATAAAGCACGGGACCGGAAGAATAAAGGAACTGGGGTTACCTGCAGATTCAGACCATGTATGCATTAGGTCATACAACATTTTCAAACAAGGTACAGGAAAGACAGCAAAGTCAATTTTGATTTCTGCACAGGTACGCCTCGCACCTTTCAATATTAAAGCAGTTGAAAATCTTACAATGAAAGATACGATTCATCTTGAGGAAATCGGCGATTCTAAACAGGCATTGTTTATTGTTACACCTTCCGGAGAAACAACATTCAACTTCCTTGCAGCTATGATGTACACACAGTTATTTGCAACGTTATACAAACAGTGTAACATTGACAATATCAGCTCCCATCAGCTTGTGAAAGGTAATGTTTGCGCTCTTCGAAGTGAATTATTTAAGAGCAAAGCAACGGAAGAAATTACTTTAAAAGCAGCGAAGGAAAAACAAGTTGAATGGTTGAAAGCAGACCTCGTAACCGAGGAAAAAGGCGATGAAGACACGAAGTACACGGTATGGCAGCTAAAAACCAAGAAAAACATAGTGCTAAGAGAGTTCCAAAGCGAAAGAGAAGCAAAGCTTTTTATGGATGCACTTAGAGAAGGTAAATGGACACATGGAAAACGTTATACTACAATTCCTGTCCACTTCCTGCTGGATGAGTTTAAAAATATCGGCCAAATTCCAGATTTCGATCAGTATTTAAGTACAATGCGTTCCTACCACATCAGTTGTACCATTATTTTGCAATCTATTGACCAGATCAAAGCAATGTATGAAGATGATTGGGGCACATTAATGGGAGACTGTTCCACACAGATATTCCTCGGTTCATCCAATCAGGAAGACCTTGAGTATTTTTCCAAAGCACTTGGTTCAGCAACGCAAACCGTTAGAAATACTAGCGAGAGCAAAGGTGGAAAAAGTGGCGGAGTAAATATGTCCTACAATCAGGATGAATTTAGCCTTATGAAGCCTGAACAGCTCAGAGTTATGTCTACAAGCGACTGCCTTGTTGTCATAAGTGGTCAAAATCCATTCTATGATAAAAAGTTTAGACTTGAAAGGCACCGTAATGCACATGAACTCGACGAAAATCCGTTTAATCACCACCTTTATTTTCAGCTTGAGGGCTATACAGAACCAATAAAACCTAAAGTTGAGACGACTCCTGGATTTGCAAGACAGGTAGAAACAACCCATAATATCCCTGACATTCCGTATGTGAAAGAAATAGCAGCAAAAGGAATGATTCCAGTTGGAGAATCTCCTATCAAGATTCCAACACCTGTTGGTGAAGTATTAGAAAATGTTGCTGAAAATAGAGGACAAACAGACCTCGCAGATAATCTTAATCAAGGAAATGTAAAAACTGCTTCACTAGAACCTTTATGGAAGCAGCCTATACCAAAACCTGCACTTAAAAAAGATACTTCAGCAGATAAAATTATGGACGTTATCATGTATGGAGATAATGGCTTTCCAGATTAAAGACAAAGTTAACCCAAAATCACACCACATAATAAATAAAACAATTATAGTGTTTTGCTTTGTACATAAAACATCATTGCGAAAATTTGAAAAGGAGTAGAAATATGAAAAATTTTATCTCAAAACTTAAGGAATCTTTTAAAAATGGTGGAATGAAGAAAATGTTTATGACATTTGCTCTTGTTCTCACAATGTGTGTAGTTACATTAAATACAGCGGCAGTAGCTTACGCTGGTACAACTAACCTCTCCAAGCTTGAAGAAAATCTTGGTCTTGAAGAAAACGGTGCTGAGAATACAAGCAATATGCTTGGTAATATCATTAGCATCATCGCAATGCTCGCAAGAGTAGTAGGTGTTTTACTTGGTGTGTATGGCCTTTACAAACTTATTGTGGCATTTAAAGATCAGGACGCTAACGGTATCACACAGGGTATTGTACTCTTAGCGGTTGGTATTATCCTAATTATGTTCAAGACTATTGTTAATGCTGTATTTAATATTACAGTTAGCTAAATACAGCCTATTACGCCTTATGAATGCCCACAGGTTATTTAGTGGGCATTTATAACATCGAAAAGGAAGTGATAAATAGTGAGTTTGATAATGGCAAAAATATTACTGGACATAGGTTACGACAACGATACAACTGTCTCGCAGGTTGCAGGCAAAATGGGTAGCGGTTCAGCTGCTGATGCGATAGAGGATTTTAATGGGTTTTTGCTTGGCATGTTAATATACGCCGGAGCCATTATAGTCGCAATTGCTATTGTAAAAATGATAATAGCCATGCAACAGCAGGATTCCCACTCAAAAATGCAAGCAACATTATTGTTTGGTTTGGGAGCTGTCTTTGTATCAAGCAATGCGGTCATAACTGCGATAGATATAAAAAATAATTCTGGAAATCCCACGCAAATAGTTCTAAATATAGCTGGTGTTGCTGGAACAGTATTGAAACTGGTAGCAATAATATTATTAGCAGTTGCGATATTACAAATGATATTGTCCTTTATTAATGAAGATGGTGCTCAAAAGGCAGATGCCGGAAAACTTATGTCTGTAGGCGGTGCACTGTATTCTCTTAAAGCTATCTTAATTACTGCGGCCGATTATGCGATGCAACCCGCAGGAATGGCAAAGGTCACAATCCTTATTATTGATGTAATCGCCGATATTTCAAGATTTATTGGCATAATTCTTGGCATATACGGATTATTCCATACAATACTTTCCCTTAAGGATCAGGATTCATCCCAGCTTCAAAGACATATTGTTTTGTTGACGACTGGGATTATATTAGCAGCGATGCCGCTTATTTTTAGCGTATTTGGATTGAGGTGAGATAAATTATGCAAACAATTTTATTAAATATAATTTTAAAGCTTCAGGTTTTATTATTGGGGCCGGCATCCTGGTTAGACGGATTCTTTGAAGGCCCTGCATCCGACAACCTGCAAGCAATTTTCGACACATCAGAATTTAATAGCCCAATCGGTGGACTATATCTTTTGTTAGGCCAAAATGGCGAAGGCACAGGTACTATTTATCAGTCTCTGTGGGATACTGTCCAAAACCTAACAACAATAACAATTATGCCGGTTGGTATTGCATTGGTTACAACATATTTTATTATGTCACTGATAGATATGGCAAGTAAGGATAATACCACTTTGGAGCATTATATCAAAGAATTTATCAAATTAATTATTGCTGTCACCATAGTAACAAAAAGCTGGCCTATCATTTTATATCTTTTAAAAATCAGTGAATTTTTAATACAGGACATCGGCGCAGAATTAGAAGCTTTTAAGTTAGACAAGTTAGACGGTATAGTCGAAAAGATTCTTGCAGATAACAGCAGTTATGGCGGATATGTAGCCCTATGGTTTACATCTCTTTTACCTTGGCTGGTTAAAAAAATTTCCGTTTTAGCATTGTACGTGTGTGTATTTATGAGAGTTCTTGATGTCACCTGGAGAGCTGCATTATTTCCTATCGGTGCAGCAAACCTTTTTGAGGGAGGAGTTAGTTCACCGGGAGTTAAATATATTAAATCTTTCTTCGGAGCGCTTTTAGCAGGTGCTATGATAATGCTTATTTTAGCGATCAGTCCACCGTTATTAACTTCCGCATATGAAATGGCAGGGGGCAAAGATAATGTTAATGTTGGAGTTGGAATGCTCGCAATAGCAGGAGCTGAACTTGCAATTGTAGGTGCTATATTCGGTGCGTCCAGTAAGGTTAAGGAAGTATTCTCATAATTATATAAAGGAGAGATAAAACAAATGGCATTATCACGCAAAACCCAAAAAGACGTAGGTAAATACCAGGCTAAGCTCGTTGGCCCCTTTACGGTCCGGCAGTCTATATTTGTCGGAATTGCAGCTGTGATATCTATGATATTGTGGAATATGTCTGACATGTTTCAGATGTCAATGGACAGTAAAATAATGACAATACTTGTTGTGGCTGCTCCCGTAGCCCTGCTTGGCTTTTTAAATCCCTACGGTATGACCTGCCTTGAGTTTATTAAACAGTATTATGAATATCATATTCTGTCGAGCAAGAAAAGAATATATCAAACCATAACAGACGATGAAAAAATAATTGCACAACAAGAAAAACAAAGTCAAAGCAGTACAAAGAATAAAAAAAATAAATCACAGCAAAAGAAGGAAGCTGCACCTGTACATAAAAAAGATAAAGACTTTCCTGAATATAATTAAGGAGGACGTAACAACATGGGACTTTTTTCAACAAAAAAGGTTGCACAGATAGAGCAAAAAGCAAAGGTTTCAGCACCTAAGGCTCGCAAAACCATACAACAGACAATACCTTACGTCAGGGTTTATGAAGATTTAAACACTGCAGGTGGAATTATTGAATCTGACGAAGGTGTGTATACGAAGTCATATTTCATTCCGGATGCAAATTATTCATCTGCCGGAGAAGAAAAACAAGAAGAACAGCTTGCTGCATACGAAAAGATACTTGCTTCCTTTAATGATACAAACCGTTTTGAAATTACCATTAACAACAGAAATGTTGATAAAAATAGTTTTAATCAATCCATTATGATGAAAAGGCAGGAAGATGGATTTGATGAACTTAGAAAAGAAAATAACGATATAATCATAGGTGCGATCCATGCCGGTAAAAATAATATGAAGCCCGAAATATATCTTACGGCAAGTGTTCCGGCAGCCAATATCAGAGAAGCAATTGCAAAATTTACCTCTCTTGAAAAGGATTTGAACTCTAAGTTTAGCAAGATCAACGACTCGGGTATTGAAACAATCGACATTGCACAGCGACTTGAGATCTTTCACGACATTTACAATCTTGGTAACGAAGGTGATTTCTTAAGAGAAAAAATAATCAATGGACAAAAAGAGAAAGCTTTTGATCTTAAAACTGTATGTAAACAAGGGGTTACAACCAAAGATGTTATAGGACCTTCCGGTTTTGAGTTTTTTTCCGACTATATGATGATAGGGAAAAACTACGCCAGAGCTCTTTATCTAAAGGGGATTCCCGGCTCAATATCAAGCACTTTACTTGAAGATATTTCTTCCGTATCAGCAAATATGTTGTTGTCAGTGCATTATAACTCCATGTCTAAAGATAAAGCGGCAGCCTTTGCAGCAGCTCAGGTAACAACCATCGGCGGTGATGTTATCAAAGCTCAGAGAAAGCTTTCCGAATCAGGCGTTATTAACCCTGACCTTATTTCTCCAAAGCTTCAGACCGCACAAAAAGATGCAGGTGAGATGCTTGATGATATCACAAACCACAATATGAGTCTCCTTAAAATAACTCTTGTCGTCGTTGTTTTTGCCAGAAACATGGAAGACCTGGATCTTTACACAGAGCAGATTAAGACGAAGGGCAGGGAAAACATCTGTCAAATTGATGTATTAAGATTCCAACAGGAACAAGGTCTGACAACGGCTCTTCCCCTTGCAAAGAATATTATTAAAGTGCATAAGATTATGACAAGTTATACCGCATCAGCTATTCAGCCTTTTGCTTCAAAAGAACTGTTACAACCTGGCGGACTCTATTATGGTGTAAACTCTCAGACAAATAATCTTATTATCGTAAACAGACTTACTCGTCATAATCAGAGTGCAGTTACCCTTGGTATTCCTGGTGGCGGTAAATCGTTTATCGCAAAGAATGAGATGCAGCAGATTATCCTCACACAGCCTAAATCACAGATTTTTGTAGTTGATCCTGAACGAGAATATGTTGCACAGTGCAAACTTATGCATGGTGATGTTATTAAGATTTCATCCGGTGCGAACAATGTAAACCACATCAACCCTCTCGATCTTGATATCACACCAGATACTGACGGGGAACGTGCTCCATTGCAGGAAAAAGTTGATTTCATCATTGGTCTTGTCCTTAGAATGATGGGTCGTGATGCTATATTGACAGGTTCTGATAAGAATGTCATCGACCAGGTAGTAACAGAAATGTATGCTCCTTATCTCGAATACCTTCAAGAACACAACCTATATTTCTGTGCAGAGCAGTGCCCTACGCTTATTGATTTCTGTCAGATGCTTCGGTCACGTAAAGAGATTAACGCAAAAGAAATAGCGAATCAAATTCAGATTTACTGTACGGGTTCATTTAATACTTTCGCATATAAGACAAATATCAACACAGAGAACTCCAAGATGGTTGTATATGACATTAGCAGCATCGGTGAAAACCTTAAGGAACTCGGCATGTATATCTGTCTTACCGACGTATGGAACCGTATGATTGCCAATAAAGGAAGAGGATTCCGTACCTGGTTATACCTGGATGAGTTTTATCTAATTCTGAAAGAAAAAGCATCTGCTGAGTATCTGCAAATGATATGGAAGCGAGCTAGAAAATGGGGTGGCTGCCCAACAGGTATTACTCAGAATGTTGAAGATCTTTTTGCTACGAATGAAGGAACTACCATCATTGAAACAAGCGATATGATTACAATGCTCAAACAGGCTCCTAATAACAGAGCTCAGCTTGCTGCAATGCTCAACATCTCAGAAGAACAGCAGGAATTTATCAGTAATGTAAATCAAGGCGAAGGACTTCTTTATCTGGGCGGAACTCTAATTCCTTTTAAGAATAGCTTCCCTACGGATACAAAACTTTATAAGATCATGTCTACCAAGCCTGATGATGCAGAAAATGTAGCTGCAACCATGAGAATTTAGTTTTATTGGCTCAGATTAATTTCTGGGCCTTTTTATGCAAACGGATATAGTTTTATATAGACATAATATAATAAATAATAAGACAAGGAGGATTTAACCTAATGAATGAAGAAGAGAAGAAATCGGGTGAGAATATCGAAATTAACAACAATGAGTTTTTACCGATTCCAGAGTTAGAAGAGACAACGGAATTTATAGATCCTGACTTTGTACCTGCACCTGAGGAAGCTGATGAATATCTGCCGGACATAACACCGGAAATGGTAAGAGAAGAAGTAATGGGCTTGGATGAAGAAGGGTATTCCAGAAGCATAATTCATGTAGAGCTTAAAAAAATTAAAAATTTTAATCCTGATGAAGCAGAAGGCGTCGGCATGGAAGGTCAAACGGATGACTATGTAACAGACAACGATGAAGATGAGCCAGATAATTCCATTCCAATTGCGGATATTACTGTTGAATATTGCAAGGTAAGCGAATATACGCTAGACGGCAATATTGTAAATCTTGAGCTTATTTTCGATAATCCTTTGGATAAAGGGATGCAGGAAGTACATCAGATGCTGGAAGAGTACAAAGAGATGTGTGATGCATTTGATAAGGCAGTTTTAGGAGAAGGTGATTTACCTATATTCTCTGTTTATTTTATGCCTGCAAAATATCCTGGTCAGGCTGTTGCAGCATATTCACAGCCTTTTGCATATTTCAAAACTATGGGATACAAGCAGGATGAAGAAAGAATATTGCATATGATGTTTCCTATTGAAAGAACTGGGATTACATGTTATCACGTCAAGAAAGCAGAGATAGAGGCAATGGAAGAATATGTAGTATCAAAACTTAATGAAGGTGGAAATATTTAAACAATATAAAAAACAAGGGACCGGACATATGTTTCGGTCTCTTGTTTTTTATAAATCAGGTTACTATCGGTACCGAAATAGATGACTATCTTACAGAAGAGAAGCTCCTTCATATGGTTTGATTGATAAAATCATTCAGAGTCAAAATTGTATTTTCAATTAATTAGATAAAACGAATAAGCCCAGGTTTAAAGCCTGGGCTTATTTTTAATTCATGACAAGTGAAATGACTTGTCGTTTCACTTGTTGTCTTCCACGTAATAAAAATATAGGATATAAAAAGTATAAGGAGGGATAACTATTATGAAAAGAATTGAAAAGGGGAAAACGTACGGAAGCTTTTGTGAGGCATATCAAAAAATCAAAGCTTCTACAGCGACAGAGGAATTGCCGCTCATGAATATTGATATGGTTTACATTGATGCTAAAGGAGGAACTATTTATCATAACGGTATAGAAAACGCAGTGGATTTCGTACCTCTTAAAATGAAGGGAGCCAAATTTCAAGGCGATGGTATAAGAATAGGTCTTGAGTGTTTTCCGATTTCACAGAAGGCTATTTTAGATATCGCAACTCTTGGTGGTCTTAAAGGAGAGGGATTGTCTGAATCATGCAGAGAACGCTCTGCTCTAGTCTCAAAGAAAATCGCTTTTAACAGCGATAAATATCAATTTGTACTGCAAGATGGTGTGGTGGTCGGAATTAAAAAGAACGTAGCGACATGCCCATCTATCACAACTGTTATTGATGCATTACCTTCTAAGGACGTACATCTTGGAAAAGGTATCCAAGGTAAAATTGTAAGAGATTGGGTGATTACTCACGACTTTTACAAGGTCGCCATTGAATACTCCTGTCTGGGAGCATCAGAAACTTTGATGCCATATTGCATCGTCCAGGATTCTGATACTGGAGAATCATCACTTACCATTACTTTTGGAGCAATGTTATCAAGAAATGGCAATGCAGGTTTTCTTCCTATATTCGGTAAAAGCTATCGTCACAATAAGGTAATTGCAATTACTCAAATTTATGAAGATGTTCAGTACTGCATTATTGATCAATTTATGTCTATCAAACGTAAACTTGACAATGTAGTAAACTGTCCGCCAGAAGAAATCCTTCTTCCCAAAGAATTCGCAAAGAATTTAAGTAAGCAGAAGATTAAGAAACTTGATATGTCTGGAGATACCTTATATGATCAAATTGTATCACTTACAGTATCGACTGCACTGGCAGCTGAAGACCTTGGGATTAAGCAACAAAATGCGATCATGAAATCACTCTTTGAGTTTGTTGTTCTTAAGCTAATAGTTTAATATAAACAGAGACACCGGAGCAACAATTCGGTGTCTTTTGTTTTCTCACAACACCTTATCATAAAAAAATATACATAATATTTTTAACATACCTAATACAAATAAGATAAAATTTAATGACATGATGCCAGGCTATAACAACGGCATAATGTATACAGATGCTCGATTAAATAGTGTCAACGAACCGACATCCATCCTTATAGCTTTATCTTTATACATAATTACAAGATAAAGATAAAACTTAAAACAAAAATAGATAATTAACTGGAAAGGCGGGAGTAAAAGAATCTATGGCAAAAGAAAATTACATTTACTTAATCGGACAGGTTAAAAAGCCCGTAGCAATTAAATACGATACAGAAAACATTCCTATCAAAGCACAATTTGTACTAACTGCAATTAAGCGTAACGTATACGATAACGCAGGGATGTATACCCCAAGATATGATTATTTGTACGTAGAAACACAGAACGTAAAAATTATCAATGCATGCTCTAAGATTAAACAATTCGATTTTATTGAAATCAAAGGAACTGTCGCAACAAAAAATGTGGTTCGAGGTAAAGTTTGCCCCCAGTGCGGACATACAATTCTCCACAGAGGTGTTCTTGACTATATTGAGCCTATTTACGTGGGTATTAGAGCTCACGCAAGATCCGGAGCAGATGGAGCTGATTACCTAAGAGCGTGTGCTGAAGCATCCAACATTTTGAAGGTCATAGGCGTTGTATGTCAAGAACCAGCGTTTTACACATATGACAATGGTACTGAGTATGGTCATTACAACCTTGCTGTAAACAGAAAACTTTACGTTGAAGGACAACCCGAAGTATCAGCAGACTTTCCCTGGGTAAAAACATATGGAGAACAGGCTGTAAAAGACAAAGGAGCAATTAAAAAAGGTTCACTTATATACATTGACGGTTATTTAAAATCAGAAAAATCAAAGCAACTGACCACCTGCAATGCATGTGATTTTAAATTTGATTTTGAACAAGTAGTAACAGTAGTGAGACCATTTTCAGTAGAGTATTTGGAGGGTTGTCACCTCCCTGATCCTGATGTCAAAGAGGTCGAAGAATCGCAATACTATTAAATAAATATGGAGGAAATTAAAAAATGACAGATTTTGATAAAAAATGGTTAGGGATATTTATTGGAGCAGAAGTTATTACCTTTCTTTTTTCTAAACTAATATTGGCACTACTTGGTCTTATCCCTGTTACGGCGAACGTTACGGTGAATGAAGGCTTGGGTATTCTTAAAGGTCTAATAATTCCCGTATTGCTTATTATAACAGCACTTGTAATTATGGGTGTTTTCAAGAACAACAGAGATGGCGGAGGGACTCTTTGATATCCTTGTCATGCGCTTGCAAAGGCGTAGTACTTAAATAAGGAGACGTACCTTTATGGCAAATGAATTATATCTCATGACAGCTGCAGTCACTATAATTATTGTTGCAGGTTATATATCGGCAAATAAAATGAAAAAGAAAGCAAAAGACAAATATAGCATTATCTCATGGTATAACCATATGATTGACCAGTATGTCAGCATTTATCAAAATTTCGCAGAGCAATACAATGAGAAAGTTGAAATTGCAGAAAAGTATAGTGACACAGACACCTTAAAAAGACTCCATAAATTATATGACGATACGGTAAGAATCTCAGAAAGAGTAGAGAAAAAACTCGATAGTTTAAAATCAAATATTGCAGAAAACAATTTTATTGGAATATCATTCGATACTTTGTTTAATGATCTTAAAATTGTTGAAAGCTACGTTGCAGAGTTTGCAAATATTGCCACTCTTATCCGCAGTATTCACCCCGTCAATAGCTTTAAGGATTTTGGATATGAATATGAGAGGTTAACCTCACATATAGAACCGGCAAATGATAACCCTTGGAAGGCTTCAAGATTTTATTCTTCTTGCAATACAAAAGAGGATCTCACAAAAAAATACAGAGAGCTTGCTAAAATTTATCACCCAGATAACACTACAACCGGTAATGAGGACAGCTTTAAAAAGCTGAAAGCTGAGTACGACATATATTTAAAATAATCATATAAAAAGGATAAAAATATGAAAAAACAACAGTCACCTCCAGTACTTAAATACTGGGGAACCATCAGTTTATTAGGACTTTTACTTACAGGGTGTGCCATTGGTGCTATATTTGCGCTGGATGCTTTATCAAAAGGCGAAAACTTTACCATACCAGCAGCTGTAGCTTGCATTTGCGGTATGGCAATGCCTATAACAAATAAAATACAGCTCAAGTTGCGTGATAGAGTGGAATATGATGAATTTGGACAATCAAGAAAGCATGGTGATTTCAGTAAGCTGTCTGCAGCAGAGCGTCGTAAAATTGAAGAAGCTAAAATGATTGATTCTGAACGTATATTACCGACCAGCGAACTTCAATCAATGACACATAAGGGTTCAAAAACACCGGAAGATGATATTGAAAAATTAATAGGGCTTCCCCAAGTGAAAAAGATGATGCATGAACTTGCAGCCCAGATGGCATACGACAAGGAATTTAACAGCAAGAAAAATAAAAAAGTTGAGGCAAAATCATACCATATGTGTTTCTCTGGACCTCCTGGGACAGGTAAAACAACAGCAGCAAGAATTATGGCTGGATTACTTTATAAATATCATATAATTCGAGAAAATAAATGCATTGAAACAGACGGTAACACCTTTCATGGATCAACGTCTGCAGAAGCGACTTTAAAAACTCAAAAAATCTTACACAGAGCTTCTGGAGGAGTACTTTTTATTGATGAAGCATATGCTCTCATGACAGACACAGGCGGTACGAACCGAGAGGTTATTGCAACTCTTATTAAGGAAATGGAAGATAATAGGGATGGAATTGTTGTCATCCTTGCAGGATATGAAAGTGAGATGAAGTCATTGATTGAATCCAATCCTGGTTTTAAGTCTCGTATTCAGCAGTTTTATAATTTTACAGCATACAGCATGGAAGAACTTATAAAAATATTTGAAAAAATGTCTGCTTTAGAAGGGTATGAAATCAGCGAAATGGCTTACGAAAACTTTGAAGAACTGATCGAACCGATGAGAAGGTCAAAACATTTTGGTAATGGTCGTACCGTAAGAAACATCGTACAATCATCCATTGATAAACATAAGGTCAACTGCATGATGCAAACCTTCGAAAAGAAAGAAGAGAAAGAAAAACGCATTAAAACACTTACTTATGAAGACATCTGTGCTCCAAGAAGTTTGTAAAATTGAGAAGTTAAATGGATAGAGAAAATCCGGATTATGGAAAGCGATGAATATGTGTGCACATATAGTTATGGGAAAATCACAATACCCTAAATTTTAAGGGGGAAATATTATGAAAAAGTTATTTAAGATTTTTATTACAATTATTTTATCTATTATATCAATAGCAGCAATTCATTTATCAGATTTGTTTTTATATCGTTTTAGTAATCTTACTGCTTATGAGGCTATGAAAGTAGGAAGCAAATTAATACCGACTTCTAGTCTTATTGTACTGATATTAGTTTGCATATGTTTCTATGCTTTATGGATAAGGGAACCTAAATGAATTATGTAATTGAATGATTTTACTTCCTTGTATATATATAAAAAAGGCACTTGAGACATTAGAGTGATATTTTCCAAAAAACTTATTTGATATGATAAGAATTTTACGTAATAGCTTATAGCTTGCACCCCACTCTAAACAGAAAAGAGGATAAACACAATGAGTTATAAGAACAAAGATGATGTTATATCAATATTAACTGAAAAAATTAACGACCTTAACGCATTCTGTATTACAAACAAGGTTCCCGCTGTTTTTATGTTTGCTATTGAAAGTAACGGGAAAACAAAGACGAAAACAGTTGTTCTCACCCCAACAAAGCTTGGCATTAAGCTTTCAGATGATCATATCACACCAATGGTAGCACTTGTGGGCACAGATAAGTTTAAAGTAATTCCTATCAAGCAGGAGGAAATTTTCGATGAAACATTATATTATCCTGCAGAAACAGACTAATCTCCATGGCCAAAAGAAATTATTAATATTACTTCCAATATTGAAGGTGCAAGAGAAGCTATTGATTATGGACCAAGCCTTGATGACGAAGATTAAATATTGACACCAAGATTAGTATGTCTGCTGACAGGTACTGGATTAAATCGGGTACCTGTTTTTCTGTTTTCTCATAAGATATGGTGGATAAAAAATTTACACATAATACAACCGGAAAAGTTAAAATAAAATCATAATCAAAAAACGACAATATTGAGATAAAGCCATCTTATCATTAATTTTATTAAAAAAAATAAGATGCACATAATAATATAAATACAAACGGGTCTCCTCCTCCTTAGTAAATTCCAATCAACCGAGCAAAATAAGAAAATATCTGCCCCCCAGACGAAGAATACACCGTATTACTAAACGGGTTTATAATTAAGAAAAATGATTGGAAAAAGACGAATAAAAAGACAAATAAAAATTCAAAGCTTTTATAGCCATATTTCACCAAATGTGTTACAATTTAACGTATAAGATTTAACGTCAAAATATGTAAAATAATGGGATAATTAGTTTTTTATTTTTGCTGCAATTAGTGTTTTTTTGTCTTTTAATACGTACAAAATTAACGAATTTCTCAAAAGGAGGAGTAATTTATGACCTTTGACCCTGATACTTTTAACTACGATATTAACGAGTTATATTCTGCCGATGCTGTGACGGGTTCTGCCATGTTAAAACTGGCAAAAGAAAATTTCATCATGTATCCTGACGCCAAAAGGTTTCTTGCACAAGCAGCCTCAAACCCTCATGTGATTCCAGAACTTAAGGATACTGCAGGTGGATTGTTTTGGGACATTAATGAATTTTATTCTGCCGACGCAGTGACGGGTTCCGCTATGTTAAAACTGGCAAGAGAAAACTTTAATAAGAACCTTTACGCCAAAAAGTTTCTTGGTAAAGCGGCAGCAAAACCTCATAGACTTCCGGAACTCAAAGACACAGCAGCAGCTCTTTTTTGGGATACACAACAGAATTTCTTTTATTCTTTGATTAAAAGTTATCCAAAAAAAGATTATGAAGACCTGATATCTGCAATGGCAATTGGATTTTTAACTTGGCTCCCTAAGTATGATGCTGATAATTATGCTCCTGGTACATTTTTCAAAACAAGAGTTCTTCATTATGCTTATGAGGAAGTAATCAAGATTAATGAGATTATCCCAGAACACAAGGTACATATAAAAAAAATGCTTCTTATGCAAAAAGAAGCTCTTATTGCAGAGGGTAAAGCGGTTACGATAGACGCGCTTTCAGAAGCCCTTCCGGATGTACCAATTAAAGATATCAAGGATATGATGCCTTTCCTTTCTGATGATGGATCTTCAATGTCAATTGATACGCTTGGAGATGGCGGTGCAATCTCAGAGAGAATCGATCATAATATCAAAACACCAGAAGAAATTGTCCTCGAAAAAGACAAACAGACCGTATTTCTCCATGCATTACATACCGTGTTCAGTACACGAGAAATTAATACATTAATCATATACAACGACAATGGTCAAAAGATTGCAGATGCTAAACAACGTTTGATCAACAACTTTGGATATGAGGATATCACTGAAGATGAAATCCGACGTACTTGGTCAGATGCGGCAAACAGACTTAGCGTTTATTCTATGATGCATCCAGAGGCATCAGAGTATCTTGGTCGCTTCGCAAACTTATATGCTTCCAAGAATAGAAATAACAGTGTGGTCCGTACTGAAGATGAAGCTGAAAAATTTGATCAGCTATGGAGTGTTACCGTAAATACTATATGTGATAATGTTGAATATAGTCAGTTGACTTTGGACGATATCAAGTCCGGTACTGATAATTTTTAACCAAAAAAACATCTGTTATCTGTATGAAGCTGATAATAGGTGTTTTTTTTGCACTGCCAGGAAAATGAAAAAGGCTTTTTAGAGCTGCATAATGAACCACCAGCTAAGTAATCATTATTTATTTCAGTTAAATACAACTTCTTAAAATTTAGATTGTACATAATAAAATTAGTATATTAATTTTGTTACAAATGGAGGGTAAAATATGCTTACAATTTCTGATCTAAACTATCTGATTACAAAAAAGATACCATTAAAAGGCTAGGTGACAACATGTATGAAGAACAACGAATGAAAAACCTGGAGTTTAACTTAAAGCAATACATAAACAATAGTCTTTTTTTTAAAATAGACACTCAAGGAGCCTATCTAAATGATATTATAAAACACTCCGAACGAGTAGCAACCATTTCCTTACAGATTGCAAAAGCCTTAAACTTATCTGAAAGTCAACAAAATGTTTTATTTGAAGCTGCTATTTTTCATGATATCGGCAAAGCTTATATTCCCAAAAATATTCTCTTTAAGGCAGGACAATTAAACGAATACGAGCGATGCATGGTCAAATCACACGCATCAGTTGGCTCAGATTATCTTAAAAAGAATGGATATCCGGCAGAAATCATTGACGCAGCAAAATACCACCATGAAAAATATGATGGTACAGGGTATCCAACGGGAATATCTGGCCACGGTATATCATTGTTTGCAAGAATAATCAGTGTAGCCGATTCATATGATGCGATAGTCTCGCCCCGCGTATATAAGGAATCTAAAAATACATTATACGCGCTTAATGAAATCTTAAGATGCAGGAGCACACAATTTGACCCTGAGATAGTAGATTGCTTTGTGCGGGTGCACAAAAAGAAGGACGCATTGCCTATTAACTGAAAATGTTAGTTTTTCAATACGTCCTTTCAATATTTAAAGGAGTATACTCGTATGAAATACATTATAAAAATAAGAAAATTTTTATGGAATTTCCACCACTTTGGTTCCCATAGGACGAAGATTGTCATATGTGTTTCAGTAATTGCACTATCAACGATAATTGCTGTCCCAATATTATATGTAAATTCACTTATAGATAAGATAAATTACACTGATTGGAGCGATACCGTTAAAGTAGAAGATATGTTCGAAGAGGATATGGTACCTTCACAGTTTAAAACAATGCAGCCGGAAGATGTTTCCTGGCAGGTGAACTTAGTTACAACTAATCAGAGTGAAAGAAACAAGGACATTGAAGGAATTTACAATTTTTTAGTTGTAGGAGAAGAGGCTATTAACACCAAAGGAAATGGACGTACCGACAGCATGATGATCGTGACATTAGATACCGTCAATAACGCAATTAAGCTTACCTCTCTAATGCGAGACATTTATGTAAAAATTCCAGAACACAAGGATAATCGTTTGAATGCTGCTTACTCTATGGGGGGCATGCCGCTGCTTGTTCGCACTATAGAAAGTAATTTTGGTATAAAAATAACAAATTCTGCAAAGGTAGATTTTTCGAGTTTTGAGACTATCATTGATAAGCTGGGAGGTGTTGAAATCAGTATTACATCGGACGAAGCGAAATATCTCAACTCGACAAATTATATTTCTGATCCATGCAATCGTAATATCAAGGAAGGGAAACAAACGCTTAATGGTAATCAAGTGTTAGGGTACGCCAGAGTAAGATATGTTAGGTCAGAAAATGGAGAGCAGAATGATTTCGGAAGAACAAATCGTCAGAGAACTATATTAGATGCAATATTCAAAAAATATAAAACCAAATCTCCGAGTGAACTTATTGAGTCCTTGAAAGACATTTTACCTTTAGTTACAACCGATATGAACAAAAAAGAAATTGTATCATATGCAATGATTTTATTTAACCATATGCCGAACTCACTTAGTACACTACGTTTACCAATAGACAACTCCTATACCGGAGTCTCTATTCGCAATATGTCAGTTTTAGCAATTAATTGGGGACAAAACCAACAAGTTCTTACCAGTTTTATATACGGATTCGAAAGTACAGATAGGAATCATGTTTATGAGAGCCCAATAAAATAAATAATGAACCTCAAGAAAGGTACTAAGATTTTGGTCTTAATGCCTTTTTCTTTATGTTTTTCCATAAGTTGACTATATGAAAAAAATAATACATAATATAACAAACAATAAAATTTTTATTTATTACATAGGAGGTGACTTTACATGACTCTAAAAACGCATTTTGAAACAGGCATAGGATTGTCTTTACTCTTAGGGGGAATGCTAATTCAAAAAATATATTTTATGGATATTTCCTCGGCAAGTAAGATCGGAATTTTAGGGGCTATTTTAATAGGTGTCACCGCAGGCTCAGTATATCCCGATTTTGATCGCGACGAATCTAATTTAAATGAAAAGGATTTAAATCTACGTTGGGAGAACAAGCTGGATCACCGCGGGGTGGTTCATACATTGATTAATGCAGTTGGTGTAGCATTACCATTCCTTCTATTAGACTTTATGCTCAGCAAGGTAACATCTCTTGATTTAACATGGATTGCTATTTTAGGTTTATCTATGAGCGTTGGGTGTATATGGCATATGATCCTTGATAGTCTTACACCAGATGGTATTATGTGGCTTTATCCAATTACTAGGTACCGATTTAGAATTCCGCTCATTAAAAACTCCGCAACAGAAAGGCTTTTCCGCATCCTAGTCACTGGTGCGTTTATCTATGGTGCAGTTTTTTATTGGACTTTGCACCCATAAAACATTGTCAAAATACAGTTAAAGATAGGATCAAAAAATCGGATAGAGCAAGTTTCTTCTAAAGCCTCGATTGCATGTTCGAACCCTGTCGGAGATATTTTCTAAGGCACCTATTACAGGTGCTTTTTTAATGACATTCTGCTCAAAAAATTACAACACATAATTTAATAAAAAAGAGGTGTAATAAAAACATGTTCAAAGAAGCTTATAAACATATAAAGGAATCTTATGATGGAAATGTGGTTATATACCCTCGCCTCGACTAGCGCAAAAAGCATTAGCTGAATTAGGAAGGAAGATTGTATTTATGGAAAAAAACACCCCTGATGTATTAAAAGAAATTCCTGCTTGGATTGACAATGTGCCGACAGCGAAAGCTTATAAAAATGCTGTTATAGCAGGAAATGGTGATAGGCTATTTCGTGTGATCAAGATGGTTGGCAATCAGGAGGCATATAAAACATGCGTAGCTGATTTTGCACATTTTTTATTCCAGATGAATTTGGTTAAAGACAAAAAAATATCAAACACAGCATCAGAATATATACACTCAAACGTTGAACAGGTAACACATCAACCGGGCAATTATTGGTTTTTTGATGATGTTCACAATCCCACACCGGGAACTAAAATAGTGGTCTTTAATATCACAAATATCAAGGTAGAAAACGAAGCGATAAAAAGACTGATTGAAAAGATCGGTCTTACCGTTGATTATTCTACAATGAGCCTGCTCCTGGAAGAATATCCTGGATGGGAGAATATAGAGGAAGATGATTTTATAAACAATACCATACTTTCTCACTATGGTTCCTACCAGGATGATATTCTTAAAACATCGGACCTTGAATGGATCAACGATGTTTTAATCGGAAATGATGCAAATAGTATTGTTAAAACAGCTGAAGAAGAAGTCAAAGAAGGTGTACCACAGGAGTCCGAGCTGGCTGATGAAGTTCAACTGGCAAAACCAATGGCAGAAGAGAAAGTCAATGAATCAGAAATTGAAGTTAAAGGCATGAATGAGGTTCCCGCACCTGAATTAAGTGAAGATGAGCCAGAGGAAGAAACAGCAGAGTCCGCACAGGCTAAGATGGCTTTTAATAAACAATTAAATGCTAAGATGTACGAGATCTATGAGCAGACAGCTACAAGATTAAAGGCGGAAAGAGATCCTCGCTGGAAAGATTTCATCTTAGAGTATAAAAAAGCGATAGAGGATGAGAGCTACGCAGTAAAGACATGCCCTCGCTATCTTAATATGACATCGAGAGATGCAAAAGCTCCAATTTATAAAGTTTTATACGATGCAGATCAGGCAACAAAGCAGTACGAAAAAGATTTAATGAAAATGCGAAGAAAGACCATGTGTTTTGCCTGTCATAGGCCTTTTGAGGCAGATATTACATTTGCAAAGTATAAAGAGCATACAGTAAAGTGCCCTAACTGCGGCAATCTCGTAAGAATTATGATCGATTGGCTTAAGTAAAACCATTAGATGAGGAGGTCTTAATGCATAGATTTTTAACGATTGTATTACCGGTTCTGGATGTAAGTAAAGAAAATATTTTAGAAACAGGAGAGTCGCTATGGGATAAAATATATTTTTTTTTCATAATGAATATCTGGACTCCAATAAGAGATTATCGGTTTATTGCATTTGGTATCATTATAATTCTTATAATTTGTATTATTATTATTTGGGCCCGAAAACATGTGCCGTCAAGAGGAAGGATAATCGATATATACGATGCAACGGGTGAAAAGCAAGAGAATAAGAGTAAAAAAGACAAGGAGAATGAGATACACGATCTTCCGAAAGAATTTTATAAAAAACAATAAAAAAGCAGGGAAAGTAACTTTGCGGTTGTAAGATAAAAGCAGACAACTTCAGAAATAACTTCCCTGCTTTCTTATTGTTTTATGACAACTCAAGCAATCTAAGAAAAGACATAATAAGAACAAGTGGGTTATTAGCCATAAGATAAACAGGAGGTATAACAAATAATGAATGCAGATTCGCCTATACATATGATAAACACAGGCATTGAATATTTTCTCATTATAATATTATTGCTAGGAGTATTTTCACTTGAAAGCTTAAGAGACGCGCAGGCTAATGCATACAACGACAAGGTGGAGCATCAGGCTATAATTAACAAGCAGCTGGAATTTGGCGAATACGACACAGGTTTTAATTTACAGGACAAATCGGAATGTATTCCCGGAAATCATGTAATTGAAACAATCAGAAAATATAAGGATGGTTCAATAAGGGTTTATGTTGATAAGGATAAGAACAATAACAGTATTTATATGGACGAATCGGCTATATCATTTAATCCATATGAATTCTCAGTTGCACATCTAACCGAGGTCATAGATCCTGAAGCATATTATCACCCGTTTTTGATTTATAGTTCAGATTTGATGAGCAACATAGACAGTTCAGGAAGTGAAATAACGGGAATATCCTTCTTTAAATATGTTCCATAAGAGCAGGAGGCTAGGCAATGGAGAAAGAAACCCAAAGTGTTTTTGAAATGGGTATTGAAACGGCTGTTGGTGCACTTTTGTTATTCATTTCTGTAACACTCATACTTTTTGGTAAGCGATGGTATTTTGATGAAGCAGCTTTTGAATATTCAAAGCAAGATGTAGCAATGGTAGCTGCAGAATACTCAATGACGAATAGAGAAAGCGTTACCGGAGCCGATATTGTCGAATATATCCTAAAATACGGCTCTACCTATGATTATAAGATAGTCGTATACCAAACCTGGTCAATCACAAAAGAATATGCTAAATACTTATATTCAAATAATAAAAACGGGGGATATATATGGACAGAAAATTTTTTAACAGAAAGTGTATTTAACAACAGGCTGACTGATGAGTTCACAGTGGCGCCAACATATTCAAATGGTGAGATTATAGCGTACACCTTTACAAAGAAACAATAATAAAACGGAGGTCTTAAAGTGCATACAGGAAGAGAA
Organism: Mobilitalea sp.; assembly: GCA_047606065.1. GTDB lineage: Bacteria > Bacillota > Clostridia > Lachnospirales > Lachnospiraceae > Mobilitalea. Next base: position 45,143 of record JASGEU010000102.1, read on the forward strand.
GCAATAGCATTCATGGCTACCGGAATGGCACTAATTTTATTAGCGGCAGCATTCTTTCTTATAAAAAGAAACATAGACATAGGAAAAGACTTTTTAGACCAAACTGTTCAAACAACAGACAACGCATCCTCGCAGGTCATAAGTGAATCGTTTGGTGAAATCGTAAATCAGCCAAAGAAAATGCCGGCATCCGGCGTATATGTTTTGCTTGCTTATAATGAAACTCATATAAAGTCAATAACCTGCTATATCTGCAATCCGTCAGGAAAAGTTTCTAACTCACTTGCTGAAGCATGTCTTAAAAACCATTTGACGGGAGAGGTTAAGGTATGGGCAGAAAAAGATTTTGCAGATGGAAACTATAATATATACCTGTCGTCAGAAATAAACACATTAACACACGGCGAAAAGATGTTGTCACCAGCTGAGGTACGCACTATTGTCACCTCAAATAAATATAGCATAAGTAACATTGTATGTAATATTTGCGGTAACAACTACAACGATATAGAAACAAGCTGTTTATTTGATAATACACATGCAAAAGTAAAAAGCTTTAGAACAACTACAGATTTCAACAACAGCAGTAAAAAATACACCGTTTATATAGGAGAGTAGAATATGAATAAATCACTTGGGGATATTATAGAGCTTGTTATATTAATGCTTTTCTTATCCTTCGGAACAACCTTGGGTGTTAAAGGTCTATATGATACTTATATGGAAACTCATAGTTACTCCCTTGAGATGGAGGATAAAAATGCTGCTACAAAGGTATCAGATATTATCTTCACAGGAGATTATGACACTTTACTAAGTCAAGGTGAAATTTGTTTGATGACGCAAATTCAAGATTTTGGTATGCCAGAGCCTAACAGTTTACTGATGGGAGGGAAAGAAGTCAAAATTGATACCGCTCGATTTGACAACACATTATCGTACATCTCAGCTTTAAATACTGTATTCAAAGACCAGTCCCAATATTTGGTTCGATTTGATTACAGAGCAAACACATATTATTGCACACCATACCTAAAAACAAAAAATCCGTCATCTCCTGTAATAACTTACGAAGAAAAAGAAGTAGTAAAAAAAATAGACTCCACAGCTGCTACAGTAGGTCCTATGGTAAGCGTAAGCGGCAAATTAATAGAAATCAGTGCAGGAGCCCAACACCGTACTTTTACGTTTAATAACGTAATAGAAAACGGAAAAACCTATTTGCTCACTTTTAGAGCATATAGCACCGCTAACAATGATCCATTACTTGTAGATGCTTATCCAGATGATTTACCGGAAAAAGCATTCAGATTATCAAAGGTACCTACAACATATTCTTGGCTTGTTACAATCCCAAGAACAGAAGATGGGAAAAGCGCAGTTCAGCTTTTAAGGTTTTTTGTTTCATCGGAAATAAACAAAGGAAAAATAACCGTAAGCAATATAGAATTAACAGAATATTAAGGAAGGGAGAAAAAGCGTGGAAGGTTTTCTTTCAAAATGTATTTCGATTATCCTTGTATTTTTCTTGCTAATCATAGCACCAATGATTAACATTTATGGTCAACATGAAATGCAAGGGCGTATGGAAATTCTCAATGACGTAACAGCATTTCTTGATAGGGTTACAGATAAAGGCGAGATCACACAAGACGATATAGATGAATTTACTCTTACAGTTGAATCTCACGGACTTGTGCTTGACGTAGATATCGACCGCCTTGTAAAAACAGCTACACTTATAGATGCATCAACCGAAGAGCTCGATATCACATATATAGCCGCAGATGACATAACGAAATTATCGTCAGGAAATGTAGTAAAAGTTTCAGTAAAAGAAATTTCAACAACAAGATTCAAAAAGTTATTAAACATATTTTTAAAATTCAATGAACCAAATTTTGAATTAACCATGTCAAAAATGGTTAGATAAATTAAGGAGGAAAAGAAAAATGAGAAACTTATTAAAAAAAATCATTGCAGGGATATTACTCGGGGCAATGCTCGTAACAAGCTTAGGCTCTGTAAACCAGGTCAATGCGGCACAAACAACAACTACAATTGCTGATAGTAATATTTCAATTATCGACAGTATTGATAACGTACAGTATCCTAAAACAACCACATCCTATGTAGTAAGAGACATAACATCAACACAAATATTCAGTATTAATACCTCAACAGCTGTAAAAATGTATTTTGCTTGGGATACATATACAGTATCAAAGATGACTGTATGGATTGCCACCGACTACAGTGGTATCAATGTGATTGGCCAAAAATATTCCTTGAATTCCCCTGGTCAGTCATTGGTCACCATGTTAGACTCCGGAACATATTACTTATGTTATTCACCTACACTAGCTCAGAAAAATGACTATGCTGTTGTCAATTATGCCATCCTCGGAGAAAAAGTTGTTACTACAGAATCCGTAGCTCAGTCATCAAAAACCAAGCCTAACGAATTAAGAATATCTACTTCTTCTATTGCAAATTTAAACTACGGATTTTTAAGTGAAACTTCACCAATTGATTATTATATGTTTGGCGTTTCCGGATCTTCCGATGTAAACATTGATTTCAATTTTAAGGCTTATGAGGGCATTTCTTTAAATTATGCAATCCTTAAGATTTTTAATTACGAAACCGACGCATTAATTACCAGTCAAAAATTTAATCCTTCTACAGCTTCATCAAATACTTTAAAAATCAAGCTTGATAAAGGAGTATACTATGCGACAATGAGTGGAGCGACAACAGCAACCACCTTATCAGCAACTATAGGATCGTCTAATCCTGACCAGTCAGAAGGCGAGGAGCCAGAGGGTACAATTCGAGATCCAGCGTCACCAATTGGTGTTACATATGTTGATTTTATTGGGAATTTTCAGTACCCAGAGACAAACAAATACACAATAGTATCCGGAACCGTAGGTGTTAAATCATTTAATCTTACAAAACCAACCATCCTTAAAATATATATGACCTGGGATACCCAAGCATTTAGAAGCGCAACGGTATGGCTATCAAGAGATGCCGGTGGATATGATATTATCGAAGCTGAAAAAACCTTATCCAAAACGACATCTTACTTATTTCACCTTTTAGATCCTGGAAAATACTATATAAATTACAAAATGATTGGAGTAAATAATTCTGCTAAATCAGAAACTGGCATTTGTGTTATCGGTCAGACGGTGACAACAAACGAAGGATTAAATTATGCTTCTTCCTACAAAAATCCTCTTACGCTTACGCCAAATAAAACATACAAAGGTTTTCTTAGTGTAACCGCACCAGTAGACTATTATAAATTCACTCTTGCTGAAAAGAGTATGGTTACCTTTACCTATGATTTTGAGCAGATCAGTAACACCAATCCTGGTGCGATGATAAATATATACAATAAAAACAATGTGCTGCTAAAAAAACAAAATTATTCTTCCATGGGAGCAGATTATAACAAAATACAACTTCTTCTTGAGAAGGGAACCTATTATATATCTATGACTGGGAGTGAAACAACTACAATCCTCAAAGCAAGCACAGTATCAAGAACAATATCAATAAAGAAAACAAATTCAAATAAGAAAGTGAATCTTTCCTTGACTTTTGATTTTGACCCTGCCGAGATAAAGGTAGTAAAAGGATATGTTTATGATGACCTTGTAACAGACAACCTAACCTGGTCAAAGGCCACAACTTTGAATGTTAAGTCATATACGGTTTCAAGTAACGGATACTATACTTTCAGAATTAAGGATGTAAATGGGAATTATTTCTTGAAAAGAATTAAAGTAACTACGATTAAGTAGTGTTAGGGAGGTAACATTTATGAGAACCTGGTTTAATATAGCAAATATGCTTGCAGTAGTTTGCCTGGCAATCGTGACAGTTGTTATCTGTAAAAACATAGATATTTATGAAGCACAGTTTAATGAAAGTAGATTGATCATGGCGACAGAATATGCGGCAGAAGCAGCTTTTATTGACTCAGTGACTATCTCAGAAAACCTCACGACATATGAGTCAGTAGGAGTAACCATACTGACTAAAAACACATTGCAGACATTTGATGATATGATGGCATTATCTTTTAATATGGCTAGAGGAGAATCAGGCGAAGTAGCAATAGAAGATTCGATCAGTACAATGTGTTTAGTTGGGAATGAAGGATATTATATCACAGATATAACAGAGACGGATATTGGTCAGCATAGACTTGTTTGGTCTCCAAAACTACCCTTTTCTACAGAACTTACAAGAACCAATGGAACAACAAAAGATACCCTGGGAGTAACCTTATCGGACGAAAAATGGTACCTTGTAACCGGATATGGTCATACACTTACATCAGGGTATCAATACGACGATATATTAAAGAAAAACATTTCTTGGATAAACCCGGGAGATCCTAATGGAGAAACAATTACACTCACAAGAGAGTTTGCCGATTCCATTGTAAGTTCAGAGCTTACAAATGCAATAGCTTACCGATTGTCAAACAATAGATTTGCAACAAGACCGGATGATTCAGAGTATTCATTATACATACCTGCAATCAATACTTATACCGGCATTAATAAAATTAATTCACCAACGCTACTTGTGATTATCAACAATGCCAAGTATTCAGAATATAAAGGATACTGCTCAACAATGCAAGGTTTCAAGGTGACATGGAAACCAAAGGTTATTGGTTTTACTACAGACTCAGGCGAGCGTAAATATTGCTATGAGGGACAAGCAGCATATGTAAAAGACGGTGTTACAAATACATCACTTTACACATCCATCGAAGTTGCAGCGAAAGCAGGCTATAAACCTGATACTTATGCTTTAATGCAACCTGTAAATCCTGGTTATATACATAGGTAAATATGAAATACCTTAAACATTCTGGTCAATTGTTTAGGGTATTTTTATTTTCTCCTAATATGGTTTTTCGCAGCGTATCTTTTAGAAGTATTTTAAGCAGACTCTAACGGCTATTAAACATATTTAATGCAATATTTTTCTACATAATATATAATAAAACTAAATATTCTTTGAAAGGATCATAAAGAATGGAAGAAAGAAGCAAAAAGGAGAAGAACGAAAATCCTAAAACAAGAATGGATATGATGAATGAGCAGATTGAATTATTGCCCTTACCGTGTAGAAGCTTTATTTATGAAAACGGCACCGAACTTGCTATATCCACTCGTCTTGCGTATGCCAGGGAATTAAATGCTTTTTTTGAGTTCCTCGTATCTGATAAATGTATGCCTCAGTATGATGAGCAAAACAATTTTATGGTTAGCTTTTCTGAAAAAGATAAATCATCGTTGACGACTGCAGATATAAAACTTATCAAACCATCTGCAATATCTCAATATTTAACATATAGAAAAACCAAGGGCAATTCAGAGCCTACACTTGCAAGAAAACGTGCAGCTCTATCGAGCTACTTTACTTATATGGTAAGCAACAGGCACTTAGAGCATAACCCAGTGTCTGCTTCCGTAAAAGTAAAGATTCATTATTCTGACTCAGTTGTATATATAAATACCCATGATCAAAATAAACTCCTTGCTGATATTAAGTCAGGAGCAAAACTCAACAAATGGGAAAAAAAATATCATAAGAAATATCTGCTTAGAGATTTGACTCTCATTACCCTCCTGCTGGATACAGGGATGCGTATTTCAGAACTACACAGTATCAACCTATGCGATATGGACTTTGCAGACACTAAAGTAATGATAACGAGAACAGGTGGAAATAAGCAAAGTATATACTTTTCTGATGATGTAAAGGATTTGATACAAGAATACATACAGGAAAGAAAGAATAATAAAGAAGAAATTAAGGGCAGCTCTCCTCTTTTTGTAACAAAAGCGACCAAAAATGTTTCACCCAAAAGATTATCTATAAGATCAATTGAGGTTCTTGTAAAGAAATATACCCAATCTTCTCTTCCGGGAAAAGGTAGTCTATCGCCCCACAAAATGAGATCCAGTTTTGCTATGTCATTTTACGAAATGTCTGGGAACGATGTGCTTGCTTTACAGCAAAAACTCGGACATCACAGTTTAGCCGCAACGAATATATATGCAAAGGCTAATGATAATACAATGAAAGAAACCAGAAATTTATTATCCAAAACCAGAAAAACCCTGTAAGGGAGACGCTTTCATGCCTCCCTTTTGTTTTCACATAATTATTTTGTACTTTGTCGGCTGTTAGCATTATTATTATTAGTTTTGCCACTATTTGAGCCGCTGGTATTACTTTTATTGGGTTTTCCATTGCTTGTACTGCTTGTACCACTCTTACCGTCCGTGATATTTTCTTTTACTTCTATACTGTTTTCTTCTAAATACTTATCAATATATTCTTGCTCCTTTTGACTGGGGTTTCCATCCTTATCTGACGTAAAAACAGTACCCACTGATAACGAACCATTTGAAACTTTAAATGTTCCGCCTGTTGTGTCATATGAGCCATCGTTCTTTTGTACAACGCGAACATATTCAAGTGAATTATCACCATCGCTATCAACAATATAAACGTTTTCGGGAGGATTACTGTATTCATATGTGTATTGGGATTGAGGTGTTGATTTAAAATTGTTTGCAATTCTAGCAAGAATACCGTCAGTAGCATCAAAATATGTGAACTCATAACCTTTATATTTTATATCTGAATTCTCATCCCAAAGTTCCTCTTTTTCCATAGAAGCAATATACCATTCTAATAACTCTTCTTTTGTTGTAATTTCTATTTCAGGATCAATTCTTTTACCTGCCTCCAATGCTAAATCTCCACACTTACTAAAAAACTCAGTACCGCGCAATATATCAACTTCAATTAACCACTTATAATATGTTGATGAACTTGTTACTGTGGCTACCCCAGTCCAGTAATTAACTGAATAATTGTTGACAACAAATTCTTCTTTACTCATGTTAGTATTATGACTTAATATATATAATTGTTGCACAAGAGTTTTCCATTGTGTTTTTTCAATCTGTTTACCAATGTTAAAAGTATTACTTATTCCACCATAGGATTCATAAAGATTTGACACAATAGATAAAATTTCCCTATCGTTTTCCTGAAGCATTCCTTTTGTATTTTTCCTTATATCTATCGTATGAATATTTATGGTATCATCTGCTGAAGGTATTTCAAGGTTGTAATAATCCGTTTCGCCAACTAAAACAATATCATACCCAGCACAAGTTTCTGTCTCCTGTTTTGTAAGTTTACGCCAAAGTTGCGAAATGGGAAGCTTATCTATTATAGTTGATATAACAGCAGTATCTTCTTGTATCTTGGTAACATTAGATAACTCATTACTTGCTTCTTGAATCTCATCAACAGCATAATTAATATTAGGATCTGTATTCGACCATGCTTCGGAAACTCCGTTTGATATTGAGTCGAAAATACCGAAAACACCAGACAATAGGCTTCCGCTTGCCATAATCATTGCAAACATTAGGGCATAAACAAAAGCTGCACCAACTAGGAAGCTGCTTATTGTAGAAAAAACGGCTGCCAGTCCGCGGAAAAGAGCAAGTAACGGTTTTAAAGCAAAACCTAAAACTCTTCCTATACCTCCAAACACTTTTCCTATTCCACGCCCGATTGCTCCAGCACCTTTAGAAAAAGCAGTGTTTTTAAACTTACTTAATTTGTTTAAGATGAATTTTCTCAATGGTGCCGAAATTGTACTTGTAACCTTTTTTTTGATAGGATTCACAAGTTTAGATTTAAGAGGTTCTATAATTTTTTTCTGAATAGCCCCTTTCGTTTTTTCATTTATAATATTAACAAAATCTGATGTTTGTTTTTTAGCAATAGCTTGATTTCCTTTAAACGTTGCCGCGGCGGTTTTGATGTTTTTAGCAGGAGCTACTACTCCGCTTTTTGCAAGGTTATAAGAGTTAATGGCATGAACACCCGTAACTATAGTTTGAACACCAACCCGTTTTACTATTCTGGTGGCTATCTTTCCTGATCGCAATGCCATTTTCTTTATGACTTTTAATGTCATCTTATTAACTAATGGTTTTGCAACCATTGTTACTTTCGTCATAACCTGATAGCCTTCACCAAAATCATTGTTTTTTATCATTCCAGTAGTTCGCATAAAAGACATCTGTGCTTTACGCAATGAAGCCAATCCTTTTTTCCCAGCTATGACTTTAGCACCTTTTGCAGCCATTGCTTTTTTGCCGGCAATTTGTAATAAAATATCCCCATCATTGAGTTTTACACCCTTTGCCAGCTTTATTCCTTTCATCTTTTTATCAGCATTTTCGATAAAATGCCTATAGCCTTTGTTACCAAAGTGTATTTTCCCACTGGCATCCTTTACATAATCTATTTTTAATATCCCTACAGGCTTTTCCAGATGAAGCTTTCTAACAATGGCTTTTTTTTGCAGTTCGTTTCTAAGCGTTTTGACTTTTACAGAGTTCGTTTTAATATTAGCAGCATCTGCTCTTCTATTAAGTTCCTTTTCAAGTTTGTTTGCTTGAGATATCGCTTTCGTTGGATTGTGTCGATAACAGTGTATAGCCCCATCTTTAGCTAATTTTGTTTTACTATGCGTAGTTGCAATACGAATATTGTTGTCTATCTGAGAATGAAGTAATGAACGCTTATTCCAATCACCTACCATAATCGGTCTCTGCTTATGTACATGTACTTCTATATCTTGATTTACTATCTTAATCTTGTCGTCGACATTGGCGATGATAGCTCTTGCTTTTTCATTTGGTTTTAAGCTGTCAAGGTAGTTTTGAATTTCTGCTCCATGTTCTTTATTAAAACGGTTGTAATCCCTGGATAATTGGACAGCAGACATCGTTGCCATAACAGCAGCTCCCGTTTTTAAGACAGTAGCAGCGGGGCGTAATGTCTTAGTATAACCTTGGTAGCCTTCGGTTTGGTGAAGAGCACTTGTTTCAGCCATATTACCAGCATGAACAATTTGTCTTCCTATTCTTATAGATGCATCATGAACATATTTAAGTCTTTCATTCATAGATTTGCTGCCACTTTCGATATTTTTAGCCAGGCTGCAACTTATCGTGTTGATATTAAAAACTGCCATTTTATCTCTCCTTTCATGAAAAGTCTTGTCCGCCATTCTCCTACCGGTATTTCTGAAAGTCTTGTATAAAGCTTGTATAAAGCTTAGGAGCTGTAGGTTGCTATCTCTTCAAAATGAATCCGTTCTTAAGTAAGTTCTTCATTGCTGGTTTTCGTATGGTATGCTTTAAATAAGAGTTTGACACGCATCCGCTTACCGGCAGTCTTTCCTTCAGCTTTGTTTTTCTGCTGGATTGATGCCATGATACATCTCTCACCATTCTTAAATTCAATTCCATGTAATATTTCCTTTCATTTTAAAGTCTCATGGACTAATTAAATATATTATGTGGATATACAATTTTTTTGTAATGATAATAAGAAGGCTTTAGTAAAAATATTAAGATACAACATGATATATTTATCAGCCTGCATAATCTACATAGTCGATAAATAAACGAACAGTCAACGAAACACGAAGGAGGAGGTACAAAGTGAAGAAAGCGATAAGCAGAAAAGAACTTAGGCTGAAGATTCTTCAAGAACTGCCAAAGTATTTTGAGAATACAGATATCGTCAATTTCCAAGAAGAATTTGTTAAGGGAAATGATAATAACATTGAAATGGGTATTGCGCTAATGCAAGAAGATGGTGGTCATTTAACAGTCATACTCTCAAGAGTTTATAACATATATGAAAAAACAAGCGACGAAGGTATTATAAACTCTTTTTGTAAGGAATTAAGCCAAAAGTATAACAGTATAATTTCCTCTTCAGTAAAAGAACTTCAGGATAAAATCTCAAAAACAGCTTTGGTTGATAGTATATGCTGTATCGCTTTAGATACACAAAACAATCAGAGGATGCTCAAAAATTCCGTATATGAAGAAAGAGGACCGTTCTCTATCCTTTTAAGGCAATTTATTGTAGACAGCAATGGATACGTCATGATGGCTGAAATTCGACAGGAGGAAATTGAGGCGGATGAAGAACTGGGAAAAATGGATAAACATTCTGTAATAGAAAAAGCCATATTTAACACAGCTAACCATTTTCATGTTGAAATCAAAAGTATGGCGCAGAGGGTTGCTAATAATACTATGAATCAGTTAATGAATGACGGGGTGATTTCAGCCACACAGGAGCTTTATCAAAGTAGTCTCGACATTATTGTAAGTAAGCTCGAAATGGAGCTCCCGAGAATATACAGTCTTAGCAATGGAACTCCCTTCGGTGCTATAATAATGTTTTATCCAGGATTCCTAGCTGATTTCTGTAAGAAGATAAAAGTTAATACATTAACAATTATACCTCGTACAGTTGACGAAATTTTTATTCAGGCCGATAAAAGTGAAGAAGATGTTAAAGGCGTTATCAATACAATAGATGCTTTCTGGGATGTTAACAAAAGAAATAAGCAACTTTCCGAAAAAGCATTTATTTATGACGTCAGCTCTGACACTATTATATTTGATACTAACTAACCAAAGGCCTTGCTATGCAAGGCTCTTTTGTTGTTTTTTATGACATAGAAGCTATTCATAAATAATGACAATGTTACCTAATTGTTATTTCACATAATGCAAATATCAACTTTTAAAAGGAGAGAGGTAAAGTGCATAAAAAAGCATTAATTTTATTATTAATTTTTACTATGGTACTTAGTTTGACCGGATGTAAAAAAGGTCCCAAAGAGAAAGACACAACAACACAGCTGGGCAACTTAGAAAACGTGGAGTCAGACGAAACATATGTTGATTCAGAGGATAATGCGGCTAACCCCGACATAGAAAGTCCTGAAACTACAGGATATCCTCCTGTAACATATTTGTCTATCGAAGATGTACCAGAAGGTACTTACGCTATTGAACATACAAAAGAAGATGGATCTGTGGTTTACTATAGGCTTTATGACGCATGGGGTGGGCACGCTACCTACGACAATCGAGGAAACATAACTGCATATATATTAAACATCTTCAATGTCGGTGAAAGGCGTGAAGGGGCATATAATATAGATCCAACTCGTTTCTGTTGGGTGAAGAGCGATTATGATGAAACATGCATTCCAACCATGTACGAAAACGATAAACTCATTTATAAATCAATAAATACTATCACAGATGGGTTTGCCTTAGAGAGATTCAGCGATGAAGGTTATACAATAGGCCTGGCAGGTTTAATAAAATCTAACTCTGGAAACTATATTTATAACTTCCAGAATGGATACTCGCAACCCGATTCTGACACAGTAAATATTGATGACCTTGGTGCTAATGAAATATACTTAGTGTCAGTAGGCCAAGATAGAGTAACTGATGATAATGTATCTCCAACAGGTTTTATTAAAGGGTTAACAAAAAATAAGAATTATATCTGTGACGTAAGAACTGGAACTATAAGCAAACAAGCAGCTTTTAAGGCAAATATTCATGTGTTTGTTAGTCTTGAGCAATATATGATAAGTAAATTTTATTTTTCAAATCCTTTATACATCGAAATCTCACTTGAGAAATCTATGCCAACTGGATACTACTCAATTAATGGAGTTGGGTTATTCAGGTACATTACAACTAAAGACTCTGAAAGAGAAAGCGAGTTAACAGCAGCTGATTACAACAAACCATTCATCGCAGTGGATGAGAACGGGTATTTAATTTCCACCGTTGATGGATATGCTTTTGATGAGAATGGATATATCACAAAAAATAGATGAATTAAATGACGAATAGGATATTAAGAGCCATCAGGGAGAATTCTTTAATATGTTAGGGTTTTGCTTCAGTCGCTCCGACGATACACTAAAATTTTATATGTAGTTCTCACTTTTTCCATATGTTGACTTTGTTTTTTTTATACTATATGATAGGTATATAATTATATTTGTAAAAATAAATCTACCAAATATTATAATTGGTTATTTTTCATAAATATTGTAATTTTAAACATACCTCATAATATCGATACTTAATTATTTTACGAATATAACATATGGAGGAAAACCCATGAAGAAAAAGATGTTATCAATTATGTGCGCAGCACTAGCTATCCTTTTAATCACGATGGTCGGTTATGGGCACAAAGGAGCAATGGCAGCTACAACTAAAACATCAGAATCCACCAAAACCACGGTAAAAAAGACCGATATGTCAAAATATCTAGTTTATACAAAAGCCGATTGGGAAGGCGACAAAACGGTAACTCTTTTTGATAATTATTATAGCGGTCAAAATGGTAATCAAAATACTGACGCAAGTATATTAAGCGGGCGAGTTTATTATGACTATCCAGATAATGTAAACCCGAAAATTATAAACGTATATGAGTTTACAAAAAGACCAGACTTTGCAGGAAAAGCACGCACTGTTACACTTTCCGATAAGGAGCTTTTACCGGAGAATCTTCTCAAGTACAATCTTCAGGTTGGCGATACGGTAATAACAAAATCATTCACTTACGAGCAAGACGGGAATACCAAAAACGGCAAAGAACCTATTGAATGGAAAGTTGAAAAAGTACAATTTATTTATACTATGTATGGCACGGAATTCAGTTATGCACAAGCCAAACTTCGAGGAAAAGGTGCCAATATTTCTGCAAGTTACTACCTTGTAGCTAAAAAGACGCTTGATTATGATGAGTATTTCAAGTTTGAAAACTGGTCACAGTTATATACAGGGAAAAGCCTTACAAGCCAAAAATACAATAACAAGTTTATTAAAAAAGATGGAAGGTTTAAGGGATTTGTATTTGATTCCTTGCAGGGTGTAGATATAGATTTTACGATATCTGACAGTCATATTAACAGGTTCTGTTGGAATACTTGCAATACTACGGTATATACAGGTATGATGAGTATCTACAAGTTTGCCGGTAAAGACACAAAATCAAAACCTACAGACTATGCTCTCTCAAAGGGTATCCCAACAACCAAGAACGGATACGTAAAATATAACTGGCTTTATGGAACAAGCCCTTATTATGTTAATGGTAAGGACATGATGTATCGTGGTTTATCCGTGTCATATGATGGAAACTTACGTTGGAACCATCCATTTATAGACCGCTCAGGTTTTAGACCTGAGATGACATTGTGGACAGGAGTTGATACAGCCGCAGCCCGTAAAACAAGTGATCCATATGATATTACTCTAAGTCAGTCAAAGGATGGCTCGTGGAGGAAAAAATATGAAATCAACTATGATATCTGGAAGATGCTTGAGGATTTTATTACCTGGAAGATGTCATAAAAATTATAACTGCTAAAAACAAGGACTCTGTTCAGGGTCCTTGTTTTAATTCATAATAATTTAATGACAAGATGGATGAAAAATAATTCTTCATAATACTGATGTGCAAAGCAAACAGAACAAAGAGTTTTCCTTAGAGACTCAATAAAAAAATAAACTGAAAAGGAGAAGCTGTATATAAGCTAAGGAGTTGTATATAGCAAGAATTAGAGATGGGTAATGAAGCCATTGAGGGATCAAAAATGGGTTCGCAATTAATAATGTTCGTAGCTATTGTAGGCCTTGCTCTTATCGCATTCTTAGTAGGTAAAAACCTTATGAATACTGGCCTTGAGCAAATGGAGTCAACCGTACAGTCCGTAAACGACTCTCGTTTCAGTGATTACAACGGTAAAACGGTTAGAGGACGTGCTGTAAAATCAGCAATCGATTCTTTCGCTAATGATAACGTAGCAATTTATGTTCATACACTTTCCATGGAAGGTACTCCTGGTCTTACACTTTTACAAGGTGGACACTCTGGACAAGATGCTTGGCTGGCTACACCACATAGTAACGAGAGTCCAGTTGTAGGGGGCGGTTCTTCAAACTTATGGTCAATATCTGATTTAGCTGTAGATACAAATGATGGTGCTGGTACTTCTACAAATGTTCTTTTCGTTAACTATGGAGCACAGCTTTCCACAGAAGGTGAATTCGAAATCGATGGAAAAATAACATTTAGCCGTGATTTCGCATTAACAGGAAGTGGTAATGTTATGTGTAATGCCGATGGATCTCTTATTACCAAGCAAGGTACTGCTGAATATATCGCTAACTCAGCCTCTTTTAACTCACAGCTGATTAAGAACAGTGCAGGTGAAACAATTGGTATCATCTTCTTCCAGAAGAAGACCTTTTAATTTGTAAATGCATAGTGAACAAAAAAGCCCAAGAGTATATTTCCCGGGCTTTTTTGTTATTTAAATACATCCTCTTATTAATAAGTAAAAAATCAGAAGGTATTTAAAGGGTAGAAAAGGAGTTAGTAAAAAATAAGGGCTCTCTTCTTTTTCTTTCAATAATCGGACGGAAAGATTATACGATAAGGACAGACAATATCTTGTTGTCATTGTCCTACATAATAAGAGTAGAAAGCGCAAAGAAAGGGAAAGGGAAAAATGAAGAAAAATCAAATTATTGTTTTTATTGTTGAATTCATAGCTATGGCAATAGAAATATGCATGTCTTATATACTATCGCCTTACTTCGGGAACTCCAATATCGTATGGACAGGCGTGGTTAGCGTGATCTTACTTAGTAACAGTATAGGAAATTGGATTGGAGGATTGTTTAAGAAAAACCGATCAGGACAGATGCTGTTATTATCCACACTATTTCTATCAATTTCCTTATGTGTGGCTCCTCTTTTAAGCTATTGGATGTGTCGTTTGCCAATCGATAATACGATTTCTGCTATCTTAACAACTGTAATATTATTATTGCCTTGTGAAATATGTATTGGCACTATTCCTTCGCAGATTATGCGTACTGAAACCAGTAAATCCCCTGAGGGAAAACGAATTGGTATCATCTATGCTTTATCAACTGTCGGTGGTGTGGCCGGATCCATTCTTAGTGGTTTTATATTAATTCCAAAATTAGGTGCGGATGTCACCCTTTCTCTGTGTATAGGTCTATTGTTATTAACTGGATTAATAGTTCACATAATTAATAGCTCTGAACAATTAAATCCCTATAATTTTTTCGCTCCATTTATTCAAACAGTAATAACGATTGGAATGCTTATTCTCTATTTCTATGGCAATCTTAACGCAATAACTTCCATTGGTATAAGCGAAAACGCAAGTTTTTATGTCAGTGTTGATAGCGAGTACAGTCGTATCGAAGCATATGATGGGTACTACAAAGAAGATCCTGTTCGTATCATGAAAATCGGAACTGGATTAGAGTCTGCATCCTACAGAACAGATGATAAAAAATTTGATATGGTGTTTGATTACTGCAAGGCTGGAGCTGCAATTACCCAGCAGTTAGGGAAAGTCAAAGCAGACATTTTAATTATTGGTGGTGGTGCATATCAAATCCCTAAATACTATTTAGCCCATACGGATTACAATATTGATGTTATTGAAATTGATAATAAGATTACAGAAATAGCATCAAAATACTTCTATCTTGACGAATGTATTGAGAGGTACGATCGAGAGCAAACAAGATTTGTGAATATAAATATGGACGCAAAAGTATTTTTAAATAATAACAAAACAACTTATGACTATATTCTAAATGATGCATTTTCGGGCATCGATCCAGTACGTACATTAACAACCGTAGAAACGGTACACCAAATAAAAGCAGCATTAAGTGAGAAGGGTGTTTATATGGCAAATCTAATTGCTTCAAAAAATGGATCGCGTTCAAAATTCCTTCAGGCAGAAGCCAATACAATCGCTCAAGTATTTAGATATGTATACGTAATCCATGTAGATCCGGACAATACGGCAGATGAAGATACTGTAATTAACAGCTGGATTATAGCGTCCGATAACACACTTCCACTAATGAATGAATATGATTATACAGACGGACTTGTTATTACAGACAACTACTGCCCAATTGAGTCATTATTGCGATGATTTCAATGGGCTTTGGGTGGATCAGATGGATGCTATTATGTTAGTATTCCGCATTGGTTTATATGCTGGATTAGGTGCGTGATATGGAAGTTGATAAATTTGATAATAATTCAAAAGGTAGAGGGATACTTTACTTGTCTTCTTCACTTTTTATTAAAAAAAAATGATACATACATAATATTAATGTCATTAATAATACGATTGGAGAAATTATATGAAGACGGATTGTATACCGCACTAATTTCTTTTCGTGTTTATTTAATGTTTTATATAGATACATGAGCATATAAAAAGTATTAAATTTAGCCGACAGTTTAAACCTGGAAGCACTTATGAATGCTGTGCATTAAGCACGAAAAGGATAGTATGAGCTTAAAAACTATGAAAGCGGAGTCTCGTAAGAGAGACTCCGCTTTTTACATACAAACTTATATTTATTAAGAGCCCCAATAATACTATTTACTGCAACATACCCCGATTAATCGGTAAATTCCGTATTATCGCTGATAACTTTATTTAAAAGCTTCATGCTATTAACTTCCTCAGGTGTTATTGGTGCAGGATTTGTAGAAGCAAGGTAAACAATATGGTCAAAATACTTATCTAAATCAGTCGACATAGCTATAATTTCTGCTTCAGATGGGAAGTACGGTTTCGTTGGGAATTTTTCATTAACATCCTCCATCTTCGCACATTTTTTATCAAATTCGTCATAAGACAACTTCATAACACAAAACTCCCCCTTAATTATTAATGTTCTAATATAAAAATCAAACTATTTTTATTATGTAGTCACTTTTCGCAAGAGGTATGTCATGAGAAAACAAATTATTCTGATTACTCCAAATCACTGAGTGGTACAATTTTGTCGAGATAAACATAAACATTAATCAAATCTTTATCCTCATAATTTTCAAAAGCATAAGCGAGATCCTCAGCCAGATAATTGCCAAGTCGGCGATAAAAGATGGGAAGTGAAGGATTAGCAAAAAAGAATATAGTTACTTTATAAGGTTTTATTTATTAAAGCGATAGAAGTAAACCTCGAAAGAATTATTTTTATTTTTGATTGTATTTTGTTATATTGCCAATTTATGCTATATTAGTTATATCCGCAGTCTATCATTTTCCATGTTCATGCCACATAATGGATATAAGTTAAATCAACATAGATAAAATATTCTATTTATATATCTACAATAGAGACAAAAAGTAAATTGTTGTACCGATATTGATACAGATTCAAAAAAGAAAGAAGAGGAAAATAATATGAATCCAAGTACGGCAAATGATATCATAAACCATTACGCGGCTACGAGAGGGTACCCTACTCTAGAACAAATCAACTTTATGGAACGTAATGAGTTCACGAATGGACTCAAGCTCTGGCCAACAGAATATATTTCGGCTTTGCCTGATGCCGGTCTTCACTATAATTTAACTGGTAAATTGATTCACCCGCAGACTGGCCAAATTGTACGTTCAGAATGGGGCTGGAAAATGGAACAGGTAGAGAAAACGGTTGAGTTTAGAAATACCACGGAAGGTAAGAAGTATGTTCTTCGGCATCTTGTGCCTGAAGCTGTTAGAAATGAAGAAACTGATGTGAACGATATGCTCGATATCGCATCAATCAAAGTGTCAGCAATTACCAGCTCCGCAAAGAGCAACAAGAAACAGACTCAAATTAACATTAAAAGAATAAATCACATCAATGCACTTGAGAAGAGTATCTCTAAGGGAGGTTCTTTAAGAGCTATGTATGAAGCTACCCTTAATGCGCATAAAGATAGTATTGAGAACCTGATGACAAACGAAGATGCCGCAAAGGCCGCTATGCAAAGTAAGAGAAAAAAGAAGTTTTTTTCTCTTCTACTCTCTTGGCTCGTTATGCCACTTTATGTAATCTTTAGAACCTTTGACATGTTTTTTGACTCCGGTATTATATTAGCTAAGATGGGATATAAAGGAGCACAGCTTGGTCCTAAGGTTGGCAGTACCCATCCATTCCTTGGAAGATTCTCAATCCCTCTTGTTGTTGCAACATTCATCTCCTTCATAAGTGCAATCGCAAAATATAACGCTGGTGTTGAAAAATATGTTGACCATGGCATTGTCATATCCGGAATAATCATGATTCCGTTGTATATGATTGAATTTATCATCCTTAAGCAGTTTCTCGATATTCCATTCATGTGGCTTACAAAAAAATATGGGGTTATAGCAAAATGGGCAAGCTGTAGGTTTGAACCTACAACTGCCGAAGAATTCCAACTTGGCGAAGTAACCCAGACTTTTGAATATCATGAACTTTTAGGACATATGATCAGAGAAAGAGAAAATCTTATTAAAGGCTTAAAGGAAGCTATCGAAAGCAATGTATCATCTAGCCCATTTGACACTTATTGCAAGGATAAAAAGTTCTCACTTAAAACACTTGAAAAAGAAGAAAGAGATACTTTTGGCTATTAATAAGAATAATACGAGTCCTGTTTTGCTAAATCTCTGTTTGATAAAGATTGTTAAGCCTTGCAAAATTATATTCTGTTGACAAAGATAATCAAATAGGTTAATGTATTTAAAAATACGATAAAGGCAATGAGAAGGAATAGTATATATTAACGTTATTTCAGAGAGAAGATGGATGGTGAAAATCTTTATGACGAAAATATAAAAGGCACCTTTGAGCTGTTAATTGAAAAGATAATATCTTAGTAGATTACACCGGGCTTTCCCCCGTTATCAAGGAAGCAGCATAAAGATTAATCTCGTGCTGACAGAGAGCAGATGAAGAATAGTATATATTCTTGCTGAATTTAGGTGGTACCACGGACTAGAAATTTAAGTTCGCCCTAAGCGTAAAGCTTAGAGCGGGCTTTTTTTGTTTATCAAAATTATAATTTAGGAGGTAGTACAAATGGGTAACTTATCAATGGAAGAGATGATGGCTTATTGTAATCAGTACGGATTTATTTTTCAAGGGAGTGAAATATATGGTGGTTTAGCAAACACTTGGGATTATGGACCACTTGGAACGAGATTAAAAAACAATATTAAAGATGCATGGCGCTATTATTTTATTCAAATGAGGGATAACAGCTTTGAATTAGATTCAGATATCTTAATGAATCCTACCGTATGGAAAGCAAGTGGACACTTAGATAGCTTCACCGACCCGCTTCTGGATTGTAAAGAATGTAAAACAAGGCACCGGGCAGATAACTTAATTAATAATTTTGATGCTTCTGTCAATGCTGATGCAATGTCACAAGAAGGTATGTTAGAGTTTATTCGGTTGAAAAAGGTCCCCTGTCCCAAATGCGGTAAATCAAATTTTACAGATATTCGGCAATTCAATTTAATGTTTGCTACACAACGTGGCGTAACACAAGATGCTTCTAATACAATTTTTCTGCGACCTGAAAATGCACAGGGTGAATATGTTAACTTTAATAATGTATTACGAACGATGAGAACAAAACTCCCGTTTAGTATTGGGCAAATCGGTAAGGCATTTCGAAATGAAATTACTCCGGGTAATTTTACGTTCCGGACAATTGAGTTTGAACAGATGGAATATCAGACCTTCTGCAAGAAGGGTGAAGATGATGACAGATACGAGTATTATAAAAATTACGGTATTGAATTTTTTCAATTCGTTGGATTAAGTGAGGAACATTTACGCTTTCACGATCACGAAAAACTAGCTCATTATGCAAAAGCTGCCTGTGATATTGAATACCTGTTCCCGTTTGGTTGGGGCGAAATCAATGGAACGCATAATAGAACAGATTTTGACCTGCAGAGACATCAAGAATATTCAAAAAGAAGTATGGAATACTTTGATGCAAATACAAATGAAAAGTATATTCCTTATGTAATCGAGTCTACGTACGGACTTGACCGTATATTTTTATCAATATTATTTGAATCGCTTATAGTAGAAGAGTTAGATGGCGGGGACACGAGACAGGTATTAAAAATAAAACCATATCTTGCTCCAATTAAAGTAAGTATTCTCCCGTTAATAAAGAAAAGCCATTCAGCGAAAGCGTTGGAGATATATAATGAATTGAAAAAATATTTTATGGTGTCCTATGATGATGCTGGAAATATCGGAAAGCGTTACCGCAGAGGGGATGCTATAGGGATACCTTTTGCAATTACGATTGATAATAGTACACTCGAAAGTGATACTGTAACAATAAGAGATCGTGATACGATGAAGCAAATAACGGTAGATGTGAAAGAGTTGAAAAGCTATTTGAGTGAAAAGGTAAGTCAATTTTAAATACTGCCCTGAGTCTCTATCCTTAATATAAATCATTTCGGACATAAAATGTAGTTATATTGTAAGCCTTGACAAGCTGTGCTATACTCACTGTTATAAAATTCCAAAAACTTAAGAAAAATTGTTTGTAAATAAAACAGTCGATTTATACTGATTGGCAAATAGGAGAGCTTAAATTATGTTCAAATTACAGTTCAGGTTAGCAAAAAAAGAAGATTTAGATAGCGTGATGGATATGTTTACAGCGGCTATTATTGAAATGAGTAGAGAGGGTATAGAACAATGGGATAGCCTATATCCAGATAAAAATACATTAGAAGAGGATATTGATAATAATCAATTGTTTATAGGTATGGTAGAAGGTTCAATCGTATCCGCATATGTACTAAATCAGGAATATGATGAGCAATATGCTAACGGTGATTGGAAATACCCGAACGCATCCTTCTATGTAATTCATAGATTATATGTAAACCCCTTATTTCAAAATCAGAGAATTGGAACTTTAACGCTGACACACATAGAGAATGAACTAAGGAATAAGGGGATTGACGCTATAAGATTAGATGCGTACACGTTAAATCCATATGCCATTAAAATGTATGAAAGATTAGAATATGGCAAAGTAGGATTTGCACAGTGGAGAAAAGGCGAATTTTATCTTATGGAAAAGAAGCTTTAATTTTCAAAAACCCATAGATTCTTAATTTGACCCTCTAAGGTTTCATAACTCCAAAGTTTGGAACTCCTTGCTTTGCTATTGGGATCATTTACCCGTATTTCTCCATCAACCACTTCTGTAAGTACAATAAAGTGTCCTGTTGTTGTAAAGTCACCCGGGCGTAAAGAACAGATAATCGGATGCCCTGACTCAAGTTCAGAAAAAATAACTGATTTTGACAGGGGCAGTTCTCTGCTGGAAATATCAAAGGATGAACTGCCGTCTGTCATTAGACTCCAGGAGGTTCCAGTTCCCTCTACATAGTATCCATTCTTTTCTGAATAAGCAGCAACTGCATTTGGAGTAGCTTCTGTATCACCCGTAAGGGCAACAATAACCATGGATAGGCAGGTTGGTGCGCAGCCCGACTGTCCTACATCGCTATCTCCGTAAGGCACATAACCCCATCTGGTATCCCATTGTAGTAATAAAGGTATGGGTTTCGACAAGTCCTCCTCCGTAATACCGCCATTTGGTGTTCCATCTGCTGTCAAATATCCGCTGACATAGGATATCATTTCAGGATTGTTACATAGCGCCTGTAATAACTCTTGCGGGTATTCATCTGCATGACTATAGACTTTCTGAAATTCTGGACTAGTATCTGCGAGCTTTTCCAATTTTATTTTAACTTCATCAGCCCTTAATATCTGTGGCGCATTGACAACACTGTCTGCTGTACTGCCAGTTGGAGAATAAAACTCTTTTTCAGAAATAGACCGGATCTTATTCCATAATGTAATAGAAATAATAACAATAAGTAACACGTTTACAAAAAAGAAAATCCTCCGCATTTTTCGTATCCGTCTTCTTTTTGCTCTTTGCCTTCTCCGTTCTATAAGCTGCTTCTTTTCTATTTGACTCATTGGCAGCGCCTTATATGAGCTATTTGCATTTATAGGTTGTATTTCATTAATATCTTTCATCTTGCACACCCCGTATACTTGAGGTATTGTTAAACACCTCATTTAATACAATAATGGTATCAAAATGAAGTATTTAGTGTTTTCGTTATTTATCATGGAAATCTTACATTTCTATTCTTAAATTCTTACAAATTTATGACAAACCATAGGAAGGACTTTTTATTAAGGTTAATTGCAAATTCAGGTTGCGTAAATGCAAATTCAGATTGGTAGTAATTAACGTAAATCTTATTATAATTTACTTAGATTAATAAAAGAAAAGAGGTAGAAGTATATGAGTTTTGCAGACAATTTACAATCAATAAGAAAAGAAAAACAACTTTCACAGGAGGAATTAGCTGAAAAAATAGGAGTAAGCCGTCAGGCTATTTCTAAATGGGAACAAGGAGGCGGATATCCAGAGACAGAAAAGTTACTTGTACTATCGCAAGAACTTAATGTATCTTTAGATTATTTGATGTTGGGCGAGGCGGGAAATAATGAGTGTAATAAGGAATTATCGCCTAACATAATCGTACCGACTGGAAAGATAACCATTAAATCCTTTGACGGGAAATCAGTTGTGAATTGCTATAAGGTTGTGGCATCCCGCGTAATGTTTAGAGCAAAGAGTGATGAACCAAAATATTGCTTAATTGGTGTTAGCAATGGTGCGATTTGGGGTGAATCAGCCATATTACTTGGCTGGTATATAAATGAGGAAAAGATAAAAAGTGAAATGAATGATATTGCCGAGGCAATAAAAAAGGGAATTCCAGCATATGAACTTAAGTATGCGTCGAAAGTTAAAAATAAGTTATTGAGAGTTAAATTGGAGGAGTAGTACAAGTAAAAATAAATTTTTTTCTACTAACAACATTATCCTAACAAAGTCCAAAGAAAAAGTCTATACTTTCGACAGCTTAATTCCTATAATTCACCTATAAACAATAGGAGGTATTTATGGAATGAAAAAGGAAATACTATACTTAAGGAAAGCAACAATAGATGATGTTCATCAATTTGCAGCCATTAAGGCGGAAGCGTATCAAGATGACCGAGCTAGATCAATACCACCAAAGGATAACACTCCGGAATGGTATGATGGAGAATGGTATATTGGATTAGGAATAATAAATGAGAAGGAAGCACAAAGAATAATTGAAACTTATGAAAGCTTTATAATCCTATTAAAGGACAAAGTAATAGGTGGATTTTGGGTTCATGAGGAAAAAGAAAACACATTGACTCTGGAGGATTTTTGCATATTGCCTGAATATCAGGGAAAAGGATACGGAACAAGAGCTTTATACTTACTGGAGCAACAATTTCCAAGGAATAATGTATGGACACTTAGCACGCCTTTCTTTTGCAAACGGAATAGACATCTTTATGAAAAAGTTGGTTATACACAAGTGGGGCAATGTTCGAATAATACAGTAATCCTTTATGAGAAATGCATAAATTAAAATGACAGTAAATACATATATACAAACAAATGTTCTGGTGATATAATGAAAGCGGAATGAGGTATTGCAAGCTTGCTTGCGAATACCGATTGGAGTAACAAGACCATGAACACGTTTTTGTTCATGGTATAATGAAAGCGGAATGAGGCATTGCAAGCTGGGAGGTGTTATCTGGATGGAAGAGCGAGTTTATTTATGTATTGATTTAAAATCATTTTATGCTTCTGTGGAATGCGTGGAGCGTAAACTTGACTCCTTGACTACCAATCTTGTAGTTGCCGATCCAGAGAGAAGTGAAAAAACAATCTGCCTGGCTATTTCCCCATCCATGAAAGCTTTAGGAATTAAAAATCGCTGTAGAGTATTTGAGATACCAAAAGGTGTGGAATACATCATGGCACAGCCTCGAATGAAACTTTACATTGAGTATTCTGCTGATATTTATGCTATTTATCTAAGATATATTGCAAAAGAGGATATTCATGTCTACTCCATAGATGAGGTATTTCTGGACGTTACCCGATATCTTTCCCTATATCATATGAGTGCAAGAGAATTAGCGGTACAGATTATGAAGGATATAAAAACTGCAACAGAGGTTACTGCCACAGCAGGGATCGGAACAAACCTTTATCTGGCTAAAGTAGCCTTGGATATTACGGCAAAGCATGCGAAAGACAATATAGGCTATTTGAATGAGGAACTCTATCAAAAAACCTTGTGGAAACACCAACCATTGAACGATTTCTGGAGGATAGGGCGTGGTACAGTCAATAGACTTGCGGGTATCGGTATTTTTACTATGGGTGACATTGCTTACGCGAATGAAGATCTACTTTACCGGGTATTTGGAATTGATGCGGAGCTTTTAATCGACCATGCTTGGGGAAGAGAAAGCACAACTATGGCTGATATAAAAGCCTATAAGGCGAAAAGTAATTCCATGTCAAGTGCGCAAGTGCTCCCCAGGGATTATAGTTTTGAGGAGTGCAGAATAATTGTAAAAGAGATGGCAGATGCCTTGTGTCTGGATATGGTAGATAAAGGTGTGGTTACAAATTCTATGTCATTAATGATTGGATATTCCAATGAGTTAGAATTAAAACATGTCTCGGGAACTGCATCTATGACTGTTACTACCAACTCCTACCGAACAGTGATACCTTATATAATGAAGCTGTATGAGCGTATTGTGGATAAGGGCAAGCCTATACGACGGTTAGGATTATCCTGTAATAATATCATTGATGAAGCTTATGAGCAGTATGACTTATTTACTGATCCAGCAGAAATGGAGAAGGACAGGAAGTTGCAGAGGGCAGCTTTAGACATTAAAAATAAGTTTGGTAAAAATGCAATTGTGCGAGGAATGGATTTACAGGAGGCTGGCACCACGATGGAGCGAAACAGGCAAATTGGGGGTCATAAAAGTGGAGAGTAAGCGAGCAAAAATGGATAGGGAAAACCGTGCCAAGCAATTCATGCCTTTTGATGCATTAAAAGGATTGCGAGAAGCGTTAGCAGAGAAAGAGCGGATTATCGTTTCTAAACATGACTTATCGGAAGAACAAAAAGAAGAAATAGATCAGAAGTTAAGGCAAGTTAGAAAAAAGGATGTAATTACAGTGGAATTTTTTAAGAATATAGAATATGTACAATTAACTGGGATGGTATCACAAGTTGATGAAACAAGTAGAATATTAGTCATTGTTAACACGAAAATAGCGTTCGAAGATATTTCTAATTTACATTGGAGCTAGTAGAAATCAGCAAATAAATGCCGAGATCTTATTTTAGAAATTTGTGATTATTGAATAGATTTGCCTATAATTGATCTCTAAACCCTAATAAAAAGGTTTAGAGATTTTTTAATAAATATAGTCAAAATATCAAGAAGGAGAAATTCCTCTATGATATACTAAAAGCGGAATGAGGTATTTGAAAGCTTGCTTGTAAATGCCGATTGGAGCAACAAGATCATGAACGGGTTTTATGCTCATGATATACATACGGTACCGAACGAAACAAAGGAGGATGGAAATGAATAATATAGAGCTACTATCAAAGGCTTTGGATTATATTGAAACTAATATCAAAGAAAATATAACACCGGAAGATGTCGCAAATGCCTGTTATTGTTCAAAATCCCATCTTCAAAAAATTTTTAAATATGTGAATGAGTATAGTATTAAAGAGTATATCATAAAACGGAGGATTACCAAAGCAGCTAGAGAGCTGGTATACAATACCAAAGAAAGTATATTGGATATCGCTCTAAAATATTGTTACAGTTCGCCCGAGGCATTTACAAGAGCCTTTGAGCAAGTATGGCAGTGTAAACCCTCGGTTTTTCGAAAAGAAGCTAAATTTACTGAACTTTGTCCCCGGCAATTGTTGCCGGTTAAGAATGGAGATGTCAATATGAATGGAAGAACGCAGGTAGATATTACTAATTTATATGATTTGTTTGTTGAAAGGAAAGAATGCTATTTTGTCTGCTGCGATATCAGTTACTTTATTTCTATTAATGAAATATCACGTAAAGCAGGAGACTTAGCGCTTTTAGAAGTGTTAAGACGAATGGAAAAGACAGCAGGAGAGGAGGATATTGTATTTCGTATTGGTGGGGATGAATTTGTTCTGCTCACAAATAACAAAGACATTGCATATGCTTCAAATATTGCAGATAGTATATTAAGAATGAATGGGCAAACCTTTGTATATGAGGACAAAGAAATTCCCCTAAATCTTTATGCCGCAGTGACCCAATTTAATGGGAGTAGTTTAAACTACGATGAATTATTTAGCTCCTTACATAATACCATTAAGGAATCTAAGGCGTAATACAAAGTTGGTATGTTCTAAGCAATAATCAATAGGGGGCTGTTTCATTTGATGATATTTCATCATTACAAGGTGAAAAGCTTAGAGATGAAAGAAGGAGCTGCTGCTTAACTATTAGTTTTGCAACAACTCCATCCGGTTTAGCCCTATTCTTTACCTAATTTACAAATAGGTGTACTATTCTTTTATAGTGGATATGTTATTTAGGAACTGCTGAATTTCTGCTTCTGTTTCAGAAGTATATGTTACAATCAATGAAACCATGTATTTATCTAATTTATAGGTATAATACTCTTGAAAAAGAGCCCCGTCATAAACAGAATATTTCAAAGTGTAAAATGTTTTTCCCGCTATTTCTTTTGTAGATTCGTCTACTAATTCATAGATGTCTTCTGGAATTTGTTTTTTGAATTCGCCTAAATACTCCGTTTCTGTATATTTGGTACCCCCTAAGGATTTTGCTAAATTTTCATACATTAATTGTATGTTAGTCGTTGTATCACTATTATATGCTAAAAATCCATAAATTACTTTTAACTCTGCGGCCATTTCAAGAGCTTCCTTGCTAGTGCCATTTAGTTCACTTATTAATTCTGCTCCGACACCCATTACCTCTGAGATTTCTTCATCGGTTGCAATTGCCCAATCATCACCGATCTCAAATTTCATGTTTAGCCAAGTGTTTTCAAATACATTATCATTCCATGAACCTATGGAAAATTCTTTTTTGCTGTCTTGTTTAGAACATCCGGAAATAAGCAGCAGCATCGTAAGTAATACTAATAATATACTAATTCTTTTTTGTTGTTTCATCTTTCTTTCCTCCCTTTACACTATACCATATTATAGAATTAACTGTAATAATTTGCAATAATAACTTGTTTTTTGTCAATATAAGCAGCCATTTGAATTAGAATGTTTTAATATTACTAAAAATATGGTATATTCTAGGAAATAGTATATTTAGAATGAAAGGTAACAAACAAATGAAGAAAGTAAAATTGGGTATTGGTATCACATTATTCTTTATGTCCATAATATTTGCATCCATAGCGATACCTGTATCTGCAGCTTCTGTAAGCAATCCATACTTTACGCCATTAGATGTAAAGGAAAAAACCTATGAAACAGGTGGTTGTTATCTGGAAGGATGGCCGTTGCGCGTGTCCTCACTTCAAACAGAAGTCAATTCGGATGGAACAATTAGCGTCTTGAATTGGACAATCGTAAATGACATGGCTACCATCTATGAATATGATCAAAATGCAAAATACATCAGAACTCTTAAGCTTGAAGCAGAATTATCCAAAGTTGGAGGCTTTACAAAAGATGCGGAAGGTAATTATTATGTCGCTTTTGGAAAAAATGTACCAGAGGGAGCGTTTAATGATATTAGCGTTGCCATAGTAAAGTATAATAAGGATGGTAAAAAAATAAATAAATATTTAATGCAGGCAAAGACTTATGATGAAAAGTGGTCAAAGGATTACTCAGGAGTCATGCAGCCCTTTGATGAGGCGTGTCGCTTGGAGATATCCGGAGATATGATTGCAGTTTATTTTGGTAAAAGTGGCTTTATGGCACCGGATGGAGATAATCACCAATCCTCTTATGGGTTTATTTTGAATAAGGACACATTTGCTCGTCTATCCGGCAGGAACTCAGGTGATATGATTATGCCTTCAGCAAGTCATTCCTATAATCAAATTATATTGCCAGTTGAGGATGGTTTTGTGTTTGCAGATCAAGGGGACTATAATCCACGTTCCTTTGTGGTTGAAAAAGTTGTGAAAGGTAGTGATAACGCTAGATTATTAGCCTTTGATTTTAAGCAGTCTTATATATACCAGCTTACCTATTCCGACTTGGGCGGTTTGGCAAAGACGTCCGAGGGGTATATTTTGGCGGGCACCTATGAGAATACAACAAAGGATGGAAGTGCTGAGGTAAATGGATCTCGTAATTTATTTATAGTTACCATGGATGAAAACTTAACCACAGTAACTAAGCCAATCTATTTAACCAACTATACGGATACAGATACCGAAACGGCAGTGCATCCAAAAATTGTACAGATAGGTGATAACAGGTATTTATTATTATGGGAAAAGTATAATACAAATACCGAGCTGCAGACAGCTTATATGGCGACAATTGATAAGAATGGAAAACTGCTGGATTCTATTAAAGAGCTGCCCCATGCCGTACTTAATGCAATGGATATGCTGCAATATAATCCAAAAACCGGATATGTACATTGGGCAGTTAATCAAGGACAAAATACTGTTCTGCTTTACTCCTTGAATCCAAGCAGTAAGATTATTAGCACAATACCTGTCAACCCAGACTTTATTATAAGAAATGGAGTCTTTGATCAGTATTTAGGTAATAAGGACAAGGTTGTTATACCGGAGGGTATTACTGAAATTACTAATTGGGCATTTTTTGATGCTTCTAATCTAAAAAGTGTTACAATTCCAAATAGTGTTGTGAAAATAGGAAAGAATGCATTTAGCCATGCTGATGAAGACATTATCCTCTATGGAAAATCTGGTTCCTATGCCCAAGCCTATGCAAAAAAGTATGGTATTATATTTATAGATCCAGAGATTGCACCTACTGTTAAAGGGGTGTCAAATAATAAATATTATAGTTCTGAAGTTGAAATTATTTTTAATTATGGTACAGCGACACTAAATGGGAAGGCAATTAATAATGGAAGTTACCTATATAAGGATGGTTCTTATAGGCTTGTAGTTGATAATGGTTTTAAGGTTTTAACGAAGGTTTCGTTTGTAATTGATACAACTGCACCTGTTATTGAGCTAAGAGACAGCAGTAATAATGCACTTAAAAGTGGTGCTATTACCAATAAGAGCTTTAAACTTACTTATAAGGAAAATAATTTTAAATCAATTTCAGTAACAAAGGATAAGAAGAATATGATGTATCCAAAGGGTGGACTTTTCACAGCGAAGGGTACTTATGTAGTTACTATAACTGATAAAGCAGGTAATAGGACGAAGGTTACTTTCACAATTAAGAACTATTAATTTATTTAACGGTGTTTAATTTTGGTAAGGATTGTTTTGCCCAAATAATTGAAGCTGCTTTTATGTTTCACTAAATAAGAATGTTAGAAAACCTCCAGCAAAGTAAGAATATTGACACTCTATAATAGAAATCAGGAATTACGTTCTATTATAAAATTTATCAATATACTACTATGTTGGAGGTTTTTATTTTGCTTTATCTTCAGCTGTCTGTAAAAATCTTATGCTAAGAAGCTAATTAGCAATGCTATATTTAAGAAAGTCACAATTAGTCCAACCGACCATAAAGCAATGCTATTGCGACGAGAATTTGCATACTGTCCCATTACCTTCTTGGAGGAAGTAAGATATATCTGCAAGAAAATAGAAATCGGTAACTGGATGCTTAAAAACATTTGCGAATAAATTAAGCCTTGGAACGGATTTTGAATAAAAAGAATAACAATGGCTGAAAGAATAAGAGTAATAGCTACTCCAATTTTCGTATGATCGTCTTTAATATCATAAGGTTCCTTATATATTCCAGCAAAAATGCTGCCTCCTGCCATACCGGCAGTTATCGACGATGAAATGCCGGAAAACAGAAGAGCAACAGCAAATACAACAGAGGCAGTATTGCCTAACAAGGGTTTTAGCATTTGCGCTGCCTGACTTAATTCACTCACGTGCAGCCCTTGGGTAAAGAAGGTTGCAGCAGCTACCAAAATCATTGCACTATTAATTCCCCAGCCAATGATCATGGAAAATAAGGTATCAAGAAATTCATATTTAAGCTGCTTACGAATGATAGAATCATCCATCAAGTTCCACTGGCGGCTTTGAATAACTTCTGAGTGCAAGAAAAGATTGTGAGGCATAACGACAGCACCAAGTACGCTCATAATGACAGGAATGGAACCCGCAGGGAAGGAAGGAGTAACCCAACTTGTCAATGCCGTTCCCCATTCGACATGCACCATGCAGAGTTCAATTATAAAGGAGATTCCAATTATGGATACAAAACCCATTATTATTTTTTCAAGTTTCTGATAAGAATTACTAAACAGCAGGTATAAAACCAACCCTAGTACCAGAAGGGAACCAAGCTTTATAGGAATTCCAAAGAGCATATTTAAAGCGATTCCCCCACCCAGTAATTCTGCGAGACCCGTTGAAACGGAGGCAAGCATGGCAGATCCCAGTACGGTATTACTAACCGCAGGTTTCAGGTGTTTTGCCGCAGATTCGGACAAGCAATTACCAGTAACAATACCCAAATGAGCGGCATTATGTTGTAATATAATTAACATGATAGTAGACAGAGTTACCATCCACAGAAGTTTATAACCGTAATCAGAGCCCGCAGCAACATTAGATGCCCAATTGCCAGGATCAATAAAGCCAACGGTTACTAATAAACCAGGACCAATATATTTAAAAAAGTCGAGCCTGGGATTATGATTCTTTAAAGATAAGATTTTCATATTAATTCGCCATCCTTACGAAAAGCTGTGATTCAGGATAATACAAAGTATGAATGTAAAAATTCATTTTTCACAGGAAATGCGAAAGGTAAGGATTCCTTTCCATATAAAATATAAAACACTGTATTATAGTTTCCATATGATAATTTAGTACTTTTTTCTTTATCTGTAAATAGAATTCTCTTAAATTAATAAGTACAAATTAAGAAAGTAACAATGGTCAGTCAAAGATAAAAATCAATTCATTACGAAGTTAGGATTTGTAAAGATATAAGTAAATTATTTGAATAAATTTAGTTGAAAAATCAAGGAAAAATCTCTATAAAAATAGAGAAAGTAGTACTTTGAATATATTGATAATATAATTGAAGATGATAACCAACTCTTAGAAACAATTAAAAAACTAATTTTGAGGATCAGATTAAAATTTTTTCCCTAAAGTATAGATAATTATGCTGTTTATAGAGGTAATAAAATATATATCAGGAATTTTTTTTAAATATGTTATTGCTAAAATATTTAAATATAAGAATTAAAACCCAGGTAAGTTGTTAATTGTAAGTTTGTATCAAGTGAAATCTAATAATTATTTATCGGTAACTTGGTACAAAGATCCCTCATAAGATAATCTCGACGATATAACTAAGGTTGTTTTTTATGAATGGTGCTATATATAAAATTGTGGAGTCAGTTGTTTTTGTAATTGCATTATCTACTGATGCATTAATAGCAAGTATTGCTTATGGCAGCAATAAAATAAAAATTCCGATAAGCTCCGTGGCAGTTGTCTCCTTTGTGTGTACAGCTGTTTTGGGGCTTTCTCTAGTGCTTGGTACTTTTTTAAAGCCATTTTTACCTAGCAGTATCTTGCATTTAATCTCTTTTAGTATATTATTTCTTTTAGGTATTTTTAAACTTCTGGATAACCTTATAAAATCAATTATTAACAAGCATACCACAATAAATAAACAGATTGAATTTAGTATGCTAAATCTAAATTTTATTCTAAATATCTATGCAAATCCCAATGAAGCCGATGTCGATGATTCTAAAGTCCTTTCACCCAAAGAGGCATTATCCATTGCTACCGCATTGTCCATTGATAGTTTAGTGGCAGGTGCTGGTGCGGCCTTAGTAAAGGTAAGTATTTTAGCAATCTTAATATCGTCCGTATTATTTAGTGCGCTGGCAGTAAAATCAGGGGAGTTAATAGGAATGAAGCTAAGCGATAAGGTACCCTTTCGTCTGTCCTGGCTAAGTGGTATCATCTTAATGATACTTGCTGTTTTTCGTTTGTTTTAATATGAAATCTTAACCTATTATGTATTTCACCAGTTTTTGTTACATAAAGATGAATAATAGCATATTTCAGCAAAATATGAGATTATATGGAATATTTCTTGACAAAATTTTATAAAAAATTTATATTATATTTATAAAATACATTTTCTAGCAATATTTTATTACATAATAGGGAGGATATTTTTTATGGGCAATACAGGGTCAGGGAAAGGTTTATCAATAGCATCTTTAGTTTTAGGAATTTGTGGTTTAGTAGTTCCTTATGTTGGTTTCTTATGTGCTCTCATTGGATTAATATTGGGAGTGGTAGGGAAAAATAGATCAAAGAGCATGGGTGAACCAACAGGTATGGCAACCGCTGGTATCGTTTTATCAATTATCGGTCTTGTAGGAGCTGTTTTATTAATGGTTCTTTGCGGAGGTTTATTGGCTTCCTTAGCAGCAACAACATACTAACTAATAATATGATTACTATGGCGGCAGCTTAGGCTGCCGCCTTTTGAGGTTTATAATGTATCCAATTATTCCTATATTTGGCAGCCATATTGGCACTTATGGTTTATGTATTGCAGTAGGCGGTCTAATAGCCTATGCTATAATATCTTATTGTATAAAAGTGCGATATGGAAAAGAAAACAAAGACCTTATTCTAGCATATATCTTTTCATTAGCCTTTTCTGTACTAGGTGCAGTCTTGCTAAAACCGGTGATAAATATCATAACAGTAGCCGTTCATTATGAAATTTATAAAGCAATGGAACTAGAAAATGTTTTAGCATTTATCTTTGGAGAAATAGTATTCTATGGCGGGTTACTCGGTGGAATATTAGGGTTGATTTTATATTGCCGAATGTTCAAAACACCTTTATTGCCGCTTCTGGATATTGGTGCTGTTGCAATTCCTATGGCACATGCGATTGGCAGAGTAGGATGTCTGTTTGGAGGTTGTTGCTGGGGAGCTTCTACTACAAAGGGAAATCCTCTGTCAATTATATATCCATCCTATCCTATAGAAGGATTTTTAGGTATTACTGCACCAGTTGGCATGCCTTTATGGAATGTGCCGCTAATGGAAGCAATCTTTTTGACCATAATATTTATTGTTAATATAATAGTTTTTATTCGAAGCAAAAGAATTGGTGTTTGCTGCGTGATTTATCTATTCTTCTATGGAATATGGCGGTTTTTTATTGAATATATTCGAGGTGATGCCATAAGGGGCAAGTATTATTTTTTTACTACCTCACAGTATATTTCGATAATGTTTATGATATTGGCGGTTATAATTTATTGTAGTATTAGGAAAGAAAAGAGGAAAGAAACCCTTTTAACAGAACTTAACCTTGATAAGGAGAATTAAGCACTATAATATCTTGAAGGTGAGTAAAATACTTGATTTTGGATAAGTTAATTAATATAGTTAAGACCACGTTAATAACATCATTATACGAATAAAATACGATTAGGGGGCCGTTGCAAGAATGCATAGTATGCAGATTGTAATTGGCCTTTTCCGTTCCTGACAAGGTGAAGCGGCTTGTAGTTTCACCTTGTTTAATTTCACTAAAAAACATTACTATTTAATCGTGTCATTATTAAATAGCGACAAAATAATATTTGTTCAAATTGAAACATGCGTATACTACCATTATAATTAAATTATCTTAAGAGAATGATTGGCCAATCAGTTCTTCAGAAATATTACTAACAATGAATTTTCAAGTGAGAGGGTAGGTAATGTATGAAAGAAAAGGTTCAGGTATTTGGTAGATTTTTTAGTGGAATGGTAATACCCAACATTGGTGCATTTATTGCATGGGGCTTAATCACGGCACTGTTTATACCTGTGGGTTGGCTTCCAAATGAAAGTTTTGCAGCACTCGTTGATCCAATGGCTAAGATGCTTCTCCCGCTTTTAATAGCATACACGGGTGGTCAAGTGGTTGCAGGACATAGAGGTGGTGTAATTGGTGCTCTTGCAACAATGGGTCTCATTGTTGGTTCCTCCGTTCCAATGTTCCTGGGTGCTATGTTAATGGGACCTTTCAGTGGATGGGTTATCAAGAAATTTGATAAGTTAGTGGAAGGAAAAATCAAAGCAGGCTTTGAAATGCTGGTTAACAATTTTTCCCTTGGTATTATTGGCGGTGCCTTGTCACTTCTTGCATTAAAAATAATCAGTCCTTTGGTTACAGCATTAAACACTGTAATGGAAGCAGGCGTAGGCTTCTTCGTTGATAATCATTTGCTTCCTTTAGCAAGTATTTTCATTGAGCCAGCTAAGGTATTATTCTTAAACAATGCATTAAATCATGGTATTTTAACTCCAATGGGTATGGAACAGGCAGCAGAAGCTGGTAAATCCATCTTCTTCTTATTAGAAGCAAATCCTGGACCAGGACTTGGTATCCTTCTTGCATGTTTAATTGCTGGTAAAGGAATGGTTAAGAGTTCAGCACCAGGCGCTATCATTATTCATTTCCTGGGTGGTATTCATGAGATTTACTTCCCATATATCTTAATGAATCCTGTATTAATCATCGCTGCAATCGCTGGTGGTATCAGTGGCGTATTTACTAACGTATTATTAGGCGGCGGATTAGTTGGTCCTGCAGCTCCTGGAAGTATCTTGGCTGTTTTAGCTATGATTCCTAAAGGTGGCTACATTCCTGTAATCCTAAGTGTATTAATTTCCACTGCAGTATCCTGTGTAGTTGCAGTTCCTCTGTTAAAGATCTTTGGTAAAGAAGATAGTCTTGATGCAGCAAAGCAAAAGGTTCAGGAAATGAAGAGCGAATCTAAGGGTCTCGCTACAGCTGCAACAGCAGAACTTACTTTAAGTGCAGTTAAAACAATTGTATTTGCTTGTGATGCTGGTATGGGATCAAGCGCTATGGGTGCAACTGTTTTAAAGAAGAAGCTTTCCGAAGCAGGTCTTAACGATATTAAGGTTGTTCATTCACCAGTTTCTTCAATACCAAAGGATGTAGAAGTTATTGTAACACATACTGCATTAAAGGAAAGAGCAGCAAAGAGTAATCCGAATGCTAAGTTGGTTACGATTACTAACTTCCTTGCAGCACCAGAATATGACCTTCTTGTGGAAGAAATAAAAGCATCCAGATAATAACCGGAAGTTACCATAGTTAGGATGTTATTATAAAAAAGGTATAAACTATGTATTATAATGCGCATGAATGGAATTCTTATAATTTCATTCATGCGCTTAAGATGTTTTTAGAAAAAAAGATGAGGAGAGTGAAACGATGCAATTTACACCACGACTTCGACAGATTCTAATGATACTGTTACAGGAAAATCAGATTATTTCCGTTAAAAAACTTGCGGACGATATGAAAATCAGTAAACGTACCATTCAAAGAGAGCTGGAATATGTGGGTTCCTCCCTTAATCAGTATAATGTTTCCCTGCAGACTAAAACAGGAATAGGAATTTGGATTACAGGGGAAGAAGCAGATAAGAAGAAGTTACTGACATTATTAAAACAGGAAGATACGGCTGACTCCGGCGATAAAGAAAACCGAAGAAAACGTCTGATATTAGAAATTTTAAGAGACCTGGAACCCAAAAAGCTATATTACTATGCAAATATTTTTGATGTAAGTGAAGCAACGATCAGCAATGATATGGAAGCGGTTGAAGGATGGTTCCATCAGTTCAGTCTGAGTATCATAAGAAGACAGGGATATGGCGTTGCGTTAGAAGGCAGTGAAAAGAATTACCGTCTGGCGGTGCGTCGCTTTATAGATGAAAACACAGATAATAAGAATATAAAGATTTACGAAGAGAAAGAACATAATTTTATAGATGCCATCCGAAATCGTAAAGAATCTAACATTTACACACTATTAGACAATGATATTTTAAATAGAGTGGTAATTTGTTTTCGAAGTATAAGAGATAAGAGGCTTACGAAGCTCACAGAAAACTCTTATATTGGACTAATTCTGCATGTTACCATTGCTGTGAATAGAATTCTTCAAAAGGAATTAATTGAACCTAATGAAGAACTGTTAAATAATTTAAATAAGAACGATGATTATCAATTGGCAACTCGTATTGCTAGTTCCTTAGAAGAGGAGTTTCAAATTGATATTCCAGATATAGAAATTGCATATATTCTTCTGCATATTCTTGGATCAAAGGTCCAGTATATTGATCAGGATGAGGTGGAAACAGAGAACGAAAGAGAAAAGTATGAAATCTTAGCTTTTATCAATGACATGATAGATGTCTATGATGAGGATATTGCCTACAACTTGAAGTTGGATGAGGAGTTTATCTCCGGACTTTTAGCGCATTTACAGCCGACCTTTGTGCGTTTAAGAAATGGCATGAACATATCGAATCCTTTGCTGCAACAAATTAAAGAAACTTATGCTGACATTTATGCTCGCAGCCGGAAGGTTGGGGAATTGATTGAGAAACATTATGGTTTAAAAGTTCCTGAAGAGGAGATTGGATATCTGGCAATGCATTTTGGCGCTGCCTGTGTACGTCTGGAAAATCACAAGGAAAGCAAACGTAAGGTTGACATTGGAATTGTGTGTGCAAGCGGTATTGGAATTTCCAGACTGATGCATTCTAAGCTAAAGCAGTTCTTAAAGGATAGAGCAGAAATTGTTACGTATGGGAAAGAAGATTTAACACCGGCACAACTCAAGAAGCTGGATTTTTTGGTATCTAGTATTGATTTGAATGAAGTTGATGCAGACATCATACGGGTTAGCCCTTTGCTTTTAGATAGTGATTTGGAGCGCATTGAAACAAAGGTACGTATTTATGCCAAGAGTGAAAAGAAAGAAAAGAGATATGATGATTTCTCCATTGAACTAGAGAAAGTTCACTTTATCGTGACACAGATTAAAAATATAATTAAAGAATTTCAATGTATGAAGGTCAGCAGCTCCATCTCCTTTGATGAGTTATTGGTCGCAATCTCAGAGCGTATTTCCCCTTATAATGAAAAACGCTTGCAAATTCAGGAAGCAATTAAAAGAAGAGAAAAAATAGCATCTCAAATTATTCCTGAGTTTGAGTTCGCGCTACTCCATTCTAGGACTAAGGGAGTACTCCGCCCTTGTTTTTCAGTTTGTTTGACCAAGGATTTGGGAAGCTTTCGTGATCCGTTTTTTAAGAATATTCGTGCGGTTATTATCATGTTAATTCCCGAGGATGAACATATGGAGGAGTATACCTCTGTTATGGGATATTTAAGCAGCAAATTAGTTGAGGATAAGGAATTTTTAAATACAATATTTACTGGT
Organism: Mobilitalea sp.; assembly: GCA_047606065.1. GTDB lineage: Bacteria > Bacillota > Clostridia > Lachnospirales > Lachnospiraceae > Mobilitalea. Next base: position 82,455 of record JASGEU010000102.1, read on the forward strand.
GATAAAGAAACGATTCGAGAGTTTATGTTAATTGAGCTAAAAAAATATTTCAACCAATATTTAGATCGTGTATAAATGTCTTAAGAAATGTCGCTATTGGATGACGTCAAACTCACGTTTAAATGAGTTGATATTATAGAAAGCGAGAGCTTATAATTAAGGTGTAGATAAGTTGGCGAGAAGAATAGTAGGGCTGTGCTGTAGTACCTAAATGACTGTAGAATTTTTACCAAAAAGTGAGGATCAGATAATGGAACTGCTTCAAAAAAATAATATCTTGTTAAACTGTAAAGCAAAAGGAAAAGAAGAAGTAATAAGTGAAGTCGGCAGAATTCTCTGCGAAAGTGGTTACGTTGAAGAAAGTTATATTGAAGCTATGCTTCAAAGGGAACATACATTTTCGACCAATATAGGAAATGGAATTGCAATTCCTCATGGGGTCGAATCAGCGAAAAAGGACATTAAGAAATCCGGTATAGCAATTATGGTTTTTCCAGAAGGCGTAATGTGGAATGACAGTATGGTTAAAGTGGTAATTGGTATCGCCGGTCTGGGAGATGAACATTTGGATATTCTTGCAAATATTGCACAGACCTTATGTACGGAACAAGCAGTAGAAGAATTAATTCATAGCAGCCAGGAGCAAATCCATGCATTATTTACGCAAGGATAAAGTGAGATATCAATCAGAACATGCTTTGTTAGATAAGAACTCACATAGGATTATGAAGGTGCATGAAAATTCTCGGGATTTTGCGCTAAATACACGCAAAACACCTCGCGGAATAATATCAAGTGAATAGTTACGTAAATAACTAAAATAAAAGGGTTAGCTTATTGACCAAATGGAGGATACAATGATTATCACAGTGACAATGAATCCAGCAATTGATAAGACCGTAGACTTAGGCCAAATGGTACATGGAGGGTTAAATCGCGTCAGCAATGTCATTATGGATGCAGGTGGAAAAGGTATTAATGTATCTAAAACGATAAAAGAATTAGGCGGAGAGACAATTGCAACCGGTTTTATCGGTGGTGTTGGCGGGATTCTTATTAAAAAGGTGCTAGAGGAGCAAAATATAAAGTCTGATTTTGTGGAGATAAAGAGTGATACCAGAACAAATTTAAAGGTCGTTGAAGCGGATGGAAATGTAACCGAATTTAATGAGCCTGGACCATTGGTAACCGAGGAAGAGCTTCAGCAACTAATTGAAAAATTACTGGGTTATGCAAATAAGGATGCGCTCTTTGTACTTGCGGGCAGCATTCCCAATGGTGTAAATAAGTCCATCTACCAAAGCCTTACTTTTAAATTAAGAGAAAAGGGCGCCAAAGTGTTCGTGGATGCGGATGGAGAGTTGTTTGTTCATGCGCTGGAAGCTGCACCAGATATTATTAAGCCAAATCGTCATGAATTAGAAGAATATTTTCATAAGGATTATCGTGTGGATGAAGCCGAATTGGTTTCGATGTCACAGGAGCTTTTTAACAAAGGGATAGGAATGATTGCGGTTTCTCTTGGTCAGATGGGAGCACTGTTCCTTACAAAAGAAAAGGTGCTAAGATGTCCAGGGTTAAAAGTAGAGGCTCATTCAACTGTTGGTGCCGGTGATGCTATGGTAGCAGCCTTATCCTATGGTTTAGATAAAGGACTTTCAATGGAGGAGTGTGCAAAGTTAAGTGTAGCCACATCAGCAGGGGCGGTAACTACACGAGGCACGAAACCTCCCAAGAAGGAGTTTGTAGAAGAGTTATTAAAGAAGGTAGAAGTTATTAACCTATAAACATAATGACAATAGAAAACATATTTAGTAAAGGTCACTATAGATTAGAACATAAAAAGAATGGAGCAGCGCATATGAAAACAAAAGCAGTTAGAATGTATGGTAGTGATGACCTTAGATTAGAAGAGTTTGAACTGCCGGAAATCAAAGAGGATGAGATACTTGTTAAGGTAATTAGTGATAGTATTTGTATGTCAACTTATAAATTAGCAAAGCAAGGCAAAAAACATAAACGTGCACCACAGAATATCGATACGAACCCAATTATTATCGGACATGAATTTGCAGGCGATATTGTAAAGGTTGGATCAAAGTGGGCAGATCAATTTAAACCGGGTCAAAAATTTGCTCTGCAGCCGGCACTTAACTATAAGGGAAGCTTAGCGTCTCCTGGTTACTCTTATGAATTCTTTGGTGGTGCCTGTACCTATTGCATTATCCCGCAAGAGGTAATGGAGTTAGGCTGTCTGTTAAATTATGATGGCGAAAGCTATTTTGAGGCTTCCTTAGGAGAGCCGATGAGCTGTATCATTGGTGGATATCATGCAAATTACCATACCAACAAGGTGAATTATAATCATGAAATGGGTGTTAAAAAAGGCGGTAACCTCTTAGTTATGGGCGGTTGTGGTCCTATGGGTCTTGGAGCTGTGAGCTACGGACTTTGCATTGAAAATAAGCCAAAGAGATTAGTTGTTACAGATATTAGTGATGATAGAATTAATAGAGCTCGTGAAGTAATATCAGAAGAGACAGCAGCACAGCAGGGTGTGGAATTAATCTACGTGAATACACAGACCATGAGTAATCCATATGAAGAGTTAATGGCTATTTCAGAAGGTAAGGGCTATGATGACGTATTTGTATACGTACCAATTAAGCCGGTTGCTGAGATGGGAGATGCTCTTTTAGCTTTTGATGGTTGTATGAACTTCTTTGCAGGACCAACTGATAATCAGTTCAAAGCAGAAATTAATCTGTATAATGTACATTATACCAGTACACATATCATTGGTACCACCGGTGGTAATACCGATGATTTAATAGAGGCAATTGATCTCGCTTCCAAGAAATTAATCGAGCCGGCTGTTATGGTTACACATGTCGGCGGAATTGACAGTATTGCAGAAGCTACGTTAAATCTTCCCAATATTCCAGGAGGTAAGAAATTAAATTATCTTCATTTTGATATGCCGCTCACTGCCATTGATGATTTTGAAGAGTTAGGTAAAACAGATCCTTTATTTAAGAAACTTTCCGACTCCTGCAAGAATCACAAGGGGTTATGGAACAGTGAAGCAGAGAAAATATTGTTTGAGCATTTTGGAGTATAATCGCAAGGAGGATTTCTTATGGTAAGTCAAAAGATTACAGTAGTCAATGCCTCCGGTCTTCACGCTAGACCGGCAGGGGAATTAGCAAAAATATGTACCAAATGTACCTCAGATGTAGCCATTATCGTTGGTGAAAAGAGAATTAACCCCAAAAGTATTCTGATTCTTATGAGCGCTGCAATTCGTTGTGGTACAGAAATTGAAGTAGAATGTAACGGGGAAAAAGAAGTTGAGGAATTGGACATTATTATTCAGGCAATTGCAGGCGGATTAGGAGAATAATAAGGTCAAAGAACTTTAGCACCATAATGGAGGTTGAATATGATTACTATTCATGTTGAGAAAACTGCTTCTAGGGGCATTGTAATCGGTAAAGCTTTTATATTGGAACAACCAGAATATAATATAACAAACCATTCCAAAGAGGAAGCAAATCCACAGCAAGAACTGGGGCGTTTTGAAAGTGCTGTATCCACTGCCGTAGCCGAATTGGAGAAGTTAGCTGATACGAATAGTATCTTTGAAGCTCATTTAGAAATGGTGAAAGATATTACGCTGCAGGAAGGTGTTGTTTCTAAGATTCGAGAAGAGCGAATTACGGTGGAAGCCGCACTGGAAGCTGTTATATCGGAATTCCTTATGATCTTTGAGAGTATGGACGACGAATATATGCGTGAGAGGGCAGCGGACATAAAGGATATAAGAAATCGCTTGATGAGAGCCTTAAGTGGTGCACAGGAAAATCACTTGGAAGCGATTAAAGAAGAAGTGATTTTAGTTGCCAAGGACTTAACTCCATCTGATACAGCGGCATTGAATTTATCGTATATTCTGGGATTTGTTACAGTGGAAGGCGGGGTCACCAGCCATGTTTCAATTATGGCAAAGGGACTTGGTATCCCGGCTTTGGTCGGAGTAAAAGACATTCTCCCCAAGGTAAAAAATGATGATATTCTAATCATGGATGCCGGTAAGGGTCAAATCATAATTAATCCAGATGAAGAAACCCTTTATCGATATCAGCAATTAAGAGAAGATTATAGAAAGAAACAAGAAGAACTTGAACAAATAGACCAGCTTCCAGCAGTAACGCTGGATGGCAGAGAAGTTCACCTGTGTGTAAATATAGGTGGTCTGGGAGATATCAGAAAGGCGCTTACCTTTCAAATGGATGGAGTGGGATTATTCCGAAGTGAATTCTTATATATGGATAATACCCATTTTCCTACGGAAGAGGAGCAGTTTCTGATATATAAAGAGGCAGTGCAGCTTTGCAGCAAGGAAGTTATAATACGAACTCTGGATATCGGCGGAGATAAATCACTGCCATATTATGAGTTTGAAAAAGAAGAAAATCCTTTCCTTGGTTGGCGCGCTATCCGTATTTCCTTAGAACTCAACGATATCTTCAAAGCGCAGCTAAGGGCAATCCTACGTGCCAGTGCTTTTGGAGCTGCTAAGATAATGTTTCCAATGATTATCTCTGTGGAAGAGCTGCGTGAGGCTAAGGTGATTTTAGAGGAATGCAAGAAAGAATTAACAGAGCTGGGAATTGCTTATAATGAGAATATTAAAGTGGGAATAATGGTTGAAACACCAGCATCCATAATTCTAATTGATGACCTTGCAAAGGAAGTCGACTTCATTAGTATTGGTACCAATGACTTAACACAATATCTTTTAGCAGTGGACCGTGGAAATAAGAAAATTTCAAATCTATACAATTCTTTTCATCCGGCTGTTATCAGAAGTATAAAAAGAGTTATAGAAGCAGGCCATAGGAATAACATAAATGTAGGCATGTGCGGTGAATTTGCAAGCGATGAAAAGGCGGTTAAGCTTTTATTAGGACTGGGACTCGATGAGTTCAGCATGTCAGCCTCTGAACTATGGAATGTAAAGACGATAATTCGAAACTCGTCCTATGAAGAAGTAAAGGGAATGGCAAATCTGGCTTGTGAACAAGCAACCTTAAAAGAAGTATATGAAGTACTTGGTATTCAGAAGTAAATAATATGGTTACCCGTTATAATATGAATAAAATGAGAATGACAGCCGTTTCATCAGCTGTCATTCTTATTTTAGATTCTAAATTATTTAAGCCGCATTTGATTAAAATAAATATGTGTCATTCTTAAAATTAATTATTTACCCCACGGAAGGGCTGGCATTGGAGCACCTGTTTCGAGATAAGTTTTAAGTCCATTCAGGATAAAGGTCCAGCCTGCTGCAGCCTGCTGGAACTTGGCAGCAGATACATCAATATCATGTAGAATAGTTAATTTAACAAGTGGACCCATTTCCTGAAGTTCAAAAACAACAGTGGTTGCCTGCTCGGCTGTTTCCTCGGGTGTCTGCCAGGTATAAGAGAGACGCTGGTTGGGATTGTACTCCAATACCTTTCCTGTTACTTCAGCACTACCATCCGGTGTGATAACAGACACTGCGGAACCAACGGTCCAATCAGAATTTATTTTACGCCCAAACCAGAATTTTTCTGTAAATTCAGGTTTAGTAAGGGACTCCCATACTTTTTCTGCACTTGATGCTATAACTATTTGATAAACAAAACCGTTCATTTTAACCTCCTTAGGATTTTCTAAATCATATTTTAATTCATAAAGACCTAGTATTCGATTTTCATCAAATTTACTGATCCACCTGGAATAAATCTGCATTAAGGGAACAGGATTAAGATAGTGTATCTTTTCTTTTCCCTTCCAAACAGGTATTACTAAATCAGCACTTTCTAAAATCTTCAAATGCTTTGTTACGGCCTGTCTAGACATATCTAATTTTGAACTTAATTCCGTAAGAGATTGGCCATTTCTCTCATACAATAAATCTAAAAGATATCTTCGTGACTTATCACCTAAAGCATTAAATATTTTATCCATATAATAATATTAGCAACCGTTTGGTTGCATGTCAACTGGAAATATTATTATTTCATACTATAATTCCAAGTAAATAAAATTTTTATAGGCAGCATATTTTGATAAATAACATTGCGATTAATAACGATATTAGAATATGTTAATTTTACTTGAATTAATCATAAAGCCAGGTATAATAAATTATTAAAATACATGGATTATTTCACTAGCATATTTCACCAGCAGGAGGCAAAGTATGAACATACGGATAGCAAACCAAGAGGAATACCGATTAGTTGCTGATATGGCACGTCAATTATTTGAAGATGAACCAAGTGACACAAAGCTTACACAACAGGAATTTCAAAATAGATTATTGAAGTACATAGATATGGGGAGTCAGGCCTATCTGTTTTTGGAGGATGAGATTGTAGGTTATGCCTTGGTAAATAAAAGTAGAAAACCTTATTACCTTGTTGACTTCTTCATTTGTCGACCCTATCGAAGAGGTGGAAGAGGAACTACAGCTTTTCATACTCTCTTAAAAGAACTGGGAACGGAAGAAATTGATCTGGATGTACTTTGCTGGAATGAACGAGGTAAGGGATTCTGGGAAAGTCTAGGGTTTAAGCCAAGGGCAATTATTATGAGAAGGCAAGCAGCAGAAGAATAATATTTTAGATATCAAATTTTAATGGGGCAAAGTACAATCGCTATCGTACTTTGCCCCATAGTTAATAGGTATAGTTAATAGTTAACATATATAATAAAGTTAAAAAAGAATTAATTTAATTAATAAATAGTTATTCTGGAGGATTACATTTTGAACAAGGTGTATAGCCTTCTTTTTTTGCTTCTTTAAGTGAAAGCTCATTAGAACTTTCGGATAAATAGCTGCAGCCTGCTAAATGATACTTACTGCCGGAATCTGTTACATAAACCTTCAATTCGTCTATCGATGAAGAATTATTTGCTGTTGAGGAATTTTTGTCATCTGTTTCGGCTTTAGTGCCAGAAGAATTCCCAGTTGGTTCACCTGCTGTCCAGGTATCAGAAGGAGAACAATTCCAGGTAATATCTGTCCCATCAGAAGTTGCAACAATGGTACCTTGTTCATCGGTTCGAAAGACCTTGGTATCGGCAGCCCTTAACTTATTTAAAACTTCCGCTCTGGGATGACCATAGGTATTACCTTCGCCACAACTAATCACTGCATAAGCCGGATTAATTGCTTCCAGGAATTCATCCGTGTTTGCAGTATTTGCACCGTGGTGTGCAACCTTAAATACGTCGGCAGAGATGTCGATTCCGTTATTAAGAATATCCGCTTCGGCTGATTCTTCTGCATCTCCTGTAAAAAGAAATCGATTGTCGCCATTTTGAACGATAATACCTACAGAATAGTCATTTGAATTATCTCCATAATCATAGGAATTTGGTGCAATAATTGTGATAACAGCATTTCCTAACGGAAAGGTATTGCCGACAACCGGAAGTGTATTCTTATAACCTTTAGACATCATAGTAGATAATACATCGCGAAAGGTTTTGGTATCACTCATTACTTTATCGGTATCAGGCATAATTATTGTTTTACAATCAAATTTGGTTAAAACAACATCCATACCACCACTATGATCACTATCTCCATGAGTACAGATGACCACATCTAATGTAGATATCCCTTGGTGCTGCAGATAAGATTGTACTAAGGTTCCTTTATCGTTATTGCCAGCATCAATTAACATTGCTTTCCCATCGCTGGTGATCAGGGTACAGTCCCCTTGACCCACATCGATGAAATGTACTTGCAGGTCTGAAGTTTTCCCGCTGGAACTGCTATTGCTATCTGTAGTTATTGCTGTATTTGTACAACCAGTGAAGGCAAGCAGCAGGATTATAATGGATAATACTTGCAGGGATTTTTTTATCTTTAGTTTTCTAGAATTCATTATATCGTCAACTTTCTATCTTAAATTTGCTGTTTAATCTACGTCTTACCAATAATATTAAGTAACGGATAAAAAGTCAAGAAAGGATGGTTACTTTTTAACGCCGTTGCTATGTAATTAACAGTAATAGAACTCCATATATTGTATAATCATACAATTGTGTTATAATGTAAATAAATGCTAAAAAGGAGAGAACTATGGCGAAATATTGTTCTAAATGTGGAGTCATGCTAACCGAAGGGGCAGCTTTCTGTTCATCCTGTGGTGCGCGGGTAGAACTTTCAGAGCCTCCGGTACAACCAACAAATCAGTACCAGTTTCAGCAGACAGTTCTGCCTCAAAAGAAAAAGGGTGGATTGTTAAAAGGAATTGTTTTTCTGGCTCTTGCATTAGTGCTTATTGTAGAGTCTATCTCCGATTCAATGCAAATGGTAAAGCAGGATGGAAAGTGGTACATATCTGTAATGGGTAATAATTTCTATTAATAATAAACCAATATATAAGAAAGTGAAGGTAAGCTATATGTCAAACTTTATTGATAACAATTTTTCAGTAACAGAAGAGAATGATGTTAAGATAGCAAAGTCACCTATATCAGGAAAACTGCTTCTTAAGATATTTTCTCTCGTTTCAGTCCTTTGTTTCTTTCTTCCGTTTTGCACAGTATCCTGTTCAGGAGAGAAAGTCGCCGTAAATGGACTAAAGTCTACCTTTGGGTTTGAAATCTATGAACAGAAGATTGATGGAAATGCCTGGTGCATCCTGCTTTTATTAATACCGATTGCAATCTTTATATTAACTGTTCTGCCTATATTTAAGAAGATTAAATGGACCTCGCTATTAATCTTTGGAGGCAGTTTGATTGCTGTAATAATTCTAGGAAAGTATAAAGCCAGGGTAAATGAAATCGTAACATATAGTGGTGCTGATTTTGTTAAGTTTAATATTGGATATTACATAAATAATCTTGTTAATTACCTATCCTTACTTACCTCACTTGGAATGTTCCTTATACTTTACTGGAATACCCTGACGTCGAAGATAAAAACGATAGTATCCGATGGCGGGATACCAATAACGACTTCAAAAACGGCAGGGTCTGGCAGCAAAAATTGTACCTCCTGCGGTGAATTAATACCAGGTACTAGTGCTTTTTGTAGTAAATGTGGTGCGAAACAAGTGGAAATTAAAGATACTTTCTGTACTTCCTGTGGAACAAAAGTTGAGTCAGATATGAAGTTCTGTACCAATTGTGGAGCGCAAGTGGTGCTTCAAGCACAGGAACAAGAAAACAATAATTAATATTAAGATAGAAAGAAACCAGTCCAAAGTTTTCTACGGTTAAACCGTAGTGTAAGCTTATGGACTGGTTTTTTCTATCTTATAAAATTGCTTCTATTGCTTCCAGCTCATACTCTGTAAAAGCTGCTGCATGTACAATGGCGGCATTTTGAATAATTTGTTCCGGCCTTGAGGCACCAATTAAAACGCTGGTAACTTCCTCATCACGTAGTACCCAAGAAAGAGCCATCTGTGCAAGAGACTGTCCTCTGCTTTGAGCAATTGCATTCAGAGCTTGTATTTTGTGCAGTTTTTCCTCGGTAATATGACCTTCTTTTAAGAAGCGCCCATCGGTGTGAATACGGCTATCAGCAGGTATTCCGCCAAGATAACGATCACTTAAAAGACCTTGAGCAAGAGGTGAGAAAGCAATAATTCCAATGCCATATTTTGCTGCATAGGATTTTAAGCCATCCTCCTCAATATCGCGGTTAAACATGGAATAACATCTTTGATTGATAATAAAAGGTGTTTTCAATTCACTTAAAATCTTCATTGCGGCTCTGGTCTGCTCCTTATTATAATTGGAGATACCAACATAAAGTGCTTTACCGCTTCGAACGATGGAATCCAATGCAAGCATGGTCTCCTCCAATGGAGTTTCAGGATCTGGACGGTGATGATAATAGATATCAACATAATCAAGGCCCATACGTGAAAGACTTTGATCTAAGCTCGCAATTAGATATTTTCTGGAACCGAAATTACCATAAGGACCAGTCCACATATCATAGCCTGCCTTAGTGGAAATCACGAGTTCATCTCTATATTTACCAAGGCTATCCTTTAAAATACGACCAAAGTTTCTTTCCGCGCTGCCAGGTTCAGGGCCATAATTATTGGCAAGATCAAAATGTGTAATTCCAAGGTCAAAGGCAGTGTGGCACATTGCAGACATATTATCATAACTTGCATTCGTACCAAAATTATGCCAAAGCCCGAGGGAGACTGCGGGGAGCTTTAAACCACTATGACCACAGCGGTTATATTTCATTGTTTCATAACGATCTGGACTAGCATTATACATAGAATAACCTCCATTACCGCCATTAAGGCGGGTTGATTTTTATGGAACCATAAACATGGTAGATTTGCTGGTAACACCAAAACGATCCATTGAGAATACAAATACCTTCATATTACTCTTAACAGCCGGAACTAGAATATCATAGGAACCAGTTGCCAGATCAATCGAAATGTCTGTCTCTGCAATGATATAGTCTTTGTTGTAAAACTCGGAATTTTTATAAGCTTGTGTTTGATTTCGTCCAACATAAATCGTTTTCCAAATCAAAGCGTAAACCATGCAATTAGGACTGGTGTTGCCTGTAATATGGGTATTACCATTTGTTAATGAATTAATTGTAACAGCATCGGGGCCGGTCTTTCGAACCGCGGTGGTTACCGTAGCACTTTTCAAGCCATTGTATTCTGCATATAGCTTAATGGCAGCAAAGGCAGCAGGCGGTTTAATATCAATTTTAAAGGTCCCATCACTCTTTGCCTTTGTCGTGTAGGTATCTTTGCCAATAGTTACATAGACAGTGGAATTTGCTATGGATTTTCCCGTAAATACTGTATTACGATTTGTAAGCTTATCTGCGGTTGGACTTGCTATTACTTTACTATTATAGCGGTCAATTTTAATATAGGCAATAGCACTTTTGCTATTTGAATCCGACACTAAAATGGAATATATCCCATTTTTTGAGACAGTAAAGCGGTTGCTATTTATTGTGGCTGCAGTTTTCCATTTGGAGTCCGTTGTCTTTGTGATGGTTCCCGATAAATACTTCATTTGCTTAATTCCGTAAGCAGAGGTTGCTGAAATAACTACAGGGACTGGCTGGTTTATTCCGCTACTTCTGCCTTGAGCAACAATAATATTAATGCCTTGGGTGTTTTTTTGCAGTGACCCCTTATAAAAGTTATAAGAAATGGTTTCTGCTGCCAGATCTGTCTTCCAAGGGAAGGATATTGCGCTGCTTATATTTTTCTTAGGAATGCCAAGGAGGAAGGAGTAACCCTTACTTGCTGTTAAGGACCAGTTAAAATCTGCTTTTAAGGATATGTTACCAAAGTTACTAAGGTTCTTAAGGTAATTTAAAGTAGCAGTCTTACCCGTTACATCATCCTTAACAGGTTTTATGCTGCTTTCACTTTCCACAGGCAAGAAGGATAGTGCTGGAATACCAGTATCAGTTACAAGAATAAATTTTTGTGTATCTGTAATAGCTTTTCCGTTATAAGATAAATTCTTAATACGCTTGTATTTCGAGTTTTGTAAAGTACCTTTTGCTGAATAACGGGCAGGAACAGACAAATCAATCTGATAGGAAAAACCATCAAAGATGTATTGCGCATTCCAGTTATAGAGATAACTTTCCTGCAATAAGGTCGAAACAGATTTGTTTTTTAGTACATAAGACTGCAAGGTATTCTTTAATAAGGTTCCGGAAGTGGCATACATACTGGCGTTATACTCCAGCCATTCTCTTAAGGATTTACCGGTAATCTCATAAAGCTGCAGATAACCGGAAGGTCTTGCAGAGGAAGATTCGGACAAAAGCTGCGCAACTTTGGCAGCAGTAAAGCTATCCTTAATTCGAATAGATAACTCACCGGAGTCCAGTAAATTACGTGTACTAGCTATAACAGGTACATTTTTATAAGTCGGAAGATATTCCGAGATATATGAGATTCCATACGCAATCTTTGCATTATTAAATAACTGATACAAATTGCTGTCTTGCACTACAGTATCGTAATTGTGATAGCTAATTCCACTGGCAATGGGATAGGAAGTAGTATCAGAGCCGGACTTTAATTTGTCAGCATAGCTTTTAAACATACCTGTAATGGCGGTATTTTGCTTAGTCGTACTTGGAACCAGTTCCACGGTTGACTTTGCAGAGGATATAGAAACTGTTCCGTCTGAATTCTGCTGAATATTCAAATCAATGACACCCAGAGCTCTGGCATGGCTGGAAGGAGTTACTACTGGCTTTCCATTCATTAAACCAAGCTTTGCATTTACATTTTGATAGGCATTATACTTGCTGTCCACAGCTGGAAAAGTTTCGTGTGAATGACCGGTAACAATGGCATCAATGGAAGATACCTTTGAGAGAGCATATCCTATATTATCGCTGGTGCTTGAGGTCTTCTCGGAACCAATCCCTCCATGAATAAGAACAAGAACAATTGACACATTTTCTTCCTGTTTCAGACGATTTGCCTCTGCAACAATGCTGATGTAATTATTGGCTGCATCAATTTCATTCACATAATCCCCTCTTCGGGTAGAAATGCTGTTGGTAGAAGAGCCTACAATTCCCACTCTCACGGATATTATAGTGCCATCGGAAGAAATCAGCTGCATCTCTTTGATTGCGGAAGGTGCAAAGACGGTCTTCCCGCTATCATGCCAGATTACATTGCTAACAACAATGCGGTCAGACAGACCGGAATCGGTAAGTTGCTTCTTTAAATAATCCCAGGGATAATCAAATTCATGATTGCCTAGCGTCAGATAATCATAATTCATTAACTTCATTGCTTTTAAAATTGGCTGGACACTAGTTCTGTCCTTTTCATAAAAATAATTCGTTGTATAATCGTACAAAAAATCTCCATTATCGACCAATAGCGTATTGTCTATGCCCGACTCACTCCTTTTTGAATTAACAAGTGTAGCAACTTTACTAAGTCCGCTATAGGGAAGAGAAAGGTTGGTTTCATAATCATATGAGGTTACTTGTCCATGTAAATCACTGGTTGCAAGAATTCTAAGAACAGCAGTTGGTGCGGTATCAGCTTTTGCAACGAAATGAGTAAATGTCAATGCGGATACGATTAGAATAAATATGGATAATAGGTATCTTAATCTTTTAAATGTCAAAAAATCACCTCCGTAAATTTCTGGTACAACAACTATATTCTTAAATCATGGCAAAAATATGATAGGGCTAGTGTAAATAATAACAGATTCACTAAAAATAACAATTTTTTGCAGTAATTATTACACTGAGAAATAACCGGCTTTTTGCTATATTATAAGTGATAGTGTCCTTTTATAATTTATTATAATGCAAAGGGGAGGTTGTATGGGATACATGAATAAAAATGAGCAAGAGACACACGAAGTTAAGTTAAACCAAGAAGTAGAAAATGAAAATATGAAAGATACTTCTAATGACAGCACGGGGGCTTCAAAGGAGGAGCAGCCAGTCGACATAAATGAGATAGATGAGGCAGAAAGACGTAAGGGTAATAAAAAACATAATGGAAAGAAAGAGAAGAAAAAATCAGAAAAAGTTACAACAGCAAAACGCAGCAAATTAAGTGCAATTACGGATAAACTTAAAGATATGCTGATTTATGTGGGAGAGCAGACCCTTCCTCTCAGAAGGCAGATACGCTTTAAGTTAGTAATAGCATTCTTTGTTCCGGCAATATTAATTGTCGCGCTGGGATTATTTTCGTATTACAGGTCACAGGGAACAGTAATCGCAAATTACGAGAAATCCTCGGCAGGTAATATTGAAAACAGTGCACTTTATATCTCCTTATTAATGAAGGATATAGAGACAAAGGCGTCACAGGTAGCCGGACTTGAAGATTTTTATTTTTATTATACTAAATTTAATGAAAACAGTGTAATCGATTCAAATACACTGTTTACAAGTGCAAGAACAACACTTTCCACATTTGTATCCAGTTCAGTAGGAATCTATGGAGCATACGCCTTTGGAAGTACCGGTAATGCCATGTCGACACTGTCCGCTAATCCCTCGAGTACCTTGTTTGCAGATTTCGAGGCATCTGAAGAAGCCGCAAAGTGGAACGAGAAGGCAAAGACAGTTGGCGGTGCAACTTCGGCTTGGCTGGGTAATCACCCGGTAATTGATAAAGGGCTGTCTTCGCAGCCGGATCAATATGCTGCCAGCTACATTAGAAAGTTTTACCGCGGCGAAGGATACATAGTATTTGACCTCATGACTTCTGAAATCAATACTGTACTGGACAATTCCATAAGCAGTGAAAAAAGTATTGTTGCCTTTGTTACACCGGATGGAAGAGAAATCCTCGTAACAGGAAAGAAGAGCACGTTAGCCGGATTAGAAAAAGGAGAGAAAGTTTTTGCTGATAGCAGTTTCTATCAAAATGCACTTAAGAGCGATAAAGTAAACGGAATGAATTATGTAACCGTTAATAAGAAATCGAATTTATTTGTATATTCCAAGGTTGGCGAAACCGGAGCAATGGTATGTACATTAATACCAAGAAGTGATATTTTGAGTCAGTTAAATACAATCCGTGTAGCAACAGCAATATTTGTTGTTATTTCCTTTATAATTGCTATTTTTATCGGTCTTTATCTATCCACTGATATTGCAAGAGCAATTAATCGATTCTCTATAGCCTTTAAGCATATCTCTGCGGGTGATTTTACAACACTAATGAAGTCCAAGCGCAAAGATGAATTTGGAGCACTGGCACAGGATATGGATAATACGATGGCTACAATTAAGAATTTAATTGCTGAAATGGCGACCTTTGGACATAATGTATCAGATTCAGCATATAAAGTTTCTGACGCTTCAACCGATATTCTATCCTCCATCAACGAAGTTTCAAGCACAGTAAATGTAATGAGTCAGGGAGTTGGGGAACAGGCAAAGGATACAGAAAAGAGCTTCTTACAAATGACAGATTTTGCTGCACAGATAGGAGAAGCCTATACGGATACAGCAAATGTAGGAAGTGTAGCAAATAACACTCAGCAAATCATTAGTAATGGTAAGAATATTGTAGATAATCTGATCGATCAGGTTACGGCAACCTCGGAGATTACCAATGTCATTATTAAAGACATTGAAGAACTGGAAAGACATTCAAAGAGTATTGGAAGTGTTGTAGGAACAATTAATGATATTGCTTCAACCACGAACCTCCTTTCCTTAAATGCTTCCATTGAAGCCGCAAGAGCAGGAGATGCCGGCAGGGGCTTTGCAGTTGTGGCGGATCAGATTAGAAATCTGGCAGAGCAGTCAGTAGAGTCTGTTAAGAGTATTGAAAAAATAATTCAAAACATTCAGCAGAAGACACAAGTTACAGTTGCTTCCGCAAATCGTGCAGAGCAATTGCTGGGATCCCAGACAGAAGCATTAAATAATACGGTTAAGGTATTCCAGGATGTAGATGGACATATGATAGAACTCCTTGAGAAGATGAATCACATTACCAACAATATGGGTACAATTACTGTTTCAAAGGATGAGGTACTGGATGCAATCAAGAATATTGCTGCAGTAACAGAAGAAACGTTGGCATCTTCAGAAGTAGTTGATACGAATGTCACCAATCAGATAACGGCAATTGAAACTTTAAATCAACAGGCTGAAGAAATGAAAGAGAAAGCGAAAGAGCTGGAAGCAGCAATCGCGAAGTTTAAAATCTAAAATCAGTATAAAAAGACTACAGCAAATACTTTCATTAAGTAAATGGAGCTGATTTTATCAATATTAAGGATTTTAAACTGCAAAGTTTGAGTTAATTAAAATAAACCGAGTAAAGGTTCAGCATTACATTGAGGACAGTATAAATCTCTGTCAGACAGTGCAGGAAGAACTTTTACTCGGTATTTAATTTATGATAAGATAGAAACTACTTGTTGTTTCGTCTTGTATACTTATAGCTTTTATGAAACGTTTAAAGGGGAGTTTCCTATGAGGGGTTATTCCTCTTTTTGTGTAATAATGCTGTAAGCTGCACAAAACATACCAAATAAGACGCCTGTAATCGGGAATATAATCCATGATTTGCTCCATAAGTCATAAACAAAACCAGTAAACAAGAATACGACAGTAGCAAGTGGCCAAACGATTGAGGCAACAGCACCAATTACTTTGTCTTCTTTTTTGTTTTGCCGCTCAGCGTAATCACCAGTTTTTAATAAACGATCATAGCTCTCTTTTTTAGTACCAGAGGAAATAAATAAATAAACTGAGATGGAAACAATTAATAAAAGAGTTGCAACTCCATAGACCTGAAAAGTGTCAGCCATTAAGCTGGTAGCAATCACAGTGATTGGAGAGATTACGAGAAGACATACACCAATGATTAGTTGTAGATAAAAGATTGGCTGATATTTTTCACTCGCCTGCTTCAGTTCTGCTTCTAGACCTATTGGCAGTTGCACTCCTTTTTCCATATATTGATATTTCTCCATAAGCCAGCCGGAATAAATGAAGAGACCAACAGCGATGGCCACAAGGAGGAGAAGAACAATCACACCAATAATACTAGAGGTGTCAGTAGCAAAATCATTTGGTATAACCTGATTTTCAAATATAGTAGTTAAAATTATTAAGCAAACAGCACCTAGGATGCAAAGCATTACTCCTATACCAATAAGCCTTCCGGTAATACTCTTAGCATGAAGATAACCTTCAACTTCCTCTTTGGTTATAAGTGGAGTTGCATCTGCTTCTTCAGGACGGATGCCCAGTTCATTTGCTAATTCATCAATATTACCAAACTCCGATATAACAATGCCAATGGCTTCGTTCTCTGACTTTCCTTGTCTTTTTAATTCGTTGTACTTTTCCTCCATGTTATTTAAGAGGTTACTTTTTAGATCCAAGACTCTTGAGGTCTTTGGTAAGCTTGCAAACATATTGTCTAAGTAATTTTTAATTGTTTCCATATCCTCTTCACTCCTTTATGAATCGACTAATTACATCTTTTGTTAATTCCCACTCAATACACTTTTCTTTATAGAAGGCAAGACCGCTTGGTGTAATTCTATAATAGGTTCTTCGCTTCCCTAAGCTCTCATCCCCGTAAAAGGACTCAATATAGCCATTGTTCTCCAGTCTGCTGAATGCAGAGTAGAGGGTTGTTTCTTTCATAATGTATTTCTCTTCGGACAATTCCTTGATATTTTTAGATATTTCATATCCATAACTTTCACCATCTAATAAAAGATATAGGATAATAATATCGTTATATCCGCGTATTACATCACTGCTAATCAAGTTACATCCTCCTTACACCGTTTACTCCATCTGACGTACTATGTCTGTCGTAGTAATTACAATATACCACAACTACTACGACAGGTAAAGTAGTTTTTTGAAATTTGTAAAAATATTTGAAAATTATATCTATTCACTCTGTTATTAACAACAATATCAATTGATAACAAGACGGTAAAAACAATTTTTCCTTGACTTAAATATTTGATAGTTTATAATAATATCTAATAACATAAGAAAAGCGAAGACGGAAAAAAGTAAGTCATTAGGTAACAGACAGAGAGAGGAACCTTAGGTGGAAGTTCCTTGTGTGAAAATTGGCTGAAAACCCTTCCTGAGCTATAACACAGAACCATAGTATGTGTTATCGTATACCTGCGTTAAAGGTTAGGATTTGATGGAATCCGAAGTAAAAAGTTAAGGTGGAACCGTGCATTTATGCACCCTTAGACAACTGTAAGTTTGTCTTTGGGTGCTTTTTTGTACACAAATCTTTTCTTATGTTATCAATTTTATTACCGAAAGGAGACAAAAGGAATGAAAGTGATAATGAAGAATGGAGAGATTATGGAAAGTTCATTTGGAGAGGAGGTTGGACGAAATGCATTGCGCCATACTGCCGCGCATATTCTTGCACAAGCAGTAAAACGATTGTATCCAGAGACAAAGTGTGCGATAGGACCAGCAATAGAAAATGGCTTCTATTATGATTTTGATTTTGGCTTTGAGTTTACTTCAGAGAAACTGCCAGAGATTGAAAATGAAATGAAACGGATTGTGAAGGAAGCGCTGCCTATGGAGCGTTATGTTGTAGAACGTACAGAGGCGATAAGAGTTATGAATGAAAAACAGGAACTTTATAAGCTGGAGTTACTTAAAGAGCTGCCAGAAGAAGCACAAGTTAGTTTTTTCAGGCAAGGTGACTATGTAGAGATGTGCGCGGGTCATCATGTGTTAAATACTAGTCTTGTGAAAGCCATAAAGCTAACTTCTCTTGCAGGTGCATATTGGAAGGGTGATGAGAAGAATCGAATGCTGACCAGGATCTATGGTACAGCATTTCCAAAGCAGAGCGAACTTGACGAGTACCTGGAAAAGCTGGAGGAGGCAAAGGCCAGGGATCACCGAAAGATAGGCAAGGAACTTGGCTTATTTACGCTGATGGAAGAAGGACCTGGTTTTCCGTTTTTTCTGCCAAAGGGGACAGTGTTAAAGAACTTATTGCTAAATTATTGGCGTCAGGTGCATGAACGTGAGGGATATGTGGAAATATCCTCTCCGATTATGCTGCGGCGTGAACTTTGGGAGGTATCCGGTCACTGGGAAAATTACCGTGAAAGTATGTATACGACAGAAATTGATGATGTGGACTTTGCGATAAAGCCTATGAACTGTCCAGGAGGAATGCTGGTATATAAAATGCAGCCTCATTCTTATAAGGAATTGCCAATTCGAATGGGGGAACTTGGTCTGGTACACCGACATGAAAAATCGGGTGCGCTTCATGGATTAATGAGAGTGCGTTGTTTTACACAAGATGATGCACATATCTTTATGATGAGAGAACAAGTAACAGAAGAGATTAAAGGTGTTGTAAGATTAATTGATGAGTTCTATCAGAAATTTGGATTTAATTATCATGTGGAGTTATCTACCAGACCGGAGAAAAGCATTGGAAGTGACGAGGATTGGAACGAAGCAATTGATGCGTTGAAGCTGGCACTTGAGGAGATGAAGCTGCCATATGTGATTAATGAAGGGGATGGAGCCTTTTATGGACCGAAGATAGATTTTCATTTGGAAGATTCCATAGGAAGGACTTGGCAATGCGGTACAATTCAGCTGGATTTTCAATTGCCACAACGCTTCCAGGCAGAGTACATCGGTGCAGATGGAGAAAAGCATCAGCCAATTATGATTCACCGGGTGGTCTTTGGTTCCATTGAACGATTTATAGGCATTCTAATTGAGCATTATGCAGGTAAATTTCCAGTGTGGCTTTCGCCTGTACAGGTTAAAGTTCTTCCTATTTCAAATAATTTTCTGCCCTATGCTGCATCCGTATTTGATAAGTTAAAGGCAGCTGGAGTCAGGTGTGAACTTGATATCAGAGACGAGAAGTTAGGTTATAAAATACGAGAAGCTAGGTTGGATAAGGTTCCCTATATGGTTGTAATTGGAAGGAATGAACAAGAGCAGGAAGTAGTTGCTGTTCGAGGAAGAGATGAAGGTGAACTTGGGAACATGTCAGTTGAAGAGTTGATAAGGAGGATTTAGGATGAAAGCCACAATTGTATTACTTGCTGATATTGAAGCAGAAAATTACGGAAGAAAATGCATGTTGGAAGCAAATCAAGCCGGTAACATTGGATTTGAGATGGCAAGACTTCCGCAGCATATTTCCTTGAAGCAACCCTTTAAAATACCGGATTTAGAAACGATAGAGAATATCTTTGATGAACTCGCAAGAGAATTCAATGCAATATCAGTTCCTCTACTTGAGCTTGAATGCTTTCCAACCAATGTACTAGGTTATGATTCCGGAGGTATGTCCCTTCGGGCGGAAGCCACGCCACAGCTAAGTGCAATGCAGCAAAGATTATTTGAACGTTTGGAAACAACACTAGGTCCTTGCCCGGCAGAGCACGATGGGGATTATGTCTTTCATATGACAATAGCCATTGGAGGGGCACCCTATGAGAATTATGTGAAGGCTTATCAGGTGTTAAGTAAGCAGAATTATAAACAGGTATTGCGTTTTGATAAATTGGGATTACTGTACTATGATGATGACTCTATAAAGCCTGGCACCTACTTTTGCTATAAAATAGCAAATTTATAAAATTAAAATAAATGATAATATGAAAGCTTTTGTTTAAGTTACAGTAATAATTAGCAGGCATAATTTTAGCAATTAACTTCATCTTTTAAGATAAAACTTCTGGTGTTCTGTATGCATACCAGAAGTTTTATATATGTTACTGTTCACTCCGTTCGCAGTAACACATGATTTCTGCATGCAAATTCGCTTCGCGAAGCAGAAATCATCTCCTGAATCACTTTCTTTCGTATCTTAACAGCAAGTGTTAAGATACGTGTGAACAGTAACTTATATATTTCTGCGTTTGTTTATATTAAAAGATTGCAGTTTTATATTTATTTCTATTAGTTTATAATAGGAACTAGTTATTTAAAGCTTGCAAAAAAAATAACAAACAGCTACAATCTTGGTATAATCTTACATTAAGCTTAAAGGGGGCCAGTCATGGGAGATATTATAATTGAAGAAATGAACTATAAGGCCTTTATATCTGTATTTATTTCATTGATACTATTATTAGCGGCTGGAATTGTAACCGGCTATGGTATGACAGTTCATCGATTAAGCTTAAGTGTACCAGGAACTCTTTGTGTATTAGTAATGTTAGTATTCTTTATAATCTCTCTAAAAGATGCTTTAAAGGTAAGGAAGCTTATAACGATATGTACACATGGCATTATAGATCATTCCACTGGTGGAAGTGTCGGGTTTATTCCCTATGATGATATTAAAGAATTTCTTATTATATCGGTGAATGATAAAGATGCGATTGCGGTAATTCCGAGGAATATAGATAAATTTCTTTCAAAATTCACGTTAGTAAAACGCAGGCAGATGAGACGTAACATAGGTCTTAATCTACCTCCGGTTACAATTAATGTAGATATGGCAAAGGATATGGTTCCAGTTGACATTTTGACTTTGCTGCAAAAACGTTTATCTGATTACAGTCGTTTGTAAAATGATTGAAGGATGTTGGTGCAGCTGTATTACGCGAACAGACGATAGAACCGCACTAATATCCATGATCTTGTATATCTAAGCGATAAGTTCCATGACCAATCTGTGCATACAATTGCTCCTCCTGCGTTCTGTCAATTTGCAGTTCGTTCAGCCGGGTTATTTTCATTAATGGAGTAAAATCCTCACAGACAGAAAAGCTTACGGATACATAAGATAGTCTGGGAAATTTTTCGATTCCGGAGAGCTTTAATTCCTTGATATAATCCACTCTAAGAGCAGTAAGTCTGGGGTTATTCAGCTCACTTACATCTATACTCTGAATCCCACTCAGTACAACATCCTCAAGCAGCTTCATATTAGACAGCAGGGATAAGTCAAAGCCTTCTCCCCCACTAATATTAAGCATTCTTAGTTTGGTCAATGTCGCAATTCGCTGTAATGCCTCTTCAGTAATCCTTGTTTCCAGTCCTGATGTAATCAGTTCCTCCAGATCCTGCATATTCTCAAGTCCTTCAAAATCTCCCATAAAATTATCAAATACAGAAAGTGAGTGCAGCTTCATGTCTCGGATATCATAGATGCTGGTTATATCGGTAGCGCCAATATCCAATAATTCCAAAGAGGTCAGCTCTTTAATCGACTGCAATTGCTGATTATTAATTACATTATCGGATACGCTTAACTTCTTGAGGTTTTTCAAGCCTTCCAGGGGTGAAAGATCTTCTATGTAGTTTGAAGCAATGCCCAGACGTTCCAGCGATACAAGATCCTTAAGAGGTGACAGATCCTCTATCTGCTGATTATACAGTGCTAAGGACGTAAGATTAACCATAAGTGAAAGGTCCTCCACGGAACTGATATCCCCTTTTACATTGTACAGAGGATCAGCATGATATTTTGTATCAAATACAAACTGCCTGTCTCCTAATGGTGATATCTCATACCAGTCATCAAATATCTGTTTTCCGCAAATGGTAAGCTTCTTTATTTGCTTCAGATCGGCTAAGGTTATTATCTCATGATCCTCTTTTTTAAGCTCATATCGGACAGCTTCTTCAATCAATGGTGAGGTAAAATGATATTCCAAAGAGTCCTCCGAATCAGTAATTGTCTGTGATACGAATCCGCCGGAGGTATCTGTTATATTCGATATATCCTCTGTATCTGCATTGTCTGCTATATTTGCCGTATCTGAAAGATTTGAGACATCCTTTGCAGTTATCCCATCTGCTGCAGCTGTTATATCTGAAGGAACACGGGATTGCTCCTGACTGGTTTCGAAAGAGGGTGGTATATTCTCTTGAGTCAAGGTGTCGTCATTATGCCCCGTATTCCGGTGAGTACTTTTATAATACTGGATCGTAAATAAATTGCTGCCGATAAATGCACAGAGAATTAATATTACTGCTAATATCTTCAAAGACTTTCTATGCTGAACTAGTGTATTTACGAGAAGCAGCTCTGTTGCTATCTGCTTGACTGAAGAGTACCGGTCCTTAGGTGAGAATCTGGTACACTTAAGGATACTCCTTTTCAAATGTTTTGAAATAATAAACTCATTCATCTCTTTTATATCCAGACTTCCGGTGGTCATATAGAACATAAGAATCCCAAGGGAATAGATATCGGACCTGGCGTCTGTTTGCAGAAAGCCATATTGCTCAGGAGGAGCCAGATACTGTGATCCCATGATTACCGTATCCTTATTCTGCTCATCATTAAATCGCCTTGATATCCCAAAATCAATTAGCTTTAATCGTCCATCCTTCATAATAATAATATTATCCGGCTTAATGTCCCTGTGTATAATCGGTGGCTTCTGAGAATGCAGGTAATTTAGTACCTGACATAGTTGTTTAATAATATTAAGGATTATTGTATCCGACAGCTTACCCTGCTTTGTCATTTCAACTAAGTCAGTTATGGTGTCACCTTCTATGTATTCTCTGATCAGATAAGTACAACTTTCATTTCGGACAACCTCAATTACCGGTACTAATCCTTCGTGCATGAGCTTTGATTGCAGCTGATATTCTTCCTCGGGGTTTTCTTTGCTTTCCGGTGAAAGGCACTTAAGAACACATTTTAAACCATCGGATTTACGCACAATGATATAAACCTGCTTCCATTGTGACTCCTTCAGACAGGCCTCCACGGTATATTCTTCAGTTATTTTGTCCGGCAGGTTTGTACAAAAAATATTATTATCCTTATAATCCTGAAGGAATCCAACTACTGTACCCATTATCTTACACCTGTTTTCATAAGATTTTTAATAATTTAGAACAAAGATCTAAAACCTGCAATTCCCTTATTGATGGGTTTTCATTTAACAAAATTATACATCAACAAAGCTGTGTTGACAATTATGGGTTGTCTGCTTTATATGTTATTTATCATATTTAAAAACGAGGTTGCCTGGTCTTGACAACCTCGTCCATATGCGTCTCTATTCTTCAGTATCCAATCGCAGATTAACCTCGCTGACAGCCCACATCAGTTCTCCTGCTGCCCGGTATACAACCTCCGTATGGTCATAGGTTCCATTTCCCTGTCCATACAGGTAAAGCCCAAACTGCGCTGGAGGGTCCCAGTCTTGTACCGTAGGATCATTAATGTATCCTGCAATCTCAGTCACATAGTCTGCAAATCGCTCTTCTGAATAATACATGTATCCCCATCGACTTTCATCTTCTCCTAAAAATTTCTGACCATCGATCAGATTCTGAACCAAGTTCTTCAGGCCCGTATTACTAATACTGATGGTTGTTCCTGGGACTGTAATGTTGGTCTCATCCGATATTACATAAAAGGCATCATATAGGTTGCTCACAAAGCCTATATTGTTTAGCTGGCTTTCATCCACCAAATCCCGTAGGTCATATATTACACGATTGAGATAAAAGGAATTCGGCCTTGCTAAATATTTTGACAATTGGGAATTCTCATCCTCCAGCCAGTTCTTTACTCTTTGAGAAAAGTAGACAACATCAATGGCAGGTTCACTCCCGTTATTTGGTTGCGGATGATTGAGCCAATCCGTAACACTATTTTCATCCTCCTCTGTAAGCTTTAATTGATAAAGTTCAAGTATTGAAGAATATAGTTCAGTTATATTTACATCGGTATCTGTTGCAACAGCAATTATATGATTTACTGTATCCTGATACCTATCCAAACACCATGAACTCCAATTCTGGGAATCATATACTGTCAATACGATGCTATTGATCGCCTCAATAATTGCCTGTGCTTTTAAGATTCCCCCTAGATCAGGATTGGTTCTGTAATAATACAGGGGGTGTCCTGAACCATCTTCATAGATTGTATCACAGGAAACCTCCCATACCAGGCGATCCAGAATATGACCTATATTATCCTCTGTTATCTCATAAGTTGACATATCAACCCCAATAATATTGGAGGTATTCACCTGTTCAAATATGTCACGAAGCGCGGAAAATAATGCAGCAGTGCTAACATTTTCGTCGTATTCCACCCATTCTAAGCGGCTAGGATCATCCTCCGCATAATGTGCTTCCCATTCCGGCAATGCATCAAGCACTGCAGTAATTAAGGGCTCATAAGCAGCTGAAAGAAAGTACAACTCATATTCCTGATGGAAGACGTCGGTTAGGAAGAAATAGCTATCCAGTGACTGAATGAAGGTTAACTTCACCAAATCAGATAATTCATTATAATATGTCTCTGCTGAGATACGCTGTTGAAGCCTCTCCTGAAAATATTCTGCCTGCTCTTCGGTGAACAAGGGATATTCTGTCTCGGGTTCATCAAATAGTTGAATTACAGCGGTATAAAATTCACTGGAAGATTGATCCAGTGCAGCATATATCGGGAGAATGAGTTCATTTAGCTCTGCAGTCTCGGTGTTGACACGGCTGATCATCTTAAAGAAATCATTTGCAGCATTCACCGCCTGCCAATAGTTTTCTTCACCGACCTGCTTACTGTCATAATAGGGTTTGATTTCTGTAGCATATCCAGATCCTTTTTCCAGGATAATCAGTGTATATTCTGCATAATCATACAGATAATCCTCAGAAATAGCTACTGCCTGATATTCCTCCTTCAGCTCCTCATACTCCTGAAGCTGATTGAACAATGCAACCCAGGCTGCTCTGGTAGCCTCACGCTTCTCAGAGGATAATTCATCCTCCAGGTAAGCTCTTGTGGCGGATTCCACCATCTCCATTCGATCATTTAAGACTATAAGCCTCTCTGCCTCCCTCTGAGCATCATAGATACCCCATACAATGGTATGCAGCGCTTCTCGAATTGCGTTAATTCTGGCTGCACCAGTCAGTTCATCAATATGGGCTGCATAATAATATAACGGTTCAATCCATCCATCCGGATTGACCTCATCACAATGAGATCGATGCATAAGGGTCTGAAGAATCGAAGCCATATACTCGTCTGATATCTCATAGTCCGGTAAATCCTGATTAAGAATTTCAGAGATATCAACTTGTTCCAATAGGCTGCGAAGAGTTGTTAAAAGCTCGGAGCTATCGAAATCAGTGTCATATTCTACCGAATCAAAATGCGTAACTCCATATTCATCTGTCCAGTAATGATTAGTACCTTCTGGCAGTTTATCAAGAACTTCCTCTACCAAGGATTGATATTCCTGAATAATCTCAAGCTGTGAGGTATGACTCTCATATACAAAATCTCTTAATTCATACATGGCATGATCCAGAGAACGGGAATTGGGGTCAGTATCATATGCATATAGCCTGGAGTTTTCATCCTCTAAAGCATTCTGAATGAGATCAATATAATAATCTTTATCAATGGCAGGTGTGATTCCATCTGTCTCCACCGGCTGTGCTGGGAATTCAGACCATTCGGGATTGTTACCATTATTTTCTGATAGCTTTAACCGATATAGCTCTTTAATAGCCAGGAAGGTTCCTTCCTTATTGTCCGCCTTAGCCGCTGTAATTACAGCATCTGCGGCATTCTGATAGGTAGCAATATACGATACGCTCCAGTTCTGGGAATAAAAGATACCCCACACAATGGAATTGACACTGGCTACAATTGCTTCCTTCTCTTCGTATTCATTTGTGAAATTACCCTTTTCATGAAGATAGCGGTAAAATACCTCATAATAACCATCCTCATTCACATTATAACAGGTACTTTTCCATACTAAATCATCTACGATAGCAGGGATATTTTCGGATTTAACTTCGTAGTCCTCGGCTGCTATAAGCTGTGAGCCAATGGCATCAAACAACTCCTGTAATACCGTCTGGAGAGCTGCAAGGCCGCCATTTGCTACATATGCTTCATAATCGTAGTCTGCATTATCATACCAATCCTTTCCATCCACGATATGAGAATTGATCTTTGTAATTACAGGCAGGGCAGCTATAACTTCCTCCAGTAATTCCTCATATTCTTCTGATAAATATTGAATGGAGTATTCTTCATCGAACATGAAAAAGAATTTATTAAAACAGCTTATCGCTTGTCTGGTGGTTAATCTGTCAAGGTCAGAGCACTCCACCAGCTCTTCATCCTCTAGAAAGAGTTGGTTTAATTTGTTCTGGAAATATGGTGCATCTTCCAGGGTAAATTCTGAATAATAATTCTCTTCTCCTTCGATAATTGCAAGCATCGCTTCATAGAAGTCATTACTATCCAAGGCAAAGGAGACAATGAGAGTTTTTATTTTTCCAGAGAGTAATGAAGTATCGACATTCACACGGCCAATCATTTTTACAAAATCATTTGCGGCGGCTACTGCCTGTGTATAGGTTGCCGTTCCTGCTCGCTTGCTTATGTAGTAAGGCTGGATCTCTGTTGCATAACCAGAGCCATTTTCAATGATACCAAAGGCATAATCCGCATAGGCATACAGATAAGCATCATCCAACGCAACCGTCTGATATTCCTCTTTTAACTCATCAAATTCCATCAGCAGATTCATCAAAGCAATCCAGTCTGTCTTTGTAGCAGGTAGAAGCTCCGATGCTTTGTTCTCCATATACGCATTGACTGAGTCCTCTATATCGGCAAGAACTTCATTATAAGCTACCAATTTCTCCGCCTCACTGGGTACTGGGTCAGGAGCTTCCGTCGGTGTTGGTGTTACGGTTGGAGTCGGTGTTGAAGTTGGGGTAGGTATTGCGGTCGGAGTAGGCGTCACTGTGGGAGTTGGTTTTACTGTCGGGCTTGGTACCGGTGCCTGTGTTACCGGCGGTACGTAGATTGGAGGAGTCGTCGGTATTGTAGTAGGTGTTGGTGCAATTGTTACAGTAGGTGTTACTGATGGTTTTGGCGTTATGGTGGGTGTTGTACCGGGTCTTGTGGTTGGGGTTGGCAGCGGAGTCGGTGTAGGAATTACCACCTTATCCTCTTCCTTTACCACAGTTCCATTAACAGTTACATTAGTGGTACCCTGTGCGACTTTAACAGTGGTGCCCTCGGTATTAACCTCGGAATTATTTCCTGTTACAACCGCTTCCTGAACCC